>NZ_JBEXOT010000032.1:0-80573 GCF_040611675.1 Streptomyces sp. NPDC006551
GCCGGGTCAAGGGCGATCTGAAGCGGTTCAAGGGCTTCATCGAGGAACGCGGGCTCGAGAGCGGCGGCTGGCGCGGCCGCATCACCCCCGGCGACGCCGCCCAGGGCATGTCCGGCTCACAGAGCTCGGGCCCCGGCCGTACCGTGCCCGGTCCCGGTCCTCTGCCGGTCGATCCGGACGACATGCGCCACGGCTGATCGCACCCGCCGCCCGGGACCCCCGTCGACCGTCGCCGACGGGGTCCCGGCGCGGGGAGCGGGGCCACGCGGCGGTCCTCGGGGTCCGGCGCGGCACCAGGACCCACGCTTCCCGGAGGCCCGAGGGCGTCGACGGCCCCGGGCGCCGCACCACCCCCCACCGCCCAGAGGTGCGCCATGAACGTTCCCCTCCCCGACGACGTGACCGAGCTCAAGGCGGTGATCGGGCGCGAGATCGCCGCCCTTCGCGCCGATGTGCGGCGCAAGACCGAGGCGCGCCAGCCCCCGCCGACCGCCCGGGATCGCGCTTCGCCCCTGCAGAGCGCGGCGATCCTGCCGCGCAAGCACGAGGACGCCCTCACCACCCCCTGTCTGTGCGGCACCGCCGACGCGACCGGGAACGCGGCCCTGATCGGGGAGGACCACGACCCGTGGTCGTGCGTCTGTGCCGCCCTGCCCGCCATCCCCGTGTCGGCCGCACTGCTCACGCCCGTGCGGGACGACGACGGCGGGATCGTCGACTTCGTCATCCGGGCCGGGAACCACATCCGGTCGGTCGAGTGGCTGGAGGCGCCGGGCCACCAGGTGGGCCAGCGGTTCATGGAGGCACGGCCCGGCGCGGCCGCGAGCGGACTCCTCGGGGCGCTCGCCGACGTGATGACCTCGGGCCGGCCCATGGACGGCCTGGTCGTGGACTACACGGAGGAGCGGCTGGGCCGGCTTCACCGCGCCCAGCTGTTGTACTGCGCCGCCGCCTGCGGCGGTGAGCTGGTCGCCACCTGGCGCCCGGTCCGCAGCCAGGCCGAGCTGCTCACCCTGGACGCCCAGCACCTCGCGTCCATGGGGTGGGGGCACTGGGACCTGCTGTCGGGGCAGGTGACCTGGTCGGAGGGGCTCAGCCGGATCTTCCGTACGGAAATGCGCATGCCGTGGTCGCTGACGGAGCTGTGCGACGCGCTGCTGCCCGCGGACACGACGGCGTTCGCCGAGTTCATCACGGCCGTCCTCGCGGGTGAGGAACCGGCGTGGACGCGGATCCGGTTCCTGGTGCTCGGCGAGGTACGCACGCTCGACCTGCTCGGGCGGCCGGTCGCGGGCACGGACGGCAGGCCGTGGGCCGTGCATCTGGTCGCCCGGGACCTCACGCCGCAGATGCGCAGCCGCCGCCGGCTGGCGGAGACGGAACGCGAGACGGAGCGGCTGCGCCAGCAGGCGGAGGCGGAACGTCGCGTCGCCGCCTCACTGCGCGAGGCGCTGCTGCCGACGCTCTCGGAGCAGCTGGCGGCCGTGGGGCTGACGGTGGCCGCCACGTACCAGCCGTCCGAACCGGACGCGGCGGTCGGCGGTGACTGGTACAAGTGCCGCCTGCTCCCGGACGGCCGGGTGCTGGTGGCCATGGGCGACGCCTGCGGCCACGGGCTCGACGCGGTGGCCCGCATGGCCCAGCAGCGCCACGCGCTGGCGGGACTCGCGCAGACCGGGTCCCCGGCCGGGGAGATCATGACGTGGCTGAACGAACTCGTCTGCAGCGACCCTTCGGGCCAGACGGCGACGGTGATCGCCGGCCACATCGACGAGGCCCGGGTCCTCCACTGGGCCGACGCGGGGCACCCGGCGCCGCTGGTACGGCGGGAAGGACACGCCTTCGCGCTCACCACCGAGCAACGCGGGCCGCTGCTCGGGGCGTTGCCGGGGTACGCGTACGAGACGTCGGCGTACCAGCTGCTCAAGGGCGATCTGCTGCTCCTGTACACGGACGGCATGGTGGAGCGGCGGGGCGAGGACATCACCGAGGGCATCGACCGGCTCACGAAGGCGCTGGGCGGGTCGGCGGGGCTGACGCCGCAGCAGACGATCGACCAGTTGGTCGCCGACCACGTCCGCTCGGGCCACGAGGACGACGCGTGTCTGCTGGCGATCCGGGTCGACTGACATACGACGGGCGTTCCGGGGGAAGAGAAGATTTCGGCAAATACGTCACAAAAGCGAACGAAAGGGTGAGGCGGGCGCCATGGACGGGATCGTGTTGCTGCGCGAGGACCACAAGACGGTCGAGAAGCTGTTCAAGAAGTTCGAGAAGACCGGTGACGACGCCCACGCGGAGCGACGGAGCATCGCCGACCAGGTGATCGAGGAGCTGACGGTGCACGCCTGGATCGAGGAGCGGATCTTCTATCCGGCGGCCCGCGAGGGAGCGCCCGACACGACCGATCACGTCCTGGAGAGCGTCGAGGAGCATCACGCGGTGGTGTGGATGCTCTCCGAGCTGAAGGACATGGACCCCGCCGACGAACGCTTCAAGGCGAAGATGACCGTCCTGATGGAGAACGTGCGCCACCACGTGGAGGAAGAGGAACAGGACTGGTTCCCCGAGGTCCGCAAGGCGCTGGGACGCAACCGGCTCGTCGAGCTCGGGGAACGGATGCTGGAGGCCAAGAACGCCGCCCCCCGCGATCCGCTCGCCGTCCCGAGCGCCACCGATGCCTGAGTCCGGCCTGCGGCAGGAGGCGGCCTCCGACGTCACCCTCCGCGTCAACGGGACGGAGCGGACGCTGCGGCTCGACAACCGCACCACGCTCCTGGACGCCCTGCGCGAGCACCTGGACCTCGTCGGCGCGAAGAAGGGCTGCGACCACGGGCAGTGCGGTGCCTGCACCGTGCTCGTCGAGGGCCGGCGCGCCAACAGCTGTCTGCTGTTCGCGGTGGCCTGTGACGGCTCGGAGGTCACCACGGTGGAGGGCCTGAGCGAGGGCGAGCGGCTGCATCCGGTGCAGGAGGCGTTCGTCGACCGGGACGCGCTGCAGTGCGGTTACTGCACACCGGGACAGATCTGTTCGGCCGTCGGAATGCTGGGCGAAGCCGCCGCGGGACACCCCTCGTACGTGACCCCGCCGGACGTGGGCCGCCTCTCCGGCGACGGCCCGGCCGCACTCGACGCCCGGGAGATCCGCGAGCGCATGAGTGGCAACCTCTGCCGGTGCGGCGCCTACCCGAACATCGTCGACGCGATCGAGGAGGCCTCGACGCCGTGAGGCCCTTCTCCTACCTACGCGCCGCGACGGCCGAGGAGGCGCTCGAGGCGTTCGCCGGCCACCCGGGCGCCCAGTTCCTGGGCGGCGGGACCAATCTCGTGGACCTGATGAAGCTCGGCGTCGCCGCCCCGGAGTTCCTCATCGACGTCAGCCGGCTTCCGCTGGACGGCATCGAGGAGACTCCCGACGGCGGTCTCCACATCGGGGCCACCGTACGCAACAGCGACCTGGCCGCCCACCCGGTCGTCCGCACGCGCTACACCGCTCTGTCGCAGGCCCTGCTCTCGGGAGCGTCGGGGCAGTTGCGCAACACGGCGACCACCGGCGGGAACCTGCTCCAGCGCACCCGCTGCCCCTACTTCCAGGACCCGGCCAAACCCTGCAACAAGCGGGAGCCGGGTACGGGTTGCCCCGCGCGCGACGGCGCCCATCGCGATCTCGCGGTGCTCGGGCACTCCGCCCACTGCGTCGCCACGCATCCCTCGGACATGGCCGTCGCGCTGGCGGCCCTCGACGCCGTGGTCCATCTGCGTGACGCGAGGGGTGAGCGCACGGTCCCGGTGACGGACTTCCACCGTCTGCCGGGCGACCGGCCCGATCTGGACTCGGTCACGCGCCCGGGCGAGCTGATCACCGGCGTGAGCCTGCCGTCCCGCCCGGCGGCCGCGTCCAGCGGTTACCGCAAGGCCCGTGACCGCGCCTCGTACGCCTTCGCCCTCGCCTCCGTCGCCGCCGTGGTGCGTGTCGAGGACGGTGTCGTCGCGGAGGCGTCGCTCGCCTTCGGAGGGCTCGCGCACCGGCCCTGGCGGGCCCGCGCGGCCGAGGAGGTGCTGCGCGGGGCGCCCGCCACCGCGCGGACGTACGCGCGGGCGGCCGACGCCGAACTCGCCGCGGCCGAACCGCTGCGCGACAACGCCTTCAAGGTGGCGCTCGCCCGGAACCTCGCGGTCAGTGTCCTCAGCGACCTCGCGTCCCGAGCCGAAGGAGGCCGGCCCCCGACATGACCGACGCACCGACCATCCCGGAAGTCCCCCGCGCCCCCACGGCGTCGGGCAGCGCCGTCCCGCGCCTCGAAGCCCGCGAGAAGGTCACGGGCGCGGCCCGTTACGCGGCCGAACACACCCCGCCGGGCTGCGCCTACGCCTGGCCGGTGCCCGCCACGGTCGCGCGCGGCCGGGTGGTGGCCGTCCACACCGACGAGGCGCTGACACTGCCCGGCGTACACACCGTTCTCACGCACACGAACGCGCCGCGGCTGGGCCCGTCCGACGACCCCACGCTCGCGCTGCTCCAGAGCGACCGGGTGCCCCACCGCGGATGGTACGTCGCCCTCGTCGTGGCGGACTCGGCGGAGAACGCCCGCGCCGCCGCCCACGCGCTGCGCGTCACGTACGAGACCGAAGAGCACGATGTGCTGCTGACCGCGGACCATCCACGCCTCTACACCCCGGAGGAGGCCAACGGCGGCCATCCGGCCGTACGCGAACGGGGCGACTTCGACGCGGCCTTCGCCTCCGCCGACGTCCGCGTCGACGCCACGTACACCATGCCGGCGCTGCACAACCATCCGATGGAACCGCACGCCTCCACCGCCTGGTGGGACGACGGCCGACTGACCGTGTACGACTCGAGTCAGGGCTCGACCACCGTACGGGACACCCTGGCGGGCCTCTTCGGGCTGCCGAAGGAGGCGGTGACCGTCACGTCCGAGCACGTCGGCGGGGGTTTCGGCGCCAAGGGCACGCCCCGCCCCCAGGTGGTGCTGGCCGCGATGGCCGCCCGCCACACCGGTCGCCCCGTCAAACTGGCACTCCCCCGCCACCATCTCGCCGCCGTCGTCGGCCATCGTGCCCCCACCGTGCAGCGCGTACGGATCGGGGCGGGCGCCGACGGCGTCATCACGGCGCTCGGCCACGAGGTCGTCACCCAGACGTCCACGGTCAAGGAGTTCGTCGAGCAGGCCGCCGTCCCGGCCCGCACCATGTACACCTCACCGTCCGGCCGCACCGCCCACCGGGTGGTGGCCCTCGACGTGCCGAGCCCCTCGTGGATGCGCGCTCCCGGTGAGGCGTCGGGGATGTACGCGCTGGAGTCCGCGATGGACGAACTCGCCGTCGCCGCCGGGGTCGACCCCGTGGAACTGCGCCTGCGCAACGAACCGGAGACCGAACCGGACAGCGGCCGGCCCTTCAGCAGCAGGCACCTCGCCGACTGCCTCCGGGAGGGGGCGCGGCGCTTCGGCTGGGAGCGACGCGATCCCCGTCCCGGCGTGCGCCGGGAAGGCGACCTGCTGCTCGGTACGGGAGTGGCCTCGGCCACCTACCCCGTCCTCCTCAGTCCCTCCACCGCCACCGCGCACGCCGCGCCCGACGGCACGTACACCGTCCGGCTCAACGCCACCGACATCGGCACGGGCGCGCGCACGGTCCTCGCGCAGATCGCCGCCGAAGCGCTGGGCGCCGGCCCGGAGTCGGTCCGGGTGGAGCTCGGCAGCAGCGCGCTGCCCGACGCGCCGCTCGCCGGCGGCTCCTCGGGCACCGCGTCCTGGGGCTGGTCCGTGCACAAGGCGTGCACCGCCCTCACCGAGAAGGTGCGCGCACACGCCGGTGAGCTGCCGGCCGAGGGCGTGTCCGCCTCGGCGGACACCGAGGAGGAGGCGGGCCGCGACTCCCCCTACGCACGCCACGCCTTCGGCGCGCACTTCGCGGAGGTCCAGGTCGACACCGTGACCGGCGAGGTCCGCGTACGCCGTCTCCTCGGTGTGTACGCCGCCGGCCGCATCCTCAACCCCCGTACGGCGCGCTCCCAGTTCATCGGCGGGATGACCATGGGGATCGGCATGGCTCTGACCGAGGGGAGCGGCATGGACGCGGCCTTCGGGGACTTCACGGAGCGCGACCTCGCCTCCTACCACGTCCCCTCGTGCGCGGACGTGCCCGCGATCGAGGCGCACTGGGTCGAGGAGCACGATCCTCATCTCAACCCGATGGGGAGCAAGGGGATCGGTGAGATCGGCATCGTCGGCACAGCCGCCGCCCTCGCGAACGCGGTCCATCACGCGGTGGGTGTGCGGCTGAGGGATCTGCCCCTGACCCCGGACCGGCTCCTGCCGCACCTCCCTGCCTGAATCCCGTCAGCCGGCGAGGTGGAGAAGGCGTCCGTGCACGGCGGCGAGCGTGAAGCCGGGGCCGAACCCGATCAGGATGCCCTCGGCGTCATGGGCGGGCGGGGCGTCGAACGTACGGGCGAGAACATCGAGGACGGCCGAGCCGCCGAGGTTCCCGTATTCGGCGAGAGAAGCCCAGGAATGCCTCAGGTCGCCGGTGGCCGGGTCGGGGTCCAGGCCGAGGCCCTGGGCGGCGTCGGTCAGGATCCGGGGCCCGCCGGGGTGCACGACGGCGAAGTCGAGCGGGCGTGCGTCGAGCCACTTGACGATCTCGGGCAGGCAGTCGTTCAGGGCGCGGGTCGCGGAGGTGGTGGAGTCGAAGGCGAGGCCCGCCGCGGACAGGCGACCCCGGTAGCGGTCGATGCTGTCGGGCAGGACGTACTCGAGAGCGTCGTCGAGACGGACGCTCGGCCCGGACCAGCGGGGCGTTCCGGTGGCGACGACGGCCCCGGAGCCGTCGCCGAACAGGGTCTTGTAGATCATCGATTCGCGGCTGGCGTCCGCGTGGTTGTACGTGGCCGTGGACAGGCACTCGGCCACGACGACGAGGACGTTGGCCCCGGGGTGGGCGGTGATGTCCCGATGGGCGTGGACCAGCGCCTGTGCCCCGCCGGCGCAGCCCAGGGTCCCCAGGGGGACCCTGCGTATGCCGGGTCTGAGGCCGAGTTCGTGGAGGAGATGGATGTCCAGGGAGGGCACGGTCCAGGAGGTGGTGTGACTGGTGACGACGCAGTCGATGTCCTCCGGCTCCAGTCCGGCGTGGGCCAGGGCCTGGCGGCCGGATGTGATGGCCAGCCGCAGGGCGTCCTCGTAGGCGGCGCGGTTGCGCTCCTCGATCGGCGCGGTACCGGAGACGGTGGGGGCGGACAGGGGGCGGGTGAAACGCCGGGTCCTGACCGTCGTCGCGCGGGCGATCCGCAGATACGACTCGAGCCGTGGCAGATCGGGGTGGGCGCGGCGGATGTCGTCGCACAACTCGTCGGTGCCGACGACGTGTTCGGGCAGCGCGATGGCGGGACGGGCGAGATGGGTCAAGGCTGACTCCCCTGGAGGACGGACACGCGTACGGGAACGGTATGCGAGGCGGGCGCGGCCGATTCCGCGGACGAACGACCGGTTCAGGACCTCAGCGGCGCGGTGAGGACGGGGTGGCGTTCGGTGAGGGACGCGCCGGGGGTGTAGAGCAGGAGCATGACGCGGGCGCCGGGTGAGGTGACGGGCTCGGAGACGCAGGTGGTGACCCAACCGGGGCCGTGGATGGCGTGGTTGATCGGCCGCTCGGATCCGTCGGGGTACGGGACGGGTGCGGTGGCGGTCTCGCGGTAGAGGGGCCCGGCGACCGGGTCCCGGAGCACCTCGGCCTCCAGGCGGGCGAGGGCGGTGTTGTGGGGCCGCATCTCCACGGCGTGGCGGAGCTGGGGCATGACGAGGGGGGCCCAGCGGGTGTCCCAGTCGATGAGGACCTCCGCGCGGGCGCGGGGATCGAGCAGCATCCAGCGCATGGTGTTGGCGGGCGGTCGGCTGCCGGGGAAGAGGTGGCGGTACTCCTGGTTGTGGGCGAGGACGTTCCACTCGGCGTCGTTGATGTAGGCCAGGGCGCCGGTGATCTGGTCGACGACCCGTTGCCACACTCCCGGCACGGACATGCCCGAATCACGGTGCAGGGTGAAGGGCGGGTTCTCGCGGCGGGCCAGCCGCCAGAGGAACGTCCACTCCTGCTCGTTCAGCCGGAGCACCTTGGCGACCGACCTGAGGAAATCGCTGCTGGGATTGGCCAGTTGTCCGTTCTCGAACCGGTTGTAAGTGCCCGGAGCGCGTTCCAGCAGTTCGTCCATCTGCTCCTGGGACAGTCCCGCCGCGCGTCGTCCGGGCCCGGCCATCCGTGGCGGAAAGCCCGCGGAGACCGGATCGATCGCCGCCCGGCGCTCCACGAGAAGTTGCTTCAACGGCTTGCGGGCGGTTGCCACTTTCACGGGACACACCTTCGCTCGTACGGACACCGACGACAGCGGCACGGCGGTGGCTGGACGAACCAATTATCTGCATCGCCACTCCCTGGAAAGCCCACCCCCCGAGCGACGAGACTCTGACCCACGGAACTCGCACCACTCCTCCGCGGCACAGCGCGATGACGGGTGAGGGTACCGGTGAGACCGCGGCCGGTGTCGACAATCGCCATGACGTAGCGTCCTCGGCACCAGCCGTAGCGGGCACACCAGAACGGCATCCCCCTGTCACCTGGCCCCCGCGACCGGCCCCGGGCGGCACCCTCGCCGCCATGGGCCACGGCGGCCCACGCAGCACCCTCGCTGCCGGGTCACCGGCCCGGGCGGCACCCTCGCCCCTGGGCCACCAGCCGGCCCGGGCCGCACCCCCGCCCCCGGGCCGGCCACCGACCGCTCCGGGCGTGTGACGAGGCTGCGGGGCCCGCTGGGGTCACTGGGAGTCCGCGTTCAGTGCCACTTGGCCGCAGCCGCCGCCGTCCTGGACGCATGCGGCGGCCCGGCACCGGCGCGGGGGGCGCGCCGGGGCCGGGCCGGTGAGCGGGAGTGTCAGCTCGTCACGGTGATCTGTTGGCTCGGGTCCGTGGTGTCGGTGATCTGGTAGGTGGCGGTGAAGGTCGCCGACTGGTTGCCCGTCGGGCAGAGGAAGCCGCCCGTGACGGTGGCCGGGACCGGGGCGTTGGTGATCGCCAGTGCGGAGGGCGCGCCGTTGGTCCAGGTGCCGGCGACGGAGGTCGGTCCGCTCGGCGAGGCGGTGATGGTGCAGCCGGCCAGGCCGCTGGTCCTGAGCACGACCCCGCCCTTGGGCATGGTCAGCGCGGCGGAGACGGGGGTGCCGTGCTGGGCGGAGAGCGACCAGGCGCCGTTGGTGGAGTTGCTGGTGACGGTCACGTTCACACCGCTGACGTTGGTCGTGCAGCCGCTGAAGGTCGGCGGGTTGATGGTGGCGCTGACCGGGCCCGCGGCGTTGTGGTTGGCGGGCGCGGCCGGGATCGTGTTGTTGGCTCCGGTCGTCGGCGACGACGCGGAGACCGTGCAGGTCATGGTGGTCGATCCCGCCGTGAAGGTGGCCTTGCCGGTCAGTTTGGCGGCGAACGAGTGCCCCGCGGGGGACACGGTGGTCGAAGAGGCCGACCCCTCCCCGGCGTTGGCGGTGGTGGCGCCGACGAGGGCGAGGGCCGCGGCGGTCGCGAGACCGGTCGCCGCCGCGAACAGCGTGCGCGTGCGTGACGTACCGATGGACATGGGGATCTCCTCGGACGGTAGATCGATGGTGGGGGTGCGAGGAGGTGCGGATGTGTGCGGGTGGTGCGCACGTGCGTGGGGGGGTGGGGGTGTGCAGCGCTGCCGTGCGAAGTGACTAGAGAGTAGGACCGACCGGTAGGGGTGTCCAGGTTCGTTTGCGCCACTCGGGGGACCCGCGCGAGGGTCAGGCCGATTCCCGGCGCACCAGCTCCGTGGGGAGGATGACCGCGGCCGGTTCCTCGCCGCCTATCCGGGCGAGCAGCGTGCGTACCATCTCGGTGCTGATCCGGTCCCACGGCTGACGGATCGTCGTGAGCGCGGGACGGGACGACAGCGCGGCCGGCGAATCGTCGAAGCCGCCCACGGCGACGTCGTCGGGGACCCGGCGTCCCGCTCGGGCCAGGGCGTCGAGCACGCCCTGGGCCATCAGGTCGGACGCCACGAACACGGCGTCGACGTCCGGTGCGCGTTCGAGGAGCAGAGCGCCGGCCGCCTCGCCGCTCGCGCGGCTGTAGTCGCCGGTCACGATCAGCGTCTCGTCGACGGGCAGTCCGCATTCGGCCAGCGTTTCACGGTAGCCCGCGAGCCGCTCGACGCCGCCGGGGGTGTCGGGCGGGCCGGCGACGGTGGCGATCCGGCGGCGCCCGGAGCCGTAGAGGTGGCGCACCATGTCCCGCGCTCCGTCGCGGTCGTCGGCGGCGACGTAGCCGACCTTGGCGGTCTGGCCCAGCGGCTTGCCGCAGGCGACGACCGGGACGCCCGCCTCGTGCAGCCGTGCCACCACGGGGTCGCCGGAGTGGCTGGAGACCAGGAGCACTCCGTCGACGTGCCCGGCCTCGATGTAGCGCAGATTCCGCCGCCGTTCGTCCTCGGTGCCCGCGATCATCAACAGCAGCGGGATGTCCTGGGCGGCGAGCGCCTGGGTGCAGGCCCGCAGCAGCACGTTGAAGTTGGGGTCCTCGAAGAACCGCTCCTGGGGCTCGGTCAGCAGGAAGGCGACCGAGTCGGACTTGCCGGTGATCAGCGAGCGGGCGTGCCGGTTGACGACGTACCCCGTCCTGCGGATCGCGGCGTCGACGGCCGCCTTCGCCGTGGGGCTGACGTAGTGCCCGCCGTTGAGGACGCGGGAGACGGTCCCGCGCGACACCCCGGCCTCGCGCGCCACGTCGTGGATCGTCACGGGGCGACGCCTGCTCGCTGCTGTGCTCATGCCTTTTCCCCTCGTTCCCCTGCTGTCAGGACTTTACGGCGCCCGACAACAGGTCGAGGCTCCAGAACCGTTGGATGACCAGGAACAAGGCGATGAGAGGCACGATCGCGAGGAGCGCGCCGGTGATCACCAGGGTGTAGAGCGAGGGCTGGCCGGCGCCCTGCTTGAGCAGGGTGAACAGGCCCACGGTCATGGGGAACTTCTCGTCGTCGCCGAGCATGATGAACGGCAGGAGGAAGTTGTTCCAGATGGCCACGAACTGGAAGAGGAAGATCGTCACCAGACCGGGGGACATCATCGGGGCGGCGATCCGCAGGAAGATCCGCCACTCCCCCGCGCCGTCCATCCGGCCGGCCTCGACCAGCTCCATGGGAATGGCCGCCTCGGCGTAGATCCGGCCGAGGTAGACGCCGTACGGGGAGAGGATCAGCGGCAGCAGGACGGAGAGGTGGGTGTCCGTCATGCCGGCCTGCGCCATCAGCAGGTACTGCGGGATGGCGAGGATCACCGGCGGCATGAGCACGCCCGTGAGGATCACGTTGAAGAAGGTCTCGCGGCCGGGGAAGCGGTACACCGCGAGGGCGTAGCCGGCGAGCGCGGACACGATCGTGGAGAGCACGGCGCCCAGACCCGCGTAGAGCAGGGAGTTGCCCATCCACCGCCAGTAGATGCCTTCGCGGTACGCGCTCAGGTCGGCGAGGTTGTCGCCGAAGCCGTCGCCCGGCAGGAAGGTGAAGGTGGAGAAGAGGTCGGCACCGGACTTGGTGGAGGCCACCAGGACCCAGGCGACGGGCAGCAGACAGTAGAGCGCGCCGAGGATCAGGGCGGCGGTCGGCAGCAGGGCGACGCGGCGCGGGCGCGCCGGGCCCTGGGAGACGCCGGGGTCGGCGCCGGCGGCACGGTGCGCGGCCGTGGGCGCCTTGCCCGGCTGCGGCGGGGCGGCGAGCCCGCTCATCGGCTTGCTCCTTGCTTCGTACGGCGGTTGGAGGCCCGGAGGAGGGCGAAGGACAGCAGGAAGGTCGCCAGGGCGAGGACCACGGCGGTGGCCGAGGCGGCATGGATGTTCCCGCCGACGAAGGCGTCGTTGAAGACCTTCATCAGGGGGCTCCAGGTGGTGGGGATGCCGTTGGTGAGGGGCTTGAGCGTGGTGGGCTCGTTGAAGACCTGGAGCGTGGCGATGACCGAGAAGAAGAAGGTCAGGACCAGCGAGGGTGCCACCATCGGGATCTTGATGCGCAGCGCGATCTGGAGCTGCGAGCAGCCGTCGAGTCTGGCCGCCTCGTAGACCTCGGCGGGGATGGACCGCAGCGAGGTGTAGATCACGATCATGTTGAAGCCGGTGCCGCCCCAGACCGCGATGTTCGCCATGGCGCCGTAGAGCGGTCCGCCGTCCATCAGGTCGGGCTGCGGCAGTCCGAGGGCGTCGAGCACGTAGAAGAACGGGCTCACGTCCGGCAGGTACAGGAAGCCCCACAGGAGGGCGGCGATCACGCCGGGGATGGCGTACGGCAGGAAGATCGCGAGCCGGGAGAAGGAGCGGGCCCGCACCCGGTCGGTGTCGAGCAGCAGGGCGAACAGCAGGGCGAGGCCGAGCATGACGGGCACGACGATCGCGCCGTAGCCGAGGATGCGCAGGGCGCTCGCACCGAGTTCGGAGTCGGTGAGGGCGGAGGTGTAGTTGTCCAGGCCGGCCCAGACCTCGCTCCTGGCCCCCTTGCCCAGGCCGAGCCCCTTGACCTCGATCTTGTGGAAGCTGAGCCAGATCGCGTACCCGATGGGCAGCGCGAAGAAGAGGAGGAAGAGGACGGCGGCCGGGAGAAGGAAGAGGTAGGGGGCGCCGCGCGTGCGCCCGGCACGGCCGGCGGGCGAGGGAGAGTCGGGGGGTGCGCTTGGCGCTCCGTTGAGGGTGGTGGTGGGCGACGGGTGGGCGTACGGGGCCGGGTCGGCCCCGTACGACCGGCGCACGCCCGTGGTGGGCTGCGTCACCGGGCGACCTCGAAGCCCTGCTTCTTCAGGTCGGCGACGGTGGCGGCCTGCATGGCGGTCAGGGCGTCGCCGAAGCCGGCCTTGGTCCTGGCCTTGGCGGCCTTGCCGAACTCGTCCTTGAAGAAGGTGTAGGCCACGTTCACGTTCGGGCCCCAGGCGGCGGGGGCGGTGGTCTTCGCGATCGACGCGGCCCGCGTGTAGAAGTCGGGCTGGTTGGCGAAGAAGTCCGGGGCCTGGGCGAGCGCGCCGCCGGTCTGGGCGGCGGTGGCGGCCGGGTAGATGCCGGCCTCCTTCACCAGCGCGGCGAGCGCCTCGGGGTCGGTGTTGAGCCACGTGGCGAACTTGGCGGCCGCGGCCTTGTGCTTCGAGTCGGTGGTGACGGCGGTGGTGGAACCGCCCCAGCTGCCGGTGGCGGGCTTGGCGGTGTCCCACTGGGGCAGCGGGGCCATCGCCCACTTGCCCTTGGTGTCGGGGGCGGCGGTGGTGAGGGTGCCCGGCGCCCAGACGGCGCTGACCCAGCCGATCTGCTGCCCGGTGTTGAGGGCCTTGTTCCAGGCGGGGGTGTACATCGGCTGGTTGTCGATGACGCCCTCCTCGACGAGGCCGCCCCAGAAGTCGGCGACCTTCTTGGTGGCCGGGTCGTCGATGCCGACCTTCCACTTCTGGCCCTCGGTGGTCCACCACTGGGCGCCGGCCTGCTGGGCGAGGCCGGCGAAGAGGCCGGAGTCGTTGGAGGAGAAGGTCGTCAGCGCCTTGTCGGGGGCCTTGGCCTTGAGCGCCTTGGCGGTGGCGGCGAACTCGTCCCAGGTGGTGGGCACCTTCAGGCCGTACTGCCGGAAGAGGTCGGTGCGGTAGTAGAACATCATCGGCCCCGAGTCCTGGGGCACGGCGTAGACGGCGTCGCTGCCGAGCGTGGTCTGCTGCCACAGGCCAGGGGCGAACGCGTCCTTGACGTCGCCGACCTCCTTCGAGATGTCGGCGAGCGCGTCGTTGCTGACCAGCGTGGGCAGGGCCTGGAACTCGGCCTGCACGAGGTCGGGGGCCTGGTGGGCCTTGGACGCCGTGATGATCTTCGTCACCAGGTCGTCGCCGGACGCCTGCTTCTGGACCGTGACCTTGATGTCCGGGTTCTTCTGGTTCCAGAGGGCGGCCACCTTGTCCATGTTGGGCGCCCAGGCCCAGTAGGTGAGCGAGACGGGACCGGAATCGGCCTGCTCGGCGTCCTCGGACGAGCCGCAGGCGGTGAGCACGGTCGCGCCGAGGGCGACAGCGGCCGCGGTGGCGGCGACGGTGACAAAGCGGTGGCGCAAAACGATGGGCATGGAGCCTCTCCCCTGACGAGCGGCCCTCCCCCACGGGAAGGCCTGCCATGCATCTGTGAGCGTTCACAGTAGAGAAACGTTCCGGACACTTGTCAATGGTTGTTCCTGTGCGGTTATGTTGCGTTGCGCCATCGAGATGCGGTGTGTGTACGTTCACAGCCCATCGCGTTCCAACACCTTGACGTTCCCATGTTCCAGGAGAGATTCATGCCGGAGACCACTCCCCACGGCCTGCACCGGCTCGCCTTCGGCGGGGACTACAACCCCGAACAGTGGCCGGAAAGCGTCTGGCAGGAGGACGTCCGGCTGATGCGCGAGGCCGGGGTCACCATGGTGAGCGTCGGCATCTTCTCCTGGGCCCTGCTCGAACCGGAACCGGGCTCCTACGACTTCGGCTGGCTCGACCGCGTCCTGGACCTGCTGCACGAGAACGGGATCCGCGTCGACCTCGGAACGCCCACGGTGGCGCCGCCCGCCTGGTTCTACCGCGCCCACCCCGAGGCCCTGCCGGTCACCCGCGAGGGCGTGCGGTACTCCTTCGGCTCACGCGGGGCGATCTGCCACAGCTCTCCGGCGTACCGCGAGGCCGCCGCGCGGATCACCACCGAGCTCGCCCGGCGCTACGGCACGCACCCCGCCCTCGCCCTCTGGCACGTGCACAACGAGTACGGCGTCCCCGTCAGCGCCTGCTACTGCGACACCTGCGCCGCCCACTTCCGTCGCTGGCTCGACACCGCCCACGGGTCCGTCGAGGCCGTCAACGAAGCCTGGGGAACGGCCTTCTGGGGCCAGCGCTACGCCTCGTACGAGGAGATCGACCCGCCCCGCCTCACGCCCACCGTCGGCAACCCGGCCCAACAGCTCGACTACCGGCGCTTCGCCGACGCCACCCTGCGCGAGAACTTCGTCCGGGAGCGGGACATCCTGCACCGGCTCGCCCCCGGCATCCCGGTCACCACCAACTTCATGACCGCGCTCAGCCAGTGCGACTCGCTCGACTACTGGTCCTGGGGCCGCGAGGTCGACCTCGTCACCAACGACCACTATCTGATCACCGACGGGCGCCGCACCCACGTCAATCTGGCCATGGCCGCCGACATCACCCGCTCGGTGGCCGGGGGCGCCCCCTGGCTGCTGCTCGAACACTCCACGTCCGGCGTCAACTGGCAGCCCCGCAACCCCGCCAAGCGCCCCGGCGAGATGGCCCGCAACTCCCTGGCCCACGTCGCCCGCGGCTCCGAGGGCGCCATGTTCTTCCAGTGGCGCCAGTCCCGGCGCGGCGCCGAGAAGTTCCACTCCTCGATGGTGCCGCACGCCGGCACCGACTCACGGATCTGGCGCGAGGTCGTCGCGCTCGGCGCGGACCTCGACGCCCTGGCGGAGGTACGCGGCACACGGACCGTCCCCGACGTCGCCATGGTCTGGGACTGGCACTCCTGGTGGGCGCAGGGCCTGGAGTGGCGCCCGAGCGAGGACCACGACGGGCGGGAGCGCGCCGACAGCTTCTACGAGAGCCTCTACGACCGGCACCTGACCGTCGACTTCGCCCACCCGGAGGCCGATCTGTCGGCCTACCGCCTGGTCGTCGTCCCGGCGCTCTACCTCGCGACCGAGGCGGCCGGCCTCAATCTGCGGTCGTACGTCGAGAACGGCGGCACGCTCGTCGTCTCGTACTTCTCCGGCATCGTCGACGAGCACGACGCCGTGCACCCCGGCGCCTACCCGGGCGCCCTGCGCGACGTCCTCGGTCTGACCGTCGAGGAGTGGTCGCCCCTGGGCGCGGGCGAGTCGGTACGTATCACCGGCCCGGCCGGGGAGTCGCTGTCCGCCGAGGTGTGGACCGAGTTCGTCGTGCCGCGCGGAGCCGAGACCGTATGGACGTACGCGGACGGCCCGGCGGCCGGAGGCCCCGCCGTCACCCGCCACCGCCTCGGCCGGGGCACCGCCTGGTACGTCTCCACCCGGCTCGACGCCGCCTCGCTGGACGCCGTCCTCCACGCCGCCTGCGAGGACGCCGGCATCGAGTCCCGCGACACGCTCCCCCGCGACGTCGAGGTCGTGCGCCGCTCCGGCGAGAGCGGCGACTACCTGTTCGCGCTCAACCACACCGCGGACGACGCCAAGGTGCCGCTGGACGCCCCCGGCACCGAACTCCTCGGCGGCGAGCGCGCCGACGGGCACCTGGCCGTCCCCGCGGGCGCGGTCCGCGTCGTACGGCTCGACGCCTGACCCACCGGACTCCCCGGGCGCGGCCGTGCCACGCGGCCGCCCCCGGGTGCAGGGCACCACCTCCCTTTCCCTCCACCGTCGAAGGGACATCGACGATGCACGTCGCACCACGCACCCTGCGCACACTTATGGCAGGTACACGTAAATCAGGGCACGGCATCCGCCTGCTGAGGGCGGCCGTAGCCGCCTCGCTCGCCTCCCTGCTCCTCGCCGCGCTGCCGGCACCGCAGGCGCGGGCCGCCGCCACGCTCACCAACGCCGGATTCGAGACGGACGGCGTCGGCACCGCGACACCGTCGGGCTGGTCCACGTACTCGGCGGCCGGCCAGAACGCCGCCTCGTTCACCGAGTCCGGCGGGCACGGCGGCGGTTACCGCCTCACCCACTGGTCGTCGTCCGCGTACAAGGTGGAGACGTACCAGTACCTGTCCGGGCTCACCAACGGCAGCTACACGCTGAGCGCCTGGGTGCGTTCGAGCGGCGGTCAGAACTCCGCGTACCTCGCCCTGCGCAACTGCGGCTCGGCCGAACAGCGCACCGATCTCCCGCCCACCCCCAACGGCGCCTGGATTCGGCTGGTGACCTCGGTCGCGGTGACCGGCGGCCAGTGCACGATCAGTGTCAACTCCGACGCCAAGGCGGGGAATTGGCTCAACGTCGACGACCTCGCCTTCACCTCCGGTACGACCGGGCTCGCGGTGAAGGGGGTCGACGTCTCCACGCTGAAGAAGAGCGAGGACCTCGGGGGCACGTACCGCACGAGCGGCGGGACCACCGGTGACGCCCTGTCCATCCTGAAGTCGGCGGGCGCCAACTACGGACGGCTCAAGGTGTGGGTGAACCCTGCCGACGGCTACAACGACAAGGCCCGGGTGCTGTCGACGGCCAAGCGCATCAAGGCCCAGGGCATGAAGCTCCTGGTCGACTTCCACTACTCCGACATCTGGGCCGACCCGGGCGCCCAGGCCAAGCCGGCCGCCTGGGCCGGCCACTCGTACAGCCGGCTCACGACGGACGTGTACCAGCACACGTACGACGTCCTCAACGCCCTCAAGGCCCAGGGCACCACCGCCGACATGGTGCAGATCGGCAACGAGATCAACACCGGCATGCTCTGGCCCGAGGGCTCCACGGACAACTGGACCCAGCTCGCCGGGCTGCTGAAGTCCGGCGCCTCCGCCGCAAAGGCGGTCTCCTCCACCACCCAGATCGCCCTCCACCTGGCTCACGGCGGCGACAACGCCCTGTACCGCTGGTGGTTCGACAACGCGAAGGCGCAGGGCGTCGCGTACGACGTGATCGCCCTGTCCTTCTACGGCTACTGGCACGGGCCGCTGTCCGCTCTGCAGGCCAACCTCGACGACATCTCGGCCCGTTACGGCAAGAAGGTCCTGGTCGTGGAGACCGCGTACCCCTTCCGGCTGGACAGCGAGGACAGCCACGAGAACATCATCGACACCACCGCCGAACTGGTCTCCGGCTACCCGGCGAGCACCGCCGGTCAGGCGGCCTGGCTGCGCGATGTGATGAACGTGGTCGAGGCCGTGCCGAACGGCCGGGGCCTCGGCGTCGTCTACTGGGAACCCACCTGGACCGCGGTCACGGGCAACGGCTGGGACCCGGCCGACCCGTCCTCCGGCAACGGCTGGGAGAACCAGGCCCTCTTCGACTACGACAGCAGGCTGCTGCCGGCCGCGGGCTGGTTGAGCCACCGCTGACGCGCGGGGCGGGGGACGGCGTCGTCCCCCGCCCCCGCTTCGTCGCGAGGTCGCCCTCATGCCCTGCCACACACTGACGTCCCACGTCAACGGGGCGACGCGGCGGGGCGCCCCGTCCGCCGGGAGACTCTAGACTCGACGGATGGCGAAGTACTTCGACGTCCACCCCGACAATCCTCAGCCGCGCACGATCGGCACCGTGGCCGACAGCATCCGCTCCGGCGCGCTCGTCGCCTATCCGACGGACTCCTGCTACGCGCTGGGGTGCCGTGTGGGCAGTCGCGACGGCATCAGCCGGATCAGGTCCATCCGGAACCTCGACGACCGTCACCACTTCACCCTGGTCTGCGAGAGCTTCGCGCAGCTGGGTCAGTACGTGCACATCGACAACAACGTCTTCCGCGCGATCAAGGCGTCCACGCCCGGCAGTTACACCTTCATCCTGCCAGCGACGAAGGAGGTGCCGCGCCAGTTGCTGCATCCGAAGAAGAAGACGGTCGGCGTCCGGATCCCCGACCACGGCGTCGCCCAGGCGCTCCTCGCCGAACTCGGCGAGCCCCTGCTCTCCAGCACCCTGCTGCTGCCCGACGAGACCGAACCGCTGACCCAGGGCTGGGAGATCAAGGAACGGCTCGACCACGTCGTCGACGCCGTCCTCGACTCCGGCGACTGCGGGACGGAACCGACCACCGTCATCGACTTCTCCGGCGACGGGGTGGAGATCGTGCGCCGAGGAGCGGGCGACACGACGCCCTTCGAGTAGGCGCCCCGCCGCTCCCCGCCCGACGGCCCGCCGGGTACGCCGGGCGGGGTGCTGGGTACCCGGGCGGGCCGGTTGAGTACCGGTACTCACGCCCGCTGATCACCCGGGACCGACGATGGACCTCACCACCGCCGAGTCCAGGAGATCCGCCCATGCTCAGCCGCATCGCCGACGTCCTGGTGCCCGCCGTCGGCCGTCTGACCGTCACCACCGACGCCGGTGCCGAATTCGCTCCGGGCAGCGTCATCGCCGCCAACCACACCTCGCTCGCCGATCCGGCCGTCGTCCTCGCGGCGCTGCGCCGCCTCGGCGTCGAACCGGTCGTCCTGGCGACCGCCGGTCTGTGGCGCATCCCGCTGTTCGGGCGGGCGCTGGCCCGGGAGGGGCACATTCCCGTGCACCGCGGGGACCGTCGAGCCGCCGACTCGCTGACCGGCGCTGCGGAGGCCCTCGCCCAGGGACGGCTCGTCCTGATCTACGGCGAGGGCGGGATTCCGCAACGCGGGGACGCGGGGGAAGCCGCCCCCGAGCCGTTCCGCAGCGGGCTTTCCCGGCTCGTGCAGCACACGGGGGCGCCGGTCGTCCCCCTCGGCCAGGCGGGTGCCCGCCGCATCACCTCCGGGAGCCGGCCGAAGCAGCTCGCGGGGCTGATGACCGCCCCGCTGCGCCGCCCCGGCCTCCATGTGCACATCGGGGCTCCCGTCGTGTTGACGGGGGACGGTGCCCAGCGGACCGCGCACGCCCACGCGGCGGTGACGGCGGCCTGGCGGACCGCCGCCGATCGTCTGGGCGAGCCGGTCGCGCTGGCCGCCTGACCCGCGGGGCGTGGCGGCGCGCGGGTCAGGCGGCTGGCGTCACGGTGACGGTCAGCTGATGGACCGGATGGTGTTCCAGCCGCTCAGGCCCACCGTGGTGCGCGCGCCGTCCACCGGGTCTCCCGCCGCACCGGTCGCGCCGGCGTAGAACATCAGGGTGCCGGTGCCCTCGTTCGTCGTGGTCCACAGGTCGGCGACGCCGTTGCCGTCGGCGTCGGCCGCTCCCGCCAGCAGGGGCCGGTTGGTCACACCGTAACCATGGCCGTAGAGCGTGCGGTCCTCGAATCGCCCGCCGTCGCGGCCCCGGTAGAGCCACAGGTCGCCGGTGCTCGTGTGGCGCGCCAGCAGGTCCGGCCGGCCGTCGCGGTCGGCGTCGCCGGGAGCCGTCAGGGTCATGACGTCCCAGCCGCTGTTGCCGACGAGGACGGGCGCGGCGACGGCCGGTACGGCGCCGCGCACGCCCGCGTAGAGCCAGAGGCGGTCGTCGTAGGAGAGGAGCGTGTCGGGGTGACCGTCCCGCGTGAGATCGCCGGCGCTCACGACCTTCGCGTCCACGGGGAGGCCGCCGACCAGCTTGACCGGGGCGGCGAGCGAACCGTCACCCCGGTTGGCGTAGATCCGCAGGTCGCCGCCCACCCGGGCGACGACGTCCTCCTTGCCGTCCCCGGTCCAGTCGCCGCGGTGGGTCACGGACGCGCCCGTCCAGCCGCCCGTACCGATGATGTCGTGTGCTCCGGGAATTCCGCCGGTGCCCTTGCCGTGGTAGAGACGCAGCTTGCCCTCGTCGTCGACCGCGACGAGGTCGGGCTTGCCGTCGCCGGTCATGTCGCCGGGGACGGGGGCGTCGCGGAGATAGGCGATGACCGGGGCGTGGTCGGAGTATCCGTTCGGCGGGTTGGTCGCCTCGGTACCGGTGTTCTGGGTCCTGTCCATACGGGACTGGTCGACCACGCACGAGACGAAGCGGGCGCCGCTGGTCCGCTTGGTGGTGAAGAGGTGGTCCAGCCAGTGGCGGTTGGGGGCCGCGGCGTCGGCGGCCCAGTACTGGTAGGTGTGGTCGCCGTTGACGCAGCGGTCCATCGGGTCGGCGAGGGGGGCCAGTTCCGCGGCCGCGGCGTTGCGGTTGAAGTCGGCGCCGATCACGACGCCGACCGGGATGTCGTCCTTGAGATGCTCGGCGATGATCTCGGACTGGCGCTTGGCGACCGGGGCCTCGCCCGGGATGAGATGGGTGGTGCAGATCTTGTCGGCCCAGCCGGTGACCCGCGCGCACAGCAACGGGAGCTTGCGCTGCGACAGGTCGGCGGGAACCGTCTCGACCCGCTCGATCTCGCCCGCGAACGTGCCCTTGACCGCGAGCAGGACGCCCAGGTCACCGCCGAGGGCCTCGCCCCTGCAGCGTGAGTCCAGGTCCGATTCCCGGTTGCCGGGCGCGTGCGCGAGGGACCAGCCGTCACCGAGGCGGCTCTTCAGGAGCGCCATGTGACTCTTGCGCCAGTTGGCACGGCGGTCCGCCTCGGGCGTCGCCTCGTCGTATCCGCAGACTTCCTGGAGCATCACCACGTTCGCCTGATGCTCGGTCACCAGTTGCGCGACCTGCTCCGCCTTGCGGTCCGGCTCGTTGCGGAAGGCGCAGTAGCCCACCTGGCCGCGGGAGCCTCCCGCCTCGCCACAGATGTTCCAGGTGACGACTCGTATCTCATCGGGGTACGGAGCGGTGGCCTGGGCCGCTGGCGCGGCCTCGACCGCCCCGGCGGCCCGCTCGGTCGGCGCGGCCTGCGCCGGTGCGGCCAGCAGCAGGCCGCCGGCGACGGCCAGCCCCAGCGCGGCCGCGGTGATTCTCTTCAACGTCGTTCCTCCCCTGGTGCCCCGGCCGCGGGTGGCCGTGGGCGACGCCGCTGATCATCTCAGCCGCCCGGCGCTCCGGGAGGGGGCGGCCCACGATCAGGGCAAGGGGGTCGCGCGTGCGGGGACGTCGTGGCTCTGGTGTCCGCCGCTGGCCACCATCCGGACCTGGCCCTCGTCGTTGATCTCGGCCTGGACGATGCCGGTCTCGTCGGCGTACACGGGGTGTCCACCCGCGCCTTTGCGTTCGGTGCGGGTGACCACGATGGAGTCGCCCGAGACCGGAAATGTCAGCTCGTAGCGTTCGACGCTTCCCATGCGCCCTTTATACCGATGCGGGACACGGAACCGCGCACGTGCCAGGAGACTTTGCCGCGCCCGCCCGAGAATCCGGTCATTCGGAGCCTTCCGGCCCGGCCGCAGGGGGGGCGTCGTCCTCGATCGCCGAGGCCGGCGCCGGCTACTGCAGGGCGTGCACCGCCGCCCGGAACACCGCCGGAGCCCGGCGGGCGGCGGGGACGATCAGGCGGGAGACCGCGGCGTACCGGGTCGCGCGCAGGAGGGCCTCGGTGAGCAGCCGGTGGCGTCGCGTCAGGCGGGCCCACTGGGCGGGGTAGTCCTCGGGCCGGCCGGCGGCGAGGCAGGCGACGGCCGCGGTGGCCGTGGCGGTCGCCAGCGCGATGCCCTCTCCGGTCAGCGCGTCGACGTAGCCGGCGGCGTCACCGATCAGCAGGACGCGGCCGGCCCGCCGGCTCCGCGCCCGTGTGCGCAGGGGTCCGGCTCCGCGCACGGGACCGGCCTCCGTGCCCCGGAGTGCGGCGGCGAGGGCGGGAAAGGCGGCAAGGTGCTCCTCGTACGGGCGGCGGTCGTGGCTGAGCACGGCGACTCCCACCAGGCGGTCCGCGACCGGTGTCACGTACGCCTCGCCGTGGCGGGACCAGTGCACCTCCACGAAGTCCGTCCACGGCGCGATCCGGTAGTGGCGGCGCATGCCGTAGCGCCGGGGCGCGCTCGCGGCGAGGTCGAGGCCCAGGGTCCGCCGCACGGGTGAGTGCAGGCCGTCGGCGGCGATCAGCCAGCGCGCCGTCATCCCGGCGGCGGTGACCGTGTCGTGGCCCAGGTGGACCTCGGCCACCTTTCCGGGCACGAGGCGGACTCCGAGTTCCACGGCCCGCCGGTGCAGGGCTGTGTGCAGGGCGGTCCGTCGTACCCCGAGCCCGTGGCTGTCGCGGAAGGCGGCCTCCGCGGCGTGCCTGCCGTCGGTGTACCGGATTCCGCGCAGCTCGCGTCCGGGCGGGCGGGCCACGCCCAGCTCATGGAGCGCCGCCACGCCGCTGGGCATGATCCCCTCGCCGCAGGCCTTGTCGACGGGGAAGGCGCGTGGTTCGACGACGACGGCTTCCATGCCCGCCCGGGCGGCCTGGATCGCGGCCGCCAGGCCGGCGGGGCCGCCGCCCGCCACGAGGACATCGATCACGCCCGTACGTCCGCTCCGTCGGTCGCGCCGGTCGCGCCGGTCGCGCCGGTCGCGCCGGTCGGGCCGGCGGCGTCGGCGTCGGCGGCGTCGGCGGTGTGCCCGGCGCGGGCCAGCGCCGCGTCCTCGCACCGGATACGAACGGCCATGAGCACGGTGTTGAGCAGGGTGAAGGCCGTCGCCGTCACCCACGCGCCGTGGACCAGCGGCAGTGCCAGTCCTTCGGCGGCGACCGCGACGTAGTTGGGGTGGCGCGTCCACCGGTACGGTCCGCCGGTGACGAGGGGCAGCCCGGGAACGACGATGACGCGGGTGTTCCAGCGGTGACCGAGCGTACGAATGCACCACCAGCGCAGCGCCTGCGCCGCGACGACGACGGCCAGCATGGCCCACCCGAGCAAGGGTGCGAACGGGCGGCCTGCCAGGGCGACTTCGGCGAGGCAGCCCGCCAGCAGGCCGGTGTGCAGGGCGACCATCGCGGGGTAGTGGCCCCGGCCGCTCTCCGTGCCGCCCCTGGCCATGCTCCATCGGGTGTTGCGCAGCGCCACGGCGAGTTCGGCGAGGCGTTCCGCCGCGACGGCCAGTACCAGACCGGTGTACCAGATCACGCGTCCTCCGTCCTACCAGCGCAGCAGCACCAGTTCGCAGCAGAATCCCGGGCCCATGGCCATCAGGAGTCCGGGGGTTCCCGGCTCGGGCCGCCGCTGTTCCAGCGTGTCCCTGAGGACGTGCAGCACCGACGAGGAGGAGAGGTTCCCCACCTCGGCGAGTGAGCGCCAGGTGATGTCGAGGGCGCCTTCGGGCAGTTCGAGAACCTCGGTGACGGTTTCCAGGACCTTGGGGCCGCCCGGGTGACACACCCAGTGCGCGATGTCCTTCGGCTTGAGGCCGTGCTCCCCCAGGAACTCCTCCACGTCGTCGGCGAGATACCGGCGGACGACGTCGGGCACCCCCGGGTCGAGGACGACCTTGAAGCCGGAGTCGCGGATGTCCCAGCCCATCACGCCTTCGCTGTCCGGGTACATCCTGCTGCGCGTGGCCACGATCTCCGGTCCGGCGGCCGGGCTCGGCGCGGAGCGGCGGTCGCCGGTGGCGACGACCGCCGCGGCGCCGTCGCCGAAGAGCGCGGTCGCCACCAGGTTGGCGGGCGACGTGTCCTCGCCCTGGAAGGTGAGGGAGCAGAGTTCGACCGAGAGGAGTACGGCCACGTGGTCGGGCCAGCCTCGGAGGTAGTCGTGCAGCCGGGCCACGCCGGCGGCGCCCGCGACACAGCCCAGGCCGAAGACGGGGAGGCGTTTGACGTCGGGGCGCAGGCCGAGGCGCCCGACGAGCCGGGCGTCGACGGATGGCGCGGCCACTCCGGTGACGGAGGTGAACATCAGCAGGTCGACATCGGCGGGCCGCAGTCCGGCGTCCCGCAGCCCGCCGCGCAGCGCCCGCGCCCCGAGGTCGACGGCCGCGTCGATGAACACGTCGTTGGCCGCGCCGAAGCCGTCGAGCGCGCCGTAGCGCTCCAGAGGAAGCACCGTGTGCCGGGTGTTCACCCGTGCGTTGCGGTGGAGCCGGTCCAGGACCCGCCGGTCGGCGCCCGGGGGAAGACAAGTGCGCGCCACCATCTCGGTCACGTCGCGCTGCGGGTGGCGGTGGGGCGGGACGACGCCGTGCACAGCTGCGATCCGGGTCATCCCGACTCCTGGGTGGAAGGCGTCATGGGCGCCATCCTGCCCCCGGGGCCCGGCTGAAGGCCGCATATCGCTCGCGCGTCTGTCGTGTTGATCCGTGTTCGGTCGCGTTCCTCCGCTCCTGTCCCCCTACCATCGGCCGATGGACACCATGGAGCAGCCGAGGACGGGCGACAGGGCGGCGTGGCCGCTCGGCCGGGTGGGGGGTCTGGCGCTGTCGTGCCATCCCGGGCCGGTGGCGGCGGTCTCCGTGCTGGCCGTCGCGCTCTGCGTCGGTACGGGACTGAGTGCCGCACGCTGCTTCCTGGTCGGTTGCGCGGTGCTGACCGGACAGCTCTCGGTCGGCTGGTGCAACGACGCCGTCGACGCCCGGCGTGACGCCGAGGTCGGCCGCCGGGGCAAGCCGGCCGCCGGCGGTGCGGTGTCCCCGCGCGAGGTGTGGGGCGCGGCGTTCACCGCGCTCGCCCTGTGCGTGCCCCTGTCCCTGGCGTGCGGCGCTCTCGCCGGTACGGTGCACCTGACCGCGGTCGCCGCGGCCTGGCTGTACAACGTGCGGCTGAAGGCGACCGCGCTGTCCTGGCTGCCGTACGTGATCGGCTTCGGCGGCCTTCCCGCGGTCGTCACCCTGAGCCTGCCCGGCCGCCCGTGGCCCGCCTGGTGGGCCATGGCCGCCGGGGCCCTGCTGGGCGTCGCGGCCCATCTGGCGGACGCGCTCCCGGACATCGCCGACGACGAGGCGACCGGTGTCCGCGGGCTGCCGCACCGGCTGGGGATCGCCGGCACCCGACTGGTGCTGCCGGTCCCGCTGGTGACGGCGACGGCGGTGCTGCTCCTGGGCCCGGGGGGGACGGCGTTCGACGGCCGGCGGGTGGCGATTCTCGTGGGGGTGGCGCTCGTAGGCTTCGCCGGGCCGCTGCTGGGCCGGTACTGGCGCAAGGCGGCGTTCGCGGCAGCGGTGTGCGTGGCCGCGGCGGACCTGGCGCTGCTCCTGGCACACGGGGACACGCTCGTATGACGTCCCAGGGGGCGGCCCCACCGGAAGGGGGTCGGTGGGGCCGCTCCCGGGGGGCCTTACGGCCTGCCCGTGGGGGGACCACGGTCGCCTTCCCCGGAACCGGCACTTCACACCCGGACGTTTCCCGTCAGGGCAGCGGGGTGCCGCCGGTCGCGTTGACGATCTCGCCGGTGATGTAGCTCGCCTGCGGGGAGGCGAGGAAGACGTAGGCGGGAGCCATCTCCACGGGCTGGGCCGGACGGCCGAGGGGCGACTGCTTGCCGAACTCCACGGTGTCGGGGAGGGTCGCCGGGATCAGCGGGGTCCAGACGGGCCCGGGGGCCACGGCGTTGACCCGGATGCCGTCGGAGGCGAGCATCTGGGCGAGTCCCTGGGTGAACGTCACGATGGCACCCTTCGTCATCGCGTAGTCGAGCAGGTGCGGGCTGGGCTGGTAGGCCTGGACCGAGGTGGAGTTGATGACGACGCCGCCCTTCGGCATGTGGGGCAGGGACATCTTCGTCAGCCAGAACATGCCGTAGAGATTGGTCCGCAGGACCCGGTCGAACTGTTCGGTCGTGATGGCTTGGATGCCGTCGGGCTGGGACATCTGATAGGCCGCGTTGTTGACGAGGATGTCGATGCGCCCCAGTTCCTCGACGGCCCGGGTGACGAGTTCCGCGCACTGCCCCTCTTCGCGGATGTCGCAGGGCACCGCCACCGCCTTGCGGCCCGCGTCCTCGACGAGCCGCCGTGTCTCGTCCGCCTCGGACCGCTCCTCCGGGAGGTGGGTGAAGACGATGTCGGCACCTTCCCGCGCGAAGGCGAGGGCCACGGCCCGGCCGATGCCGGAGTCGGCGCCGGTGATGAGCGCCTTGCGGTCGTAGAGCAGGGCGTGGCCGTGGTAGCTCGTCTCGCCGTGGTCGGGCGGCGGGTCCATCGGCCCGGTCCACCCCGGGTACTCCTGGTCCTGGGCGGGGAAGTCCGGCCGCGGGTAGCGCTCGGCCGGATTCGGTACTGCGTCACGGTGCTCCATCGCCACACCTTCCCGAGAGGGGCATATCAGCTGATACGGGACGCATGCCCGTCGCGGACCGCCCGAATCCTCGGGTTCCTCCGACTGCCTCGGCCGCCCCCACCGGAGAGTGAGCGGGGGTTCAACGGGTCGTGAGCATGCCCGCGCGCAGTCGCTCCAGGTTCCTGGCCAGCAGACGCGAGACATGCATCTGGGAGACGCCGAGCCGCTCGCCGATCTCCGACTGGGTCATCTCCTCGACGAAACGGAGGTAAAGGATCGTCCGGTCCCTCTCGTCCAGCTCGGCGAGGAGCGGGGCGAGCGTGTGGAAGTCCTCGAAGAGTTCCATCGCCGGGTCCTGCACCCCGATGAAGTCGGCGAGCACGGCCTCGTCGTCGTCCGGGTCCGCGCCGATCACCGCGTCCAGCGAGGCCGAGTTGTAGCCGTTGGAGGCCATGCGTGCCTCGATGACCTCGTCGGCGGAGACCTGCATATCCTCGGCCAGCTCCTCCACGCGCGGCGACCGGCCGAGCCGCGAGCTGAGCCGCTCGGTCGCCTTGGCCAGCTCCACACGTGCCTCCTGCATGCGGCGCGGCACGTGGACGGCCCAGGACGTGTCGCGGAAGAACCGCTTGATCTCCCCGACGATGTACGGGATGGCGAAGCTGGTGAACTCCACCCGGCGGGAGACGTCGAACCGGTCGATGGCCTTGATCAGACCGACCATGCCGACCTGGACGATGTCCTCCATCTCGTCCCCGCGCGCCTTGAAACGCCCGGCGGCGTACCGGACCAGCGTCATGTTCATCTCGATGAGGGTGTTACGGACGTACTGGTGGTCCGCGGTGCCCTCCTCCAGCACCGCCAGCTTGTCGAAGAAGACCTTCGACAGCGCACGCGCGTCCTTCGGGGCGACCTCGCGGGGCGCTTCGACGAGCGGCACCTCCTCCCTACCGCCGCTGCGTACCGCGCTCCTCGTCTCCGTCGTCACCGCGGTCGGCACTGTGATGACCTCCCTCGTCCGTCGGCAGCGTTCCTCCCCGTGGGGCGCGCCTACCCCCGCTCCCGCACCGCACGCGCCCGGACTTCGAGCCGCGCCACGCCCACGCCCGGCAACTCCCGGCGAGCGTCAGCGCTTTCCGCATCCCCGACTCCCCGGGAGCGGCGTCCGACCCGCCGCGCAGTAGGTTTTGATCATGGCTGTCATCCACCGCACCACGATGAACCCCACCAAGCTGGAGCTGATCGCCGCCTGGCTTCCCCAACAGCCCTGGTACGTCGGCTCGCTGAGCGCGCCGGAACTGACCAAGGCGGGCGGCTTCCGGCTCGACGACCCGGAGGGGGAGGTGGGCATCGAGTTCATGGCCGTCACGGACACGTCCGGCGATCGGCCGCTCACGTACCACGTACCGCTCACCTACCGCGCCGCGCCGCTCGACGGGGCGGAGCGCTGGCTCGTCGGCACCTCCGAGCACGGTGTGCTGGGGCTGCGCTGGGTGTACGACGGTACGCACGACCCGGTTCTCGTCGCCCAGTTGCCGGCCCTTCTCCAGGGCCGCGCCGAGCCGCAGGCGCAGAACGTCGCCGACACTCCCGATCCCTCCGTCGCGCACTCCTTCTCCGGAACCCGGGCGGAGCTCGTGGTCGAGTCGTCGTCCGTGGCCGACGGCCCGCACGCGACCGACCTCCTCGTACGGACCAGGGGGTGTCCCGTCGATCAGCCGGGCAGGATCGGCGAGACGTCCCCAGGGGCCGAGGACGGCCGGACGGACGGCGCGACGGGCGCTTCGCTCACCCTCCGGGTGACCCGCGTCCTGCACGCCGACGCCCCGTCCCCCGGCACCGCCGCCGATGACGGCGCCCTGGGCGCCGTCGTCGCGGGCTGGCGCCTGCCGACCGGCGAGGAGTGCCGCGGCCGCTTCATCGTCGCCCGTGCGGAGCGCTGATTCCGTAGAAGCGGCCGTGCGTGACGGCGGTGGGGGCGAGCTCGGCGCCCCTCGGTGACGTGCGCCCGGGCGAGGCTCCCGGGCCGACACGGGGTGGGCGCGAGGCGGCACGGTAGGGTGGTGAGGTCGTGGGCGGCTCGCCGCTGCCCCGCCTCCGACGATCGCCGGGTCCGAAGATGTCCCCGGCCAGGATCCGATTCTTCCCGGGAGAGAGCGTGCGCGAGCCGACGCGGCCCCGCGCCGCCGCCTGTCCGCCGTGACGTCGCGCCCGGACGTGAGCCCGGCGCCGTGACACGCCGCCGCCCGCTCCGTCTCCTTTGACCTCCGGCCCGTAGTCGCGGGCCGCTCGCGGGGTGCCGGCCCGGCCTTCCGCGTCTTCCCGTGCGCCCCGGCCTGCCCGGAGCGGGGTGCGCCCGAGCACGACAGGTCCTTTGCCGCTTTGTCATCCTCCGCGTCCCCCGTTTCCCCCGCTTCCGCCCTCTCTCCCCTCGCCCGCCTGCGTGGCCTGCGCCCCGCGTGGCTGAACGATCCGAAGGTCTGGCGTACCGAGGTGCTGGCCGGCCTGGTGGTCGCCCTCGCGCTGATCCCCGAGGCGATCTCGTTCTCGATCATCGCCGGTGTCGACCCGGCGATCGGGATCTTCGCCTCCTTCACCATGGCCGTCGTGATCTCCGTCGTAGGCGGCCGACGGGCGATGATCTCCGCCGCCACCGGTGCCGTCGCCCTCGTCATCGCGCCGCTGAACCGCGAGCACGGCCTGGGCTATCTCATCGCCGCCGTCATCCTCGCCGGTGTCTTCCAGATCGTCCTGGGGGCGCTCGGGGTGGCGAAGCTGATGCGGTTCATCCCCCGCTCGGTGATGGTCGGGTTCGTGAACTCCCTCGCGATCCTGATCTTCATGGCGCAGATCCCCGAGATGCGGGACGTGCCCTGGGCGGTGTATCCGCTGATCGTCGCCGGCCTGGCACTGATGGTGTTCTTCCCGAAGATCAGCACCGTGATCCCCGCGCCGCTGGTCTCCATCGTCGTCCTGACCGTGATCACCCTCGCGGCCGGAATCGCGGTCCCCGCGGTCGGCGACAAGGGCGCCCTGCCGTCGTCCCTGCCGGTGCCGGGGCTGCCCGACGTGCCCTTCACCCTGGACACGCTGACGACGATCGCGCCGTACGCCTTCGCGATGGCGCTGGTCGGCCTGATGGAGTCGCTGATGACGGCGAAGCTGGTCGACGAGATCACCGACTCCCACTCCAGCAAGACCCGGGAGTCCGTCGGGCAGGGCGTCGCCAACATCGTGACCGGCTTCTTCGGCGGCATGGGCGGCTGCGCGATGATCGGCCAGACCATGATCAATGTGAAGGTCTCCGGCGCCCGCACCCGGCTCTCCACCTTCCTCGCCGGCGTGTTCCTGATGATCCTGTGCATCGTCTTCGGCCCGATCGTCTCCGACATCCCGATGGCCGCCCTGGTCGCCGTGATGATCATGGTGTCGGTCGCCACGTTCGACTGGCACTCCATCGCCCCGAAGACGCTGAAGCGGATGCCCGCCGGCGAGATCGTCGTCATGCTGGCCACCGTGGCGGTCGTGGTCGCCACCCACAACCTCGCCATCGGCGTCGTCGTCGGCTCGGTCACCGCCATGGTCATCTTCGCCAAGCGCGTCGCCCATCTCGCCGAGGTCACCTCCGTCACCGACCCGGACGGAACCACCGCCGTCTACCGGGTCACGGGGCAGCTGTTCTTCGCCTCCTCCAACGACCTCGTCGGGCAGTTCGACTACGTGAACGACCCCGACAAGGTCGTCATCGACCTGAGCGCCGCCCGTATCTGGGACGCCTCTTCCGTCGCGGCGCTCGACGCCATCGAGACCAAGTACGCCCAGCGCGGCAAGGCGGTCGAGATCACCGGTCTGGACGACCGCAGCGCGCAGCTGCACGGCAGGCTCAGCGGGGAGCTGACGAGCCACTGACGGGGGGGTGCGGTCGCCGGTGCCGGTGCCGCACCCGCCGCCGGCCTGGCGGCGGTGTCAGTTCTCGTCGCCGGGCCCGTCATGGCCGTCCACGAGCGCGTGCGTGAGACGCATGAGCCGCTTGCGGGCCTCCGTGTCGTAGGCCTGCTCGTGCGCGCGGGCGTCCGTGAACCGGTCGAAGTACCGCCCGGTGGTGCCGGCCAGCTCGGGATCGGTGAGCAGCCGGACGGTGGGGCGTACGCCTTCCTCGATGCCGACCCGCGGGGTGAGGCCGTACGCGCGCACACCGCGGGTGTCCATCAGGTGGGCGGGGTGGAGGGCGTTCACGGTGACGCCGGTGCCCTCGAGCTCGGCGGCCAGGTCGAAGGTCGCCATGATCATCGCCAGTTTGCTGCGGCAGTAGGCGCGCAGCCCTTCGTAGCCCTCGTCCAGCATGATGTCGTCGAAGTCGATGCGCTCCTGTCCGATGGAGGCGACGTTGACCACCCTGGCGGGCGCGGAAGCCGTGAGGAGCGGCAGCAGGGCGCGGATCAGCGCGTAGGGGGCGAGATGGTTGACCGCGAACCGCAGTTCGTGTCCCTGTGCGCTCCATTCCCGGCGGAGCGGCTCGGCGCCGCCGCCCGCGACGGCGTTGTTCACCAGGCCGTCGAGACGGGGCTCGGCGGCGCGGATCCGGGCCGCCATCGCCCGGACCTGGCCCAGGTCGGAGAGATCGGCGTGGTAGGTGCGAACGGTGGCCTCCGGGCCGCTCCCCCGGACCTCGTCCGCGACCGCCGCGAGGCGGGCGCGGTCGCGGCCGTGGAGCAGGACGGTGTGGCCACGGGCGGCGAGGTCGAGGGCGATGCCGTGTCCCAGTCCCTGGGTGGCGCCGGTGATGAGGACGGTACGTCGGTTCATGCCGTCGATCTTGGCCGGGAGGGCGCGGTTCAGGGGAGCGGGAGCTGGTCCTGGTGTCGGCACCACCACCCTGCGATCGCCCCGGGAGGCCGGCGGACGGGCGGTGGCCGGGTGCGGGTCGGTCTCAGGCCGGATGGCCGGGTGAGAAGTGCTCGACGTCGCTCAGGTGCAGGAGACCGGGACGTGCGACGTCGGCGGCGGGATCGGTGGGGTCGGCGGAGCCTTCGGTGACCGGTGCGAGCAGGAACCCGACATGGTCCCCGCCCTCGAACCGGTCCAGCACCCTGCCGACGAACCACGCGCGGGCACCCCGCAGCACGGGCGCTCCGCCGGGGCCGGGCCGCCAGTCGACCTCGGCGAACTTGTCGATGTCGTCCCCCGTCCGCTCACCGAACCACCGCGCCAGGTCACTCCGCGCGCGGCTCAGGACGTGGACCGCCAGGTGAGAGGCGCGGCAGGCGGCCCGGTACGTACGGTTCTCCCGCGACAGCCAGACCACGAACCGCGCGGGTCCGATCGAGCACTGCGAGGCGAAGCCGACGAGGCAGCCGGCCGGCTCGCCGTCCTCCTCCCCCGCTGCCGTCACCACGTACATCGGGTAGTCGAGCAGCGCCGTGAAGGCGTCCAGGTCGGGTGCGGCCGGCGGGCCGGCCTCAGGTCGTGTTTCCACGGAACGCGGATGCCCCGAACCCCGGAGCGTATCCCCGCTCCGGTCCGGTTCTCGGCGGATCGCATGAGGACCACGCTGTGCACGGCGGTGCGCGCCCCGTGAAGGGCGCCGCCGCCGTTCGCGCATAGTCCGGAGCGGCGCGGGAAGGCGCCGGACGCGAGACACCGAGCCACGGACGCGTCACGCCACGGACGACGTCGAAGGACTCACCGCGCGACAAGGGTTTCCCACCATGCCGAGCACGATGACCGACCAGTCCTACTGGACCCTCAGTGCCCGCCGAGGGTCGTCCCACACTTCAGGACGACCTCACGACCGACGTGGTCGTCATCGGCGGCGGCATCGTCGGCCTGTGCACCGCCCACGAACTCGCCCGCGCGGGCCGCACCGTCGTGCTCCTCGAAGCCGACCGCATCGCCCACGGGGTCACGGGCAGCACCACGGGCAAGCTCACCTCGCTGCACGGGTTCACGTACGCCCGGCTCCGCGACACCCACGGCAAGGACGCCGCCGAACTGTACGCGCTCTCCCAGCAGGAGGCGCTCCGCCATGTCGTCGATCTCTGCGACGAGTTGGGCATCGACGGCGAGCTCGAACGCGCGCCCGCGTTCACCTACGTCACCGACGCTCGACAGGCGGACGAGGTCGGGGCGGAGGCGACCGCCGCGCGGGAGGCGGGGCTCGACGCCTCGTACGTCACCGAGACGGATCTCCCCTTCCCCGTCGCCGCCGCCGTCCGCGTGGAGGATCAATTCCTCTTCCACCCCCGCAAGTTCCTCTTGGGCATCGCGGAGGACATCCTCGCGCGGGGCGGTGCGATCCACGAGCACACCCGGGTGACGCGCGTTCGGGAGCGGGCCGACTGTCGGCTCACCACCGACGCGGGTGTCACGATCCATGCCGGCGACGTGGTCGTCGCCACGAACTATCCGGTGACGCTCCACACGTCGCTCATGGCCAGGCTCTCCGTCCGCCGGGAGCTGGTGGTGGCAGCGCCGGTCGACGCGGCGAAGGCGCCCTCGGGCATGTACCTCACCCCGGAGGACCGTACGCGTTCGGTACGCACCGCCCCTTACGGCGACGGTCGCCGGTTGCTCATCGTCACCGGTGAGGCGTTCGAGCCGGGCGCCGGCCATGTCGAGGAGCGGTACGGCCGGCTCACGTCCTGGGCCCGTGAGCACCTGCCCGGGTTCGCCGACGCGGAGACCGGCTACCGATGGGCGGCGCAGGACGTGCGGTCCGGCGACCACCTTCCGTACGTGGGGCATGAACACCCGGACACCCAGCATCTCTACGTGGCCACCGGCTTCGGTGGCTGGGGCATGAGCAACGGCGTGATGGCGGGCCACCTGCTGGCCGCGCACATCCGGGGCGGGCCCCGGCCCGGATGGACCGATCTCTTCGATCCCCGCCGGCACCTCCCCCTGAGGGAGGTGTCCGGTGTCGCCAAGGCCCAGATGTCGGTGGCCCGGCACTTTGCGGCCGGCCGCTCCCACCGGCGCTGTACGCACATGGGCTGCGAACTCGGTTTCAACGACGCCGAGCAGACTTGGGAGTGCCCCTGCCACGGCTCACGTTTCGCGGCCGACGGAAGCGTGCTTCAGGGCCCGGCGACCCGGCCGCTGGAGACGCACGACGAGGAGTACCAGGACGGAGTACCAGGATGAAACGAGGCGACGCCATGACCGACCGGACCACCGACCCGGAACCCGAGACCCCCGGCCCCACACCGTCCCGACCGGACCCGGTCCCCCGCGACCCGCAGCCCGCCGAGCCGACGGAGACGCCCCCGGCACCGTCCCCGGACTCGGCCCCGGAATCGGACCCGGGCCCCGACCCCGGCCCCGGCCCTGGTGACAAGCCGGTGCCGGAACCGCCGGACTAGGCCGTGTCTTTTGGATCAGGCCGGATCAGGGAGCGGCGTCTGGTGCGTGCGATCGCAAGGCGGAGGAGGGAGTCCATGCGGAGCATCGGCGACCGACGACAACGCGGCGAGCGTGCGTGCCAGGCGTCGCGAGCCCGGCAAGATCCGAAAGACACGGCCTAGGGGGTGTGCGCCGCCAGGCCCAGGTCCCCGGTGCTCGGTGGGCCGAAGTAGCGGGCGACGGCTTCGTCGGTCACCGCGGAGAGTTCGGGTGGGGACCAACGGGGATCGCGATCCTTGTCCACCACTTGCGCGCGGATGCCCTCGACGAGGTCATGGGACGAGAGGGCGGCGCAGGAGAGCCGGAACTCCATGTCCAGCACGGACTCCAGGGAGTCGAGCCGCCGGGCGCGGCGGAGGGCGGCGAGGGTCACCTTGAGCGCGGTCGGCGACCTGCCCAGCAGCGTGGTGGCGGCCTCCTTCGCCTCCGGCACCCCGGAGTCGAGGAGCCGGTCGATCACGGTCTCCACCGTGTCCGCCGCGTAGCAGGCGTCGATCCATTCCCGCTGGTCGGCCAGCTCGCCGGGCGTTACCGGCGTCCGCGCGAAGCCCGGCAGTACCTCGTGCGCCGGCGCGCGGGTGAGTTCCGCCGCCAGCCGGGGCAGGTCCACCGACCGAACCACATGGTCCGCCAGGCCGGTCAGCAGCGCGTCCGCCGCACCGACCGGGGTGCCGGTGAGGGCGAGGTGGGTGCCGAGTTCACCCGGAGCGCGGCTGAGCAGATACGTTCCGCCGACGTCGGGCACGAAGCCGATGCCCGTCTCCGGCATGGCCACCCGCGAGCGCTCGGTGACGATACGGACGGATCCGTGGGCCGAGACGCCGACGCCGCCGCCCATCACGATCCCGTCCATGAACGCCACGTACGGCTTGGGGAAGCGGGCGATACGGGCGTTCAGCCGGTACTCGTCGCGCCAGAAGCCGGCCGATGCGGAGCCGCCGGCGCGGGCGTCGTCGTGGATGGCCCGGATGTCGCCGCCCGCGCACAGTCCGCGCTCGCCCGCGCCGTCGATGACGACGGTTTCGACGGCGGGGTCGCGTTCCCACGCGGTCAATGCCTCGTCGATGCCCAGCACCATGGGGTGGGTGAGCGCGTTGATGGCCCGCGGCCGGTTCAGGGTGATGAAGCCGGCACGCCCTTCGGTACGCAGCAGCACGTGCGGCTCGTCGGTCGCCGTCATCGCGAGCGCTTCGTCGGGCGGGGGGCGTCGAAGAGTCCCATGATCCGGTTCTTCCTTTCGAACGATCTTCCGACCACCGTAACCGCTGCGAGGTGTCCGGCGCCGTGAAGGGAACCGGGCGTCTGCCGGAGCAAGGCTGAGGCTGAAGTGGAGGGTGAGGGTGTGGGTGAAGTGGAGGGTGACATGCCGCGCTCCTGATCGTACGAACGACCCGGACCCGCAGGGTCAGCCCCCCGGGGCGCCGCCCCGGCGCCCCCGCCCCGCTACAGCGTCGTGTCCTCGGCGATCTCCGCCCAGACCGTCTTGTCGCCGGCGGAGTACCGGACGCCCCAGCTCTCGGTGAGGCTCGCGCAGATGTGGAGCCCGCGTCCGCCCTCGTCGCTGGCCTTGGCATGGCGCAGGTTCGGGGCCGTCAGGGCGCTGTCGGTCACCTCGCAGGTGAGCGCGTGTTCGCCCCTGATCAGGCGCAGGGTGATGGGTGCGGATCCGTAGCGGATGGCGTTGGTCAGGAGCTCGCTGACCACGAGTTCCACGACAAAGGGATCGACCCGTGTACGCCACTCCTTCAGGCGCCGGTCGACGTCGCGGCGAGCGCGGCCGACGGCCGAGGCGTCGGCGGGGACGTCCCACTGCGCCAGCTCCGACTCGGGAAGGCGCCGCGTCCGGGCGACGAGGAGTACCGCGTCCGGAGGCAGGAGTCTCTCGACGTCGTCGGCCATGCGTTCGGGGCTCCGCTCCGGGTGGGCGAGCGCCTCCGCGAGGAGTTCCGTCGGCCGGCCGGATTCCGGCGCCGCGTCGTCGGAGGCCAGGCACAGCGTGCTGCCGGCCGGGAGCGTGAGCTCGGCGCAGGCGAAAGGAGGGCCGTCGGCGCCCAGCAGAGGGCCGACGGCCACCGGTGCGGGGTCGATCGTTCCGTCCGGGCGGACGACGCCGAGGAGCGACGACCCCGCCCGGGCGATGTCGATCCGTCCCGTGACCGGGTCGTGGACCACGAACGTACAGCGGGCGGTGGGCTCTTCGACACCGGGCACCTTGCCCTGCTCCTGGGCGAGCCGGAGCGTGGTGGTGTGGAGCCTCGCGAGCAGTTCGTGGGGATCGAGGTCGAGCGTGGTCAGGCTGTGCACGGCCGTCCTGAGCTGGCTCATGGTCGCCACGGCGCTGATGCCGGGCTGTTCGACCTGTCCCACGACGAGCGCCACCCGGGCGCCGGGCAGCGGGATGACGTCGAACCACGAACCGGCGCCCGTGCCGCCGGGGCGGTGCCGCTGCGCGACCTCGAGGGCGCTCTGGGTCGCCTTCGCCTGTCTCAGCGGCCAGCCCTGCAGCGCGGTCATGACGATGTGTTCGCGGGTGAAGCGGAGGGCGTTCTCCAGGCAGGTCGCGGTATGGGCGGCGATTCCGTCGGCGAGCGCCAGGTCGTCGTACTCGAACGGCTCCGCGGCGGAGGGCCGCTGGAACGCGACGACGCCGAAGATCTGACCGCGCACGGTGAGCGGGGCCACCAGCGTCCCGTGATCGGGATGGGCGGGCTCGGGGGGCAGCAGGGCCGGCTCCTCGGGCAGGGGGTCGCCGAAGAGCCCCGGAAGCAGGACCGAGCCGACCTTGGGCGTCCCGCCGGCGTACTGTCCCGCTGTCGCCGCACACCGCAGCAGGGGCAGGCCCTCCTTCGGCAGCAGTTCGGGGTCCTCGCCGCGCAGGACGGCATCCGTCAGGGCGACGAGCACCGAGCCGGCGAACGTCGGTACCGTCACGTCGACCAGCTCCCGCGCCGTACGCAGCACGTCCAGGCTGCGGCCGATGCTCTCGTGGGCGGCGTGCAGCAGGCGCAGTCGGGCCTGGGCGCCTTCCCGCTCGGTGACGTCCACGGCGGTCGCCACCACGCCGAGCGGCCGGCCGGAACGGTCCTGGATCCGGTAGGCGGAGGTCGAGAACACGTGCTGGCGGTGCGGGTCGGTGGGGGGACGGCCGCGTACGAGGACCCCACGGTGCGGGCGCCCCGTGGCCAGCACATCGCGCAAGGTGCTCTCGGTGATGTCGGGGCTGTACGGTGCGTACGCCTCGGTGACGGGGCGGCCCAGGATCCGCTCCTCGGGCACGCCGCGCATGCCGACGGCCACACTGTTCACGCGCAGGACCCGGAGGTCCGGGTCGAGTACGTGCAGTCCCACGGAGGACTGGGTGAAGACGGCGTCGAGGACGGCCTCGTCCAGCCCGCCGGAGTCCTCGCCCGGCCCCGTGGTCCACACGCCCCACTCCGGCCCGTCGGACCCTGAGGACAGGGGGCCGACGCGCCAGCTGCCGAGGGACGACGTGCCGGACAGCACCTCCATGGCGGGTCTGCCCACGGCGTCCTGTGCCGGGTACCCGAACAGTCCGGCGGCGCTCGCGCTCCAGCGCAGCACCAGCCCACGACCGTCCATGACGAAAAGCGGCGCCTGGGATCGCGGCATGGACACCTCGTCTCGTCGGATCCCTTCGACTCTGCCATCCCCCCCGACGGGCCGCCATTTCTCCGCGCCCCTCCGGTGCGCGGCGTGACCCGCGTCGCTCAGAGCCAGCCGTTGCGCCGGAAGCTGCGGTGGAGGAGGAAGCACGCCACGGCCGTCACGCACACGACGAACGGGTAGCCGTAGGTCCAGCGCAGTTCCGGCATGTGCTCGAAGTTCATGCCGTACACACCGCACACCATCGTGGGTACGGCGATGATCGCCGCCCAGGCCGTGATCTTGCGCATGTCCTCGTTCTGCGCGACCGTCACCTGCGCGAGGTGGGCCTGGAGGATGGAGTCCAGGAGCGCGTCGAACGACGTGATCTGCTCGGTGACCCGGGACAGGTGGTCGCCGACGTCACGGAAGTACGGCTGGATGTCCGGGCCGACCAGGGGCAGCGGGCGGGCGGCCAGGGCCTGCAGCGGGCGGTCCAACGGGGTCACGGCCCGCTTCAGTTCGAGGAGCTCCCGCTTGAGCTGGTAGACGCGGCCGGCGTCACCGCGTGAGGCCTGTTCGCTGAAGACGGCGGTCTCGACGGCGTCGATGTCGTTCTGTACGGCGTCGGCCACGGCCAGGTAGTCGTCCACCACATGGTCCGCTATGGCGTGCAGGACCGCCGCGGGCCCCTTGGCGAGCTGCTCGGGGTCGGACTCCAGGGCCTCCCTCAGGGGGCCGAGCGAGCCGTGGCCGCCGTGCCGGACCGTGATGACGAAGTCGGCGCCGGTGAAGACCATCAGCTCGCCGGTGTCGACGACCTCGCTGGTGGCGGTGAGCTCCTCGTGCTCGACGTAGCGCACCGTCTTGAACACGGCGAACAACGTCTCGTCGTACCGCTCCAGCTTCGGCCGCTGGTGGGCGTGCACGGCGTCCTCAACGGCCAGGGGGTGCAGACCGAACAACTCCGCGAGCTCGGCGAACTCCTCCACGGACGGCTCGTGCAGTCCGATCCAGACGAATCCGTCGCCCGACTGACGGACCCGTCGCACCGCTTCGGGCGCCGGGCAGGCACCCTTGTGTCGCGCGCCGTCCTCGTACAGGACGCAGTTGACCACCGAGCTGCCCAGCGGCGAGCGCGCGGGGTGGCTGAGGTCGACGGTCCGGCGGTAGGCACGTCGGACGGTGCGCCGGAGGTTGCGAATGAGCGGCACGGTGGAATCTCCTCGGAACGATCGGCGGCCAGTGTGCCATCGAACGGTGGCGGCCCGGCATGCCGCTCCGTCCCGCGATCGGTGGCCACGGACGTGCCGATCCTTCCCCCGATCGGGTGTCCTGGACTCCGCTCGGTGAAGATCGCGGAGTAGATCTCTCCGGGGCGCGGCTCGCGTTGTCAGGACGCGACGGAGGGAGGCGGACGAATCCGCCTCCCCGTCAGTGGTGTCCTGCCTTCGCTTCCGGTCGGCTCAGCTGCGGAGCGGTCCTTCGCAGGTGTACGGAGAGGTGCCGGCGCGACCGTTCTTCCAGATCTCGACGGCGCCGAAGGAGCAGTTCATGTCGGCGAGGTTGGTGGACGCGGTACCGGCCCTGTCGAGCAGGAAGTAGTCGACCGTCTCGGACATGTCCCTGAAGACCTGGTCCGGGCTTCCGGCGTCGGCGAGGTTCGCGGTGATCCTGCCGGTGCAGACGAAGCGCCGCATGGCCGGATCGCCGTTCTCCACACACCGCGGGGTGTTGTACGTGGCCTCGGCGAACGAGGTACGGACCGCGGCGACGGTGGTGTCGCGCAGTCGGTCGTTGGGCGTGTAGGTGGTGTTCGGTACGAACAGCTCGTCGACCTTGGCGATCTGCGCGTCCAGGAACGCGTCGTAGGCCCGCTGGAGCGCGGCGTCGCGTCCCAGCCTCTGACGCCAGGCGTCGAACGCCGCCGGGTCGTCGGCGCGCAGGTACCCGTACATCTCCCGCAGGGTTCCGGGCCGCTGGGTCCAGAGGAACTCGAAGAACGTTCCGGCGTAGGCGTAGAAGCGGAATCCGTCGCCGGCGTAGGTGGCGTGCAGGAGTTGGTCGACCGTCATCCGGGGACCGCCCTGTGCGGTGTCGGCGATGACACTCTGGACCAGGGACTTGCGGACGGCGATTCCGTCGTCGCGGGTGGCTCCGTCGAAGAACTCGGCGGTGCCCTCGTCCATCGCGGTGGTGCGGTCGTCCTCGTACCAGCGGCCCTCTCCGAAGAAGCCGGGCACGGCGAAGCGGCCGTTGAGGTAGTGCACGTACTCGTGGCGGAAGAGCTCCTCGAGCGTGAGCCGGGAGTCCTGCGGAACGCGGCGCTGGTAGGTGTAGAACGTGGCACCGCGCTCGATGTAGATGCCGCCGTTGTCGGTGTCCATGCCGGTGAGGATGGGGTGGTAGTTCTCGTAGTCCGCGCGGGAGGCGTACAGCACGATGTTGAGGCTGCTGTTGGGGTCGCCGGTCAGCGGGACCTCGGTGCCCAGGACGCGGTGGAACTGCGCCTTGACCTGCTTCGAGGCGTAGTAGAGCTGGTCGACGGTGGCCCGGTCCAGGCCGGTGCGCACCTTGATGGCTCCATTGTCGTAGCTGTACGTGTACGGGAAGAGCTGTCGCTCGATGTCCGCCTTGCACACGCCGTACGGCCGGCACGCCTCGTAGAAGTTGAGCCAGGCGACCAGTCCGGCCCAGGGCGCGCTGCCCCGTCCGAAGTCGCGTGCGACGGGGTCGAGGAGCGCCCCGAGGTCCGGGACGATGACGGCCCTGAGCCCCTCGATCTGGCCGAAGCGGCCGTATTCGCCGAGGGCGTCACGGACGACCCAGGCGTTCGGGGTCCCCTTGAGATGGACGTGGCCGGCGAACCGCTTGAAGGCCTCGCGGTACGGGGAGTCCTGTGCCACCGCACGGTGGAACGCCACGTCACCGTTGCCGGGGTACACGCCGAGATAGTTCACGGAGAGCGCGGCGAGGGCGGCGTTGCCCCAGGCGGGATCGCGGTTCTGGGCCGGGTGGGACGAGTCCATGGTGGCCAGGACCCTGCCGATCAGACCGAGTTGGTGATGACGCAGGCCGGGGGCGCTGCCGGTGTAGAGCGCCTCGCGCAGTGTGTCGGCGTTGCTGCCGGTGACGTCGAAGGTCCGGGGGGCTCCGCCGAAGTCGGCGATGGCACGGCGCAGCACCTCGACGGTGGGAGCGTCCGTGATGTCGATCTCGTCGCGGGAGAAGTCGTGGTACGCGACGGCGTGGAGGTAGGTGAACATCTCCAGGAGGTGGCTGCCGTTGCGGCCGTCGTGTGCGGCGGCACCCGCGGATATGCGGCGGCCGACGGCCTGGACGTGGGCGTCGGACATCACCGGCACGAGCCGGGCGTCCCAGGTCCAGATGAGACCGCGCAGACAGCCGTCGGCGGTGACGGCCGGGTCGGCGAGGAAGTCGGCGAACTGCTCGGGACCGAGGGTGGTGACCCGGCCCAGGTCGCAGGGGACGGCACCACGGAGCTGTGGCGCGCGTTCCGTCGCGGCGCGCTGACGGGTCTGCGCGCCCGGGACGCGGGGCTCCGTCAACTCCCCGGGTCCGGTGGCGGGTCGGGGGATCGGGCGAGGCGCCCGGGCGAGCCGTTCGACCTCGTCGTGCGGGCTCGACTGCCGTGCCGGTGCGGCCGCGGCGACGGGCGCCCGTGGGGCCGACGCCTGAGCGAGGGCGCTCGGGGCGACGGAGCCGAGCGTCATCGCGGCGAGGGCGACGGACAGCAGTGATGTGCACGCGGTTCTGAGCTGGAACACCTGCGACTCCTGTGGGGGGTGGGGAGCGGTGCCTATCCGAGGATGAACCGCGTGACGGCGCGGCTCATCAACTCCTCATCAGGCAAAGGGAGTTGATGAACACGAGTCACGCGGGACGGTCAGTAAAATAGTAATGTGAAATGTTACTGACAAGCCCCACGTCCGAACCTCCTGACAAATGTCATGAACTTCCCCTGCGCGAGATCGTGCCGAGGGAGGAGGCGGGACGTCGGCGACGGACGTGAGGATGGCGAGCGGCGCACACCCGTGCGCCAATCGACAAAGGATGCGTTCATGCCCTTGGCCCACCCCAAGCCCCGCCCCTTACAGCGCCGTTCGCGTGCCCGCTGGGCCGCCGTGGCCCCGGTCGCCGTGCTGGCCCTCTCCTTGGGAGCGTTGCCCGCCCAGGCCGTCCCGGTGGACGCCCGTGCCGCCGCCGGCACGGCGGTCACGTCGTCCGGTGCTCCGGCCCTGGACCGCGAGGCGTTGCGCGCGTCGCTGGACGCCTTCCACAAGGCCGGGATGTACGGCGCCTATTCGGCGGTCCGCGACGGGTCCGCCCAGTGGCACGGCGCCACCGGGTTCGCCGACGTCGACACGGAACGGCCGACCCGCCCCGGCTTCGAGCACCGGATCGGCAGCATCACCAAGACCTTCACCTCCGTCGCCGTCCTCCAGCAGGTCGGCGCCGGGCGCGTCGACCTCGACGCCCCCATCGGCCACTACCTGCCCGACCTCGTTCCCGGCGAACGCGGACAGCAGGTCACCGTACGGATGCTGCTCAACCACACCAGCGGGATCGCCGACTACGTCCTGCCCGCCTTCCCGGGCATCCTGGAGAACCCCGGCAAGGTCCTCGACGAGAACCGGTACCGGCATCTGGCCCCGGAGGAACTGGTCCGGCTGGGACTCGCGGCGCCGCCCGTCGTGGAGCGCGGCACCTACTCCTACTCGAACACCAACTACATCCTGGCCGGCCTGCTCCTGAAGCGGGTCACGGGCCAGGAGCCCGAGGCATACATCACCCGCAACGTCATCCGCAAGGCCGGTCTGCGCCACACCTACTTCCCCCGCTCGGCGTACATCCGGGGGCCGCACGCCAAGATGTACGAGTCGATGTTCGGCCTCATCGATCCGCCGCGCGACTACAGCGTGTACGACATGTCATGGGGCGGCACCGCCGGCGCCATGGTCTCCACGATGAGCGACCTCAACGACTTCTACCGCAAGCTGCTCGGCGGCAAGCTGCTCGGCGCCGCCGAACTGCGCGCCATGAAGACGACGGTCCCCACCTACGAGCCGGAACCGGGCCAGGAGGCGCTGATGCGTTACGGCCTCGGCATCTACACCCTGCGGATGCCGAACGGCGGCTGGTACTGGGGCCACGACGGAGGTGTCTTCGGCGCCGGGACGTGGGCACTGTCCACGGAGGACGGACGCCGACAGGTCGCCATCGGCTACAACCTCATGAAGTACCAGCGCTTCGACGATCAGGGCCGTCCCCTGCCCGACCCGATCACCGACGCCCTGTACCAGTACGTGGACGGCGCCCTGGCCGCCTCCGCCGCGCCTGCCGCGTCGGCGCAGCACCTCGCGCCGCGGGCTCCTCACGCCCTCCCCCTGGTCGACGGATTGATCACCCCGGACCAGCTGCACGGCCGGTCCACGGCCGCGCGCTGAGCATCACGACGCGGGCCCGGCCGATCCGGACGGCGTGAGGACGTCGTCGCCGCGTTCACCGGGCCCCGTCGCTCACCGGGGCTGGAGGGCGTCCGGCGCGACGGCCTGGGCTGCCCGCCGGGTGGACCGCGCACTCGGCTCCCACGGTGCCGTCCGTCGCCGGTGACCGGCGGCAAGAGGTTCGCCGTGCCGCCCGGGCCTCCGGGTTGCACGGCGAACGTCGTGAACGAACGCCTACGAAGCGCCGCCCGCCGCCCGGTCCGCTGCCAGGAGGGCGTCCTCGCCGATGAGGGCGGTCGACCCGGGGGCGGTGCAGGCGTGGGCACCCGCGACCGCCCCCAGGCGGGCGCAGTCGAGCACGTCCCGGCCGGCGAGCCTGCCGTACAGGAAGCCCGAGACGAACGCGTCGCCCGCGCCGTTGGAGTCCACCACCGGGGCGGGCGGGACCGTCGCCGGGATGTGGCGTGGTGTGGAGCCGCCGTCCCGGGTGAGGACGTACGAGCCGTCCGCGCCGGCCGTGGCGACCACCGTCCGGGCGCGGCCCTCGCGCAGGATCTCCCGCATGAGCGCCTCGACGCCGTCCCCGGCTCCCGCAGCGCTGAGGAACACGAGGTCGGAGCGGAGGGCGAATTCCCGGTGGTGGTCGGCCAGCCCGTCCCAGTCGTGCAGGTCGGTGGAGACGGGGACGCCGAGGTCCTCGATGTCGTCGAAGAGGAACCGCGTGAAGTTCATGATCGACAGATGGACATGCCGGGTGCGGCGCAGCCGAGGAAGGTAGAACTCCCTCGGCATCCGCAGGTCGGCCGGGTCGCGGGAGTCGTAGAAGGACATCCGGCGCCCTGTCGCGTCGACCAGATTGACCGCGCGGCGGGTGCCCGCGGGCGAGATCAGCGGGGCGAACTCCACATCGCCCTTGGCCAGTCGCTCCCGCACCAGGGCGCCGATCCAGTCGTCGCCGATCCAGTCGAGCAAGGCCACGCGCAAGCCGAGCGCCCGGGCGCCGAGCGCCACGTTGCCGCCGGTGTGGCCGGCCCACTCCTCGATCGGGCCGACGTGGACCGAGTCCGCGAGCGGGACCGGGAGGGAGTCGACGCGGACGATGGTGTCCACACCGCTGCCGCCGACCACGAGGACGTCGTAAGCGTACTGACGCATGACAATCTTCTGCCTCTCTGCTCCCGCCGTCGCCCAGTATGGCGCCCGGCGACGGCACCCGGCACGCGGCGGCACGGGCCCCTCGGGCGCCGTGAAGTTCTGCCCCACGACAGAATCGGACATAGGGTGCTTTTCATTGACGTGCCGCCGCCCCCGTGGCCGATCCGTGGCGGCCGACCACCTCACGTCGGAAGGGACCCGATGCATCCCGAACTCAGTACCGCCGTCCTCGCACGACTGCGCGAGCCGCGACCGTACCCGGCATTGTCGGTCGTCATGCCCACGCACCGTCGCGAACCGGACAAAGCCCAGGACCCCGTCCGTCTGCGCAATCTCGTCGCCGAGGCCAAGGAGCGCCTCCAGGCCGACCCGGCCGTCACCCGCGAACGCCGCCTCGACGTCATCGGGCAGCTGGACGCGGCCCTCGCCGAGGTCGACCTGGCCCACGCCGGGGACGGCCTGGTCCTCTACGCCGCGCCCGGCGAGCACCACGTGTGGTCACTGGACCGTGCCGCACCGGAGCGCGTCGTCCTCTCGGACACGTTCCTGACCCGCAATCTCATCGCGGCGAGAACGCTCAACCGGCCCTACTGGGTCCTGGTCGTGGCGGCCGACCGGGTGTCCCTGTGGAGCGGCGCCGGCGAGCGGCTGACGGAGAGGCGCGACGACACCTTCCCGGTCACACGAAGCCTGGAGGCCTCGGACGTGGAGCGCGAGGAGCGCGTCGGCGACCTTCCGAGCACGTACCAGGACGAGCGGACACGGCAGTTCCTCCGCGACGCGGACGCGGCGACGGTGCTCGCCCTCGACGCCGACCCCCGGCCGCTCTACGTCGTCGGTGACTCCCCCGCCCTCTCGCTCCTCGCCGACGTGGGGACCGTCGCGAAGCACGCTCTGACCACCGTCACCCACGGCGGCCTGGCCGCGGGACCGGCCGCCGCCGTGCGCGAGGCCGTCGCGCCGGCCGTCGAGGAGCAGGCGCGGCACGAGGTCGCGGCCCTGCTGGGCCAGTTGGACCGGGCGCGCAGCCAGAAGACCTTCGCGGGCGGACTCGACGAGGTCTGGCGCGGTGTGTCCGAGGGCCGCGTGGCGCTGCTGGCCGTGGAGGACACCTTCCAGCTGACCGTGCGCGACCGGGACGACCATCTGGAGCCGGCCGCGGCGGGTGACGTGGACGCGCGCGAGGACATCGTGGACGAGATCGTGGAGCGTGCCCTGAGTTCCGGCGCCCGGGTGCGGTTCGTTCCCGACGGCACCCTCACCGGGGAGGGTCGTATCGCGAGCGTGCTCCGCTACTGAAAGCCCCTTCCCGGCCCCGGGGAACTCGCGTCCGCGACCCGGATGGGTCAGGATGAGGGGATGCGTGCGCCTCCGTGGATGCCGGTCCTACGCGGCGTGGCCTATGTCTGCGCCGTGCTGTGCGTGGTGGTCGTCGCCGCCACGGCGACGGCCCGCAGCACCGTCCTGAACGCCGGTTTCCACCGGGACGTCCTCGCCAGGGAGCGGACGTACGAGCGGCTGTACGACGAGGTGCTCGTCGATCCCGAGCTGACTCCCGTCACCCGTGACCTGCTGGGGCGGCTCCCCGTCGACGAGGCGCTGCTGACGTCCAACCTCAAGACGGTGCTGCCGCCCGAGACCCTGCGCGCGCTCACCGACGAGCAGATCAGACATCTGATCGCGTACCTGCGCGGTGACCGGGACGCGCTGACGCTCTCGGCGGACCTGCGGCCCGTCGTCGAGAACCTGGAGAGCCTCACCCAGACGTACTTCGGTGATCTGGTCGCCTCCCTCCAGGAGCGGCCCGCGCCGGACTTCCCGGCCTTCCTCCGCGAACTCGACGTCTCACTCGAACGGGTGGCCGCCGGCGAACCGCCGCGCGGGCTGCCGAAGCTCTCCCTGACCCCTGATCAGGCGGCCATGGCCGCCGACGCCCTGCTGCGGCTGGTCCCCGAAGGACAGCGGGCCGCGCTGCGCCCTGAGGTCGACGTCGCCCTGCGGGAGGGCGACGTGGCCACGGCCCTCGCCGCCGTGGGGCCCGCCGTCTTCTCCGACCGGACCCGTGAGGCCGTCGAGCGGGTGCGTGCCGCCGCCGACGGTGGCGGCTGGAACATCACGGCCGATCTCGAACGCGGTGACGGCTCTCTCGACACGGTCCACCGGATCCGCGGCGCGACGCACCTCACCCTCGGTGTCGTGGAGCCGCTGGCCGCGGTGCTGGGCGCCGCGGCACTCGCCGCGCTGTGGTTCACCGGACCCGAGTCCCTGGCCCGTCGGCTGCGCCGACTGGGCTGGACCCTGGCGGCGGGCGGTGTCCTCACCGCGCTGTGTGTGGCGGTCGCGGGCCTGGTCACCGGCGGCCGGGTCGTCACTCCCCCGGCGTCCTGGCCGGATTCGCTCGTCCGCCTGGTCGACGACGTGCAGGGAACCGCCCTGGACCGTGTCCTCGCCGGAGCGCTGACCGCCGCGTTCGTCACGCTGGCGGCCGGCGCGGTCGCCCTCGCGCTGGGTGTGGCGGCTCAGCGGCGCTCGGTGCTCGAGGTGGCGCGTCGCGCGTCGGTCTGGTCCGCGGCCGGGGTGACGGGCGTGGCGCTCAGCGGTGTGGCCCTCGTCCCGCTCGTGTTCGCCGGAGGCGGTGCGCGGGTCTGCCAGGGCAGCGAACGGCTGTGCGCCCTGCGGTACGACGAGGTCGCCCAGCTCACCTCGCACAACGCCATGTCGACGACCGCGGACCGGTTCATCGGCCCGCTCCAGGACCCGGACATCGTCGGTCAGCTCAACGCGGGCGTACGGGCGCTGCAGATCGACACGTACCGCTGGGAGAGGCCCGAGGAGGTGACCGCCCGGCTGGAGGAGTCGGACTTCCCGCCGGAGACACGGCGGCGGATCACCGATGCCGTGGCCCGCTTCAATCCGCCGAGACCCGGCCTGTGGCTGTGTCACTCCGTCTGCCGGGCGGGGGCGGTGGAGCTGGTGCCGACGCTGCGGGAGATCGGGGACTGGTTGCGCGGCCATCCCACCGAGGTCGTCACCCTCATCGTCCAGGACGCCGTCAGCGGCGCGGACACCGAGGCGGCCTTCCGCGCGGCGGGGCTCGAGGACCTGCTGCACACCCCGCAGCGGGATCCGTCCCGCCCCTGGCCCACGCTCGGTGAGATGACGGACTCCGGACGCCGTCTCGTCGTCTTCGCCGAGACGGCCGACGGGCCCGCGCCGTGGTACCGCAATTTCTACGCGTACGCCATGGAGACGCCGTACGCCTTCCGCAGCCCCGGGGAGATGTCCTGCCTGCCGCACCGCGGGGGCGGGGACAAACGGCTGTTCCTGCTCAACCACTTCGTCACGATCGACGGGGGAAGCCGGCTGGACGCGGCGCGGGTGAACGCACGCGCCAGCATCGTCGACCGGGCGCGCGCCTGTGAACGCGCGCGCGGCAGACCGGTCACCTTCGTGGCCGTCGACTACGTCACCATCGGCGAGGCCCGGTCCGCCGTGGACGCGCTCAACGCCGAGCGGGCCGAGAGGTCTTGAGCGGGAGTTCCGCGGTGCTGTCGGCGTGGCGGTGCGGCACGGTTCTCTCGGCGGGGAAATGATCCCGATATGAGCGAGAAGTCTGTCATCGTCGGTGTGGACGGTTCGGAGCACAGTCTGAGGGCGCTGGCATGGGCGCTGAGCACCGCCCGGGGGCTCGGCGCCCCTCTGGTGGTCGCCCATGTGCGCTCCGAGGCGCTCCAGCTGGGGGCCGCTCGCATCGCTTCGATGGGGGAGGCTCCCGAGATCCCCGACTCCGTCCTCGACGGCATCCGTTCCTGGATCGAGGAGCGGACGAAGGCGCCAGGCGGGGACGGGGACGTTTCCGTACGGTACGAGTCCCTGGACGGCGCCGTGACCGACGCGCTCCTCGACCTGGCCCGGTCCGGCCGGCTCCTGGTGGTCGGCTCGCGCGGGCGCGGCGGCTTCGCGAGCCTGCTGCTCGGTTCCACCAGCCGCGCGCTGGCGTCCGCGGCACTCTGCCCGGTCGTCGTCGTCCCGCACGAGGCCCGCACCCTCTCCCTGGAGAGCGGCGCGGAGGCGGGCCGGGTCCTGGTCGGGCTGCATCCCGACGAGAGCTCCGACGAGGTGCTCGACTTCGCCTTCGGGGCGGCCCGGCAGCGGGGCGTGACACTCGAAGCGGTGACCGCCTACCGGTTGCCCCCCTCGCCCGTGATGCTGATCGGCCCGCCGGCCCCCGCCCTGCAGGTGCCGCCCCCGCTGCCCGTGGAGGAGCTCCCCGAGCTCGTGCGTGACACGGTCCGCCGGCAGGAGGAGCGGTTGCGACCTTTCACCGAGCGGTTTCCCGACGTCGAGGTCGCGCCCTCCGTCGTCCCGTCGGACGCGGCGGGGCGGCTCGTCGAGGGGTCGCGGAGCGCGGGTCTCGTCGTCGTGGGGCGTCATCGCAGGCACCGGGTGGAGTCCCTGTTGATGGGCTCCGTCGCCCACGCCGTTCTGCATCACGCGCACTGTCCGGTGGCGGTCGTCCCTCCGGCGCCGTCACGCTGATGGCGAGAACTCGCCATCGCATGCACGGAGTCGCCGTCCCGCTCCGGTGAACTGGGTACGTTCGAGCCCCGGCGTTCCCGATCTTGAGGAGTGTGGACGTGCCGCCCGAGTCCGCCCGTTGTCCGGTGTCCACGGACGACCCTGTGTTCTCGTTCATCGACCGTGAGCAGGACCTGGCCGAGCGGACCGGGCATCCGCCGGTCCCGCTCGATGTCGACGACTGCGATCTGCCGACTCCCCCGCACGTCGTCGAGGCGATGCGGAGGGCGGAGAGGGAGCCCGCCCTGCACCGCCATCCGCTCCATCAGGGCGCCTCGCTCCTGCGGGAGGCGGCGAGCGGGTTCCTGGCCCGCCGCTTCGGGGTCGCGACCGACCCGGAGACCGAGGTCCTGGTGACGCCGGGCGGCCGAGAGTCCATGGCCCATCTGGCGCTCGCTCGTCTGGACTGGGACGACGTGGTGCTCGTACCGGATCCGGCCCCTCCGTCGTACGCGACCTGGGCGAGGTTCTGCGGGGCGGAGGTGGTGCGGGTTCCGTTGCGCGAGGAGAACGGATTCCTGCCGGATCTGGACGCCATCCCGGCGGACGTGGCCCGTCGGGCCAAGCTGTTCTGGATCTGTTACCCCCACGACCCCACCGGCGCGGTGGCGCCGCGTGCGTTCTACGACGAGCTGGTCCGGTTCGCGCTGCGCCACGACATCCTGGTGGCGTCCGACGCGGCCTACAGCGAGATCTACTACGACACCGAGCCTCCGCCGTCCTTTCTGGAATCTCCCGGGGCGATGGCGTGCGGGATCGAGTTCCACTCGCTCTCCAAGGCGTACAACATTCCGGGGGCGGGGGTCGGATTCGCGGCCGGTGATCCGCAGGCCGTCGGTGCCCTGCGGGCCGTCAAGACGCATATGGATCCCGGTACGTTCGGCGCGGTCCAGCATGCCGCGATGGCGGCGTTCACCGACACCACGGGATACCCGGACCGACTCCGGGCCACCTTCCGCGCGCGCGTGAAGCTGCTGTGCGACGGCCTGGAGGAGGCCGGCCTGGAGGTGCTGCGCCCCCGCGCGACCTTCCACACCCTCGTCCGCACGCCCGCGGGCACGACGAGCGAGCGGTTCGCCGACGAGCTCCTCCGCAGGGCGGGGGTGTCCTCCGTGCCGGGGACCGGCTTCGGGCCGGGCGGGGAGGGATACGTACGTCTCACGGTGTGCGCGGACACCGAGCGACTGACGGAGGCGGTACGGAGGATCAAAGCGGCGCGCCTCGTCTGACCGTTCGGCCGGACGGCGGTGGCCCTGGGCGGCCCGCCACGCCATGACCGTACACATATGTGTTCGACGTTCACTCAACAGGTAGAAGGAGACGCGCGCCTGACGCTCTGCCGACCGCCGAATCCCGCCAACAACCGGTTTTTGTTAGAGGCGTTGACTAATCCCTCTGCCGATCGTACGTTCAGCGCGTTGAACACAGTCTGGTGGACTGAGAGGGACGCATGAGCCAGATTCGCCGCGCCTCGCGCCTCACCGTCACGCTCGGCCTGCTCGCGGTCTTGAGCGTGCCCGCCATCGCCGAGGGGCATGGCTCCGTCCGGCACAGCGGCGGGGACCCGGGCGAGGGCATCGGCCGGGACATCAGCCGTGAGACCCTGCCGGCCGACGACGGCTGGGCCGCCGCCGACGGCGGCACCACGGGAGGAGCCGCCGCGGACGACGCCCATGTCTTCACCGTCCGCGACCGCGCCGGGCTCGCCCGCGCGCTCGACGGCGGCAGCGACACCCCGAAGATCATCCGGATCGTCGGCACGATCGACGCCAACACCGACGACCGGGGTAACCGCCTGGACTGCGCCGACTACGCCACCGACGGCTACGACCTGAAGAAGTACCTGTCCGCCTACGACCCCCGCACGTGGGGCTCCGCCAAGCCCTCCGGCCCGCAGGAGACGGCGCGTCAGGCGTCGGCTCGGCGCCAGGCCGAACGCGTCGAGCTGCCGGTGGGCTCGAACACCACACTCGTCGGCGTCGGCGCGAGGGCGGTGCTGAAGGGTGCGGGCCTGAAGGTGGACAACGCCGAGAACGTCATCATCCGGAATCTCGAACTGCGCGACGCCTACGACTGCTTCCCCGTCTGGCAGCCCAACACCGGCGGGCTCGGGGACTGGAAGGCGGCGTACGACAACCTGTGGCTGCGTGGGGCGCGCCATGTGTGGATCGACCACGTCACCGCGTCCGACGCCGGCCATCCCGACGCGGACGAGCCGACGTACTTCGGCCGGAACTTCCTGCGGCACGACGGGCTCCTGGACATCACCAACGGTTCCGATCTCGTCACCGTGTCCTGGAGCCGGTTCGCCGACCACGACAAGGCGATGCTCATCGGCAACGGCGACACGGCCGTCTCGGACCGCGGGAAGCTGCGTGTCACGCTCCACCACAACGAGTTCGACTCGATCGTGCAGCGCGCCCCGCGCGTCCGCTTCGGGCAGGTCCACCTCTACAACAACCGCTACGTCGTGCCGCCCGACGCGCACGACTACCGCTACTCGCTCGGCGTCTCCACCGAGTCCGCCGTGTACGCGGAGAACAACGCGTTCACCACACCGGGCCATGTGGAGGCCGCGGACCTGGTCAAGAGCTGGAACGGCACCGCGCTGCACGCGACGGGCACCCTCTTCAACGGTTTCCCCGTCGACCTGCTCGCGATCAACAACAGCTACAACTCCGGCAGCGAACGCGATCTCACGCCGGACGTCGGCTGGATCCCCACGCTGCACGGACCGGTCGACAGCGCCCGCGAGGCCGATCGTGCCGTGGCACGCGGCGCGGGCGCCGGCAAGGCCCTCTGAGCAGGGCACCCATCGGACAGAAGTCGCCTGCGGAACTGTGGAGAGCACTGTGATGCTGTACGTCAGAAACCGCCGCCGCCGCGGCGTCCGGGCCCTGGTGGCCGCGAGCCTCCTGATCGGCGGCCTCACGGCCGCGACCCCGGCCACCGCCGAAGAGGCCGGCACCGGGGACGCCTCGGCCACCACCGCCAGGGACACCACGGCCACCGCCGCCGGAGCCACCGCCACCGAGGAAGCCGGCACGGCCGCCGCCACGCCGTGGGCCGACACCGCCCACGGCTTCGCGTCTCTCGCCGGAGGGACGACGGGCGGTGCCGGCGGAAAGGTCGTCACCGTCACCGACCAGGCGTCGCTGAAGCGGTACGCGAGCGCCCCCGAGCCATATGTCATCCGGGTCGAGGGAGCCGTCTCCGTCGATCCGTTCGGCTCCGACATCGACGTGACCTCGAACAAGACGATCATCGGGGTCGGCGCGACGGGTGAGATCGTCCACGGCGAACTGCATCTCGCGCCCGGCACCAGCAACGTCATCATCCGCAACCTCACCATCCGCGACTCCTACGTGGAGGGCGACTGGGACGGCAAGACGAACGACTTCGACGCGATCCAGATGGACGGCGTCGACCACGTCTGGATCGACCACAACCGCCTCACCCACATGGGCGACGGCCTGATCGATCTGCGCAAGGACAGCCAGTACATCACCGTCTCGTACAACCGCTTCGAGAACCACAACAAGGCGTTCGGCATCGGCTGGACCGGCAACCTCACGACGCAGGTCACCATCGATCACAACTGGTTCTCCGGCACCAAGCAGCGCAACCCGTCCGCCGACAACTGCGCCTACGCCCACCTCTACAACAACTACCTGTCGGCGCTGGTGGACGACGGCGACCCCGTCTGGTCGTACGGGAACTACTCCCGCGGCAGGACCCGGATGGTCATCGAGAACGGCTACTACGAGAACGTCCAGCACCCCTACCAGGCCGACGCCACGGCCGAACTGGTCCAGCGCGGCTCCATCCTGAAGAACACCCGGGGCCGCCACGACACGTGGGGGGCCGCCTTCGAGCCCCGGGACTTCTACCCCTACCGTCTCGATCCGGCCGCCGCCGTGCCCGCGCTGGTACGGAAGTTCTCCGGACCGCAGAAGACCCTCGGTGTGAACACCGTGCTCGACGTGCCCGGCACGTACCCGACCGTCCAAGCGGCGGTCGACGCGGTGCCGACGGGCAACGACGGACGGATCACCGTACGTCTCGCGCCGGGAACGTACCGCGAGAAGGTACGGGTGGGCCGTGACCGTGACCACGTGTCCTTCGTCGGTACCGGGCGGACACGCTCGGACACGGTCGTCGTCTTCGACACCCCCGCCGGCGAGCCCAAGCCGGGCGGCGGCACCCAGGGCTCCTGGGGCAGCGCCACCGTCGTGATCGAGGGCGACGACTTCAGCGCCCGTAACCTCACCTTCGCCAACGACTTCGACGAGGCCGCCGTCGAGATCAACGGCGAGCAGGCTCTCGCGGTGAAGACCACCGGCGACAGGCTGCTCTTCGAGAACACCGCGTTCCTGGGAAACCAGGACACGCTGATGGTCGACACCCCCCAGCTGACCGTGCGCAGTCGCGTCTACATCAGGGACTCCTTCCTCGAGGGCGATGTCGACTTCCTCTACGGACGCGCCACCGCCGTCGTGGAACGCTCCCTCATCAAGGCGCTGAGCCGTGGGTCGGCCACCAACAACGGTTACATCACCGCCGCTTCGACGTGGAACGGCAACCCGTACGGGTTTCTGATCACCGGCTCGAAGATCGTCAGCGACGCGCCCGCCGGCTCCTTCCACCTCGGCCGCCCCTGGCACCCGGGAGGCGAACCGAACGCCGTCGGGCAGGTGCTGATCCGCGAGACGGAACTGCCCGCCGCGATCAAGACGTCGCCGTGGACGGACATGAGCGGCTTCTCCTGGAGGGACGCCCGTTTCGCCGAGTACCGCAACACCGGGCCGGGAGCCGTGGTCACCCCCGACCGGCCGCAGATGAGTGATTCCGAAGCGGCCGCGCACACCGTCGCCGCCTATCTGGCCGGTTCCGACGGCTGGGCTCCGCACCGAACGCGCTGACTCAGCTCTCCCCCAGCCGTTTGGCTACTTGCCGCCCACCCATCGGTTTCGCTACCCCATCGAAGCGCTTCGACCTCAGGATCTGAGCCTCTGGACACGCCGTAACCGCCGGGTTACCGTCTCACTGGTCTGCTGTGCAGGGGATCACAGCAGTAGTCGTCGAAGCGATTCACCCCCTTTCACAGGCTGCCGGGAGTGCGGATGGTCACCCTTGCCGAGGTCGCCCGGCACGCCGGAGTCTCCGCCAGCACCGTGAGCTACGTCCTGAGCGGCAAGCGGTCCATCTCGGCCGCGACCCGGCAGCGGGTCCTCGACAGCATCGAGCGGCTGGGCTACCAGCCCCACGCCGGTGCCCGCGCGCTGGCCAGCAGCCGGTCCCGCGTCATCGCCCTCATGGTGCCGCTGCGGACCGACATGTACGTCCCCGTGATGATGGAGATCGCGGTCGCCGTCGCCACCACCGCGCGGACACACGGGTACGACGTGCTCCTGCTGACCGGCGAGGAGGGCCCGTCCGCCATGCGTCGGGTGATGGGCAGCGGACTCGCCGAGGCGACGATCCTGATGGACGTCCAGCTCGACGACGAGCGCCTCCCCCTGCTGCGGACGAGCGGCCGGCCCTCGGTGCTCCTCGGACTGCCGGCCGACCCGTCGGGGCTGAGCTGCGTCGATCTGGACTTCGCGGCGGCCGGTGCGCTGTGCGTGGACCATCTGGCGGACCTGGGGCACCGCCAGGTCGCCGTCATCGGTGAGTCCCCCGGCGTCTACGCCCGGCACACGGGCTTCGCCGAGCGGACTCTGCAGGGGCTGCGCGCCGGCGCCGCCGCCCGCGGACTCGACCTGCTCCACCGGCCGTGCGAAGGGGGTTACGACACCCTCGCCGGCACCCTCGCCCGCATCTTCGACGAACGTCCCGGCACCACCGGCTTCGTGGTCCAGAACGAGTCCGCCGTCGAGTCGCTGCTCACGCTGCTCCGCCGGACCGGCCGGGCCGTGCCCGAGGACGTGTCGGTGGTCGCGGTCTGCCCCGAACAGCTCGCGGCCCAGGCGTCCGTCCGCCTCACCTCCGTGGCGATTCCCGCGCAGGAGCTGGGGCGGCGGGCCGTGGAACGTCTGGTCGCCCAGTTGGACGGCGCCGGTGACGACGGGGTCGAGCTCCTCACGCCCGTACTGACGGCACGTGACAGCTCCGGCCCCGCACCCCGGCTCAGGCGCTGAGGACACGCTTCCGGCCCGCGCGGAGGTCGAGCGGGTCGGAGGCTCCCTCGGGGGTCCGCAGCTCGACGCGCACCGTCCGCGTGGGATGGACGACCGCCGTGTACGTCCCCGGGGCCCAGGTCAGGTCGACCCGCGCACCGAACCGGGTCCTGACGCCGGTCAGCCGCCCGGCCGGGCAGGCGGCGGGAGGCGCGGGGAGCAGGACGAGGCGCTCGGGCGTCGACTGCACCAGGGCCTCGATCAGCAGCGCGGGCAGCGCGTGGGCGGCGTCCGCGTTGTAGACGTCACGGCCCGGGTAGTGGGCGCTCATCAGCGAGTCGTGGAAGTAGTCGCCCGAGAGCACTCTGCCGAGGGACCCCTGCACACGCGCGGCGTCCCGCAACCGGGCGGCGATCAGGCCGTGGTGGAGGTGCCCGTGGGCCGATTCGTTCTCACTCCCGCGCAGTTCGAGGGCGCGCGCCGCGGCGCGGGCGAGAGCCGGGGTGTCGTACGGATTGATCTCCTCCAGCGGCCAGACGGCGTAGAGGTGGCTCAGGTGCCGGTGGTCGTAACGGTCGTCGAGCCCGGGCCAGGCCCATTCGGCGAGCGCCCCGTCGTCGTTGACGCGGTAGGGCGGCAGACGCTCCGCGAGGGCGCGCAGGCGTGCCGCCCGGGGGTCGGGGACCCGGGCGGCGGCGGCGAGGAGGGCGTGCCGGGCGGCGGTGATGTCCATCGTGGCGTTGACCGCGCCCCAGCTCGCGTTCGCGGGGCGGTTCTCGGGCGAGTAGGAGGGGACGACGACGAGGTGGCCGTCCGGGCCCGTGCGGGTCAGGAAGTCCTGGTAGAAGTCGGCCACTTCGGTGAGGACGCGGGTCAGCCACGGCCGTCTCGCTCCGGCGGCCTCCTCTTCGTCGAGGAGCGGCTTGAGAAGCCAGTCGGCACCGGCCGTCCACAGATGGAGGGGGTACTCACGGCTGAAGTGGTACGAGTGTCCGCTCTCGCCGTCGGTGTGGGAGGGCGCCACGATGCCACGGGCGCCGAAGATGGCGCGGGCGTTGTCGCGCCAGTCCGCCAACTGCCCGTCGACCAGTGCCTTCTGGGCTTCCGTGGCCTCGGGGAGGTCGGCGGCGACCGCCGAGGCCGTCTGCAGATTGAGGTTGGCGTTGGTGGTGAACGCGCCGGACCAGGCGGTGGCCCAGTCACCGGACCACAGGCCGGTCAGGCGTGGCGGGAGCATGCCGGAGGAGGACAGCAGGTGATAGCGGCCCGCGGCGAAGAGGCGTTCCAGGAGCGCGGGGCTGCTCGGCCGGCGCAGCAGTTCCGAACCGGGGAGGGCACGCTCGGCCGGGTCGGCTCGCAGGTCGAGGCTGACGCGCTGGTAGGCGGGGGTGTGCAGGTCGGTGTGGCGGGCGAGCAGCCGGGCCCAGGCGCCGCCGGGGTCGAGGGCCGGGGCCAGGGCCGGGGCAGGGGCCGGGGCAGGGGCCGGGACTCCACCGACGCCCACGTCGCCGTCCGCGCCGTCCGCGCCGTCGCCCTCAGCACCGTCGCCCTCCGCGCCGTCGCCGTCCGCGTGCTGCCGGAGCAGGGTGCGCAGGGCCTCGGCCTCCCGGGTGAGGTCGAGTTCGCCGGCGTGACGGCGTACACGGGTGAGGGTCAGGAGGTCCCGGGCGCCCTCGATCCGTACGCCTGACGCGGTGATGGAGACACGACCGCCCGACGTGAGGAGCAGGACGACTCCCGTGTATCCGCGCGCGCTTCCGGGGTAGCGGGCCCGCAGAGCGAGCACGGTGTCGTGCTCGGTCAGGGTCGCGACACGGCCGATCCCCAGGTCGGCGGGGACGCCGGGGAGCCGGTGGTCGAGACCGAACTCGACCACCTGGCCGGGGTGGGTCACGTACTGGGCGACGACGTCGTCGGCGCGCGAGACGACGACCTGGCCGCGTCGGCGGCCCCGCTCGGTGCGAACGACCCCCGTGGTGAAGTCGACGCTCCGGCGGACATCGGGGGCGGCACGTCCGTCCGGCACGCGCGTCAGCCGTGTCTGGAAGGCGGGATGGAAGGGCCGCACCCAGCGCAAGGGGCGTCCGTCCGTGAGCCCTTCGGCCGCCGTCCGGTCCCCGGCGAGCAGCCGGTCCCGGACGTCGGCCAGTGCGGCGGCGAGCTCCGGCGGCCGTGCGTCCCGGGGGTCGCCGTTCGGCCGGACGAGCGTGTGGTGCGTGATGACCACCCGGTCGTCGTCCGGGTCGCCGAAGACCATGGCACCGTGTCTGCCGTTGCCGGAGAGGAAGGCGTCCTCCCAGCGCCGGGCGGCCCCCCGCTCCCATGTTCCGTGGATCACTCCGTCACTCCGGCTCCTCGACGAGCGGGTCGCGCGCGATGCCCTATAAGTTATGACAGAAAACAAATCCCGTGACCAGGCCCGGCCGTGACATTTCCCCCCGGTCGGCAACAGCTGCGCGGCAACCGCTCCGGGACACCCGCGCAGCCGTCGCAGCAAGCGCTTTCTAAAAGTCCTGCGCGAAGCATTGACGAAACATGAACGCCCCCCTAGCTTCATCGCATTGCACTTCGTACGTCATATATGAGACGCGATACATGAGATCTGAGAGTGCGTCATGGCCTTCGCCCCCAGCCCGATCCCGTCCCGCACCCAGTTCGTACTGGAGGCGATCAAACACGACATCCTGACCGGCGGCCTCAGACCCGGCCAGGCCCTGGTGGAGACCGAACTCGCCGCCCGCTTCGGGGTGTCGAAGACCCCGGTGCGCGAGGCGCTCAAGACGCTCGCCGGCAGCGGTCTCGTGGTGATGAGCCAGTACAAGGGGGCCACCGTCCGGATGGTCGACGCCGACATGGCCCGCGAGGTCTACGACGTACGGCTGCTCCTCGAACCGGAGGCGGTGCGCCGTACGGTCGCCACGCGCGCTCCGCTCGACGCGGCCCAGGACGCGCTGCACCGTGCCGCCACCGCCCAGGACCCCGCCGAACGCTCCCTGGCCAACCGGGACTTCCACCGTGCGCTCTACCTGCCCTGCGGCAATCCGCTGCTCGGCCGGATGCTCGACGAGGTCCGCGACCAGGCCGCCCTGGTCTCCACCGTCGCCTGGGCCGCCGTGCCCTCCTGGGAACGCGAGGCCGCCGAGCACGAGGAGATCCTGCGTCTGGCCGCCGCCGGCGACATCGCCGGGGCGGGCCGGGCCGTACACGACCACATCGCCTCCTTCGTCGAGCGCGCCTTCCCCCAGGACAGCGAGTGACCATGACGTTCGACACCCTGACGTTCGAGCCCCTGAAGGCGGCGCTCGCCGATGTCGTGGCCATCCCCGTCACCCCTTTCACCGCACAGGGTGACCTCGACACCGACGCGCACCGCGTGCTGCTGCGCCGACTCCTCGACGGGGGCGTGCGCACCCTCACCCCGAACGGCAACACCGGCGAGTTCTACGCCCTGACGCCCGAAGAGCGGCGTCTGGTCACCGAGTTGACCATCGAGGAGGCCGGTGACCGGGCCACGGTCCTGGTCGGTGTCGGCCACGACGTGCCCACGGCGGTCGAGGCCGCCCGGCACGCCCGCGACGCCGGCGCGCAGATGCTGATGGTGCATCAGCCGGTACATCCGTACGTCTCCGAGGCCGGCTGGGTCGACTACCACCGGGCCATCGCCGAGACGGTGCCCGGGCTCGGCATCGTCCCCTATATCCGCAACCCCCTGCTGAGCGGCGCCAGGCTCGCCGAGCTGGCCGACGCCTGCCCCAACGTGATCGGCGTGAAGTACGCCGTCCCGGACGCGGCCAGGTTCGCCGGCTTCGCGCGGGACGCCGGGCTCGACCGCTTCGTGTGGGTGGCGGGGCTCGCCGAGCCCTACGCCCCCTCCTACTTCGCGAGCGGCGCCACGGGCTTCACCTCTGGGCTCGTCAACGTCTCCCCCACCGTCTCGCTGGAGATGCTGAACTCCCTGCGGGCGGGCGACTACCCCGCCGCGATGAAGGTGTGGGAGCAGATCCGCCGGTTCGAGGAGCTGCGTGCCGCCAACGGCAGCGCCGACAACGTCACGGTCGTGAAGGAGGCTCTCGCCTCGCTCGGGCTGTGCCGCCGCGACATCCGGCCGCCGAGCCGAGAGCTGCCCGAGTCCGCGCGTGCCGAGGTCGCCGCGATAGCCGCCGGGTGGCCGGTGTGAACCGGCGCCCCGAGGAGCTGCGCAGCCACCAGTGGTACGGCACGGACGGTCTGCGCTCCTTCAGTCACCGCGCCCGTACGCGCCAGCTCGGCTACCTCCCCGAAGAGCACCTCGGCAAGCCGGTCGTCGCGATCCTCAACACCTGGTCCGACATCAACCCCTGCCACGTCCATCTGCGCGACCGCGCGCAGGCCGTGAAGCGCGGTGTGTGGCAGGCGGGTGGATTTCCGCTGGAGTTCCCGGTCTCCACCCTCTCGGAGACGTTCCAGAAGCCGACCCCCATGCTCTACCGCAATCTGCTCGCGATGGAGACCGAGGAGCTGCTGCGCTCCTACCCGGTCGACGGGGCGGTGCTGCTCGGCGGCTGTGACAAGTCGACCCCGGCGCTGCTGATGGGCGCCGCCTCGGTGGATCTGCCGACGGTCTTCGTGCCCGCCGGGCCGATGCTGCCGGGACACTGGCGGGGCGAGACCCTTGGTTCGGGTACGGACATGTGGAAGTACTGGGACGACAAACGGGCGGGTCTGATCGGTGACTGCGAGATGGCCGAGCTGGAGAACGGTCTCGCCCGGTCGCCGGGCCACTGCATGACGATGGGGACGGCCTCCACGCTCACCGCGGCCGCCGAGACTCTGGGGGTGACGGTGCCGGGCGCGTCGTCGATCCCGGCGGTCGACTCGGGTCACGACCGGATGGCCGCGGCCTCCGGGATGCGGATCGTCGAGCTCGTACGACAGGACCTGCGACTGTCACGGATCCTGACCCGCGAGGCGTACGAGGACGCGGTCGCCGCCGTCCTCGCGCTCGGCGGCTCGACGAACGCCGTGATCCATCTGATCGCCATGGCCGGCCGCTCGGGGGTGCGGCTGACCTTGGACGACTTCGACCGCATCGCCCGGACCGTTCCCGTGCTGGCCGATCTCCGCCCCGGCGGGCAGTACCTGATGGAGGACTTCCACTTCGCGGGCGGTCTTCCCGGTTTCCTCTCGCGCCTGACCGATCTGCTGCACCTCGACCGGCCGACGGTCTCCCACGCCACGCTGCGCGCGCAGCTGGCCGGGGCGCTGGTGCACGACGACGAGGTGATCCGGCCGCGCGAACGGCCGCTCGCGGCCGAGGGTGGCGTGGCGGTGCTGCGGGGCAACCTCTGCCCGGACGGCGCGGTGATCAAGCACATCGCCGCCGAGCCGCACCTGTTGAAGCACACCGGTCCCGCGGTGGTCTTCGACGACTACCGCACCATGCAGCGCACCATCGACGACCCCGCGCTCGGGATCACGGCGGACCATGTGCTGGTGCTGCGGAACGCGGGCCCCAAGGGAGGGCCGGGGATGCCGGAGTACGGGATGCTGCCGATCCCCCGGCATCTCCTGGAGCAGGGTGTTCGGGACATGGTCCGGATCTCCGACGCACGGATGAGCGGCACGAGTTACGGCACCTGCGTCCTGCACGTCGCTCCCGAGTCGTACGTCGGCGGGCCGCTGGCCCTGGTCCGCACGGGGGACACGATCACCCTCGACGTCGAGGCCCGCTCCCTTCATCTGCATGTGTCCGAGGAGGAGTTGGCGCGCCGGAGGGAGGAGTGGACACCGCCGCCGGTCCGCTACGAACGGGGCTACGGAGCGCTGTACAGCGAGCAGATCACCCAGGCCGACACGGGTTGCGACTTCGAGTTCCTGGCGAGGCCGGGAACGACGCCGGACCCGTACGCGGGCTGATCCGGCCGCGGTCAACGCCCGAGCACCACACGCGGATCACCCACCTCCGCGCCGCCCGACCCCCAGTTCCTCTTGTTCGTGATGTCGAACACCGTCCGCGAAGCGCTTCGCGCCCGAGAACGGAGCCGCCGTCATGGCCACAGCCGTGACCCAGCCGCCCAAGGCACCCAAGGCACCCAGCCGTCGCCGCACCGGCGCGGCGCCCCGCCGACTGCCCTACCTGCTCATCGCCCCCGCCGGACTGCTGCTGCTGGGCTTCATCGCCTATCCGGTCATCAGCGTCTTCTACTACAGCCTTCAGCACTACAACCCGACCAAGCCGTGGCGTAACGGCTTCGCCGGCTTCGACAACTTCACGCGCATCTTCACGGACGACCCGCACTTCTGGGGGACGCTCAGCTTCAGCCTGAAGTGGGTCGCCGTCGAGGTGACACTGCAGCTGCTGTTCGGCCTCGCGCTCGCGCTGATCGTCAACCAGACCTTCGTCGGCCGCGCGCTCGGCCGCGCCCTGGTCTTCTCACCGTGGGCCGTCTCCGGCGTCCTGACCTCCGCCATCTGGGTGCTGCTCTACAACTCCCAGACGGGGATCACCCGTTACCTCGCGGACATGGGGGTCGGCGAGTACGGCACGTCCTGGCTGTCCGACACGGCCACGGTCTTCCCCGCGGTCGTCATCGCCGACCTGTGGCGCGGAGTGCCGTTCTTCGCGATCCTCATCCTGGCCGATCTCCAGTCGATCCCCAAGGACCTCTACGAGGCGGCCGAGGTGGACGGAGCGGGCCGGCTGCGGCAGTTCCTCCACATCACCCTGCCGCACCTCAAGGACGCGATCATCCTCTCCACCCTGCTGCGCGCGGTGTGGGAGTTCAACAACGTGGACCTGCTGTACACGCTGACCGGCGGCGGCCCGGCGGGCGAGACGACCACCCTTCCGCTGTACATCGCCAACACCAGCGTCGACGCCCACAACTTCGGTTACGCCTCCGCGCTCACCACGGTGGCGTTCGTGATCCTTCTCTTCTGCTCGATGGTCTATCTGCGCCTGAGCAAGTTCGGAGGCGAGAGCAAGTGATAGCCCAGGAACACACCCTGACCGCACCGTCCGTGCCCGACACCGCCGCGCCCGGCGGCCCGCCGCCGCCCCCGCCGCCCGTTCCCGCCGCCCGCCGGCGACGCCGCGCCTGGGACGAGGCCCCGCGGTGGCAGATCTACCTCCCGCTCGGCATCTACCTCCTGTTCACCCTGATCCCCTTCTACTGGATCCTGCTCTTCGCCGTGCGCCCGGCCGGCTCGACCTCGCTCCTGCCCTGGCCGATGACCACCGAGCACTTCGAGAAGGTGTGGACCGAGCGCAGCTTCGCCACCTTCTTCCAGAACAGCCTGCTCATCGGCCTGGCGACCCTGGTGATGACCACCGTGGTCGCCCTGGCCGGCGGTTACGCCCTGGCCCGCTTCGACTTCCGGTTCAAGAAGGGCTTCATGCTGGCCCTCCTGTGCTCGCAGTTCGTGCCGGGCGCGCTGCTGCTCGTCCCGCTGTTCCAGATCTTCGCCGGTCTCAGCATGATCAACTCGCTGGGCAGCGTCATCATCGCGGAGACGGTCTTCCAGCTCCCGCTCTCCATGATCCTCATCAGCGGCTTCATCCGAAACGTGCCGTACTCCCTGGAGGAGGCCGCCTGGGTGGACGGCTGCAGCCGGTTCGCCGCGTTCCGGATCGTCGTGCTGCCGCTGCTGCGTCCCGGTCTGGTCGCCGTCGGCTCCTTCGCCTTCGTCCACTCCTGGAACCACTTCCTCTTCGCCCTGATGTTCCTCAGCAGCCAGGAGAAGCAGACGATCCCCGTCGGCCTCAACACGCTGATGGGTGCGGACAGCGTCGACCTCGGCGCGCTCGCCGCGGGCGGTGTCATCGCGGCCGTGCCCGTGGTGGTCGTCTTCGCCTTCATCCAGAAGTGGCTGGTCACCGGCTTCAGTTCCGGGGCGGTGAAGGGATGAGCGCGGCCCACACCCCCCTGCCCGTGGTCCTGGCGGGTGCGCGCGGCCACGGCCGCTGGCATCTGCTCAACATCCACCGGCTGGAACGTCTCGGCCTGGTCCGCCTCGCCGGTGTCTGCGAGCTGCGACCGCTCGACGCGGCGGAGCTGGAGGGGATCGGTACGCCGGAACAGTCCTCGGACTTCGAGGCGCTCCTCGCCTCCACGGGGGCGCGGATCGCGGTGATCTGCACGCCGATCCAGACGCACACCGACCTGGCCCTGGCCGCCGCGCGCCACGGGGCGCACGTCCTTCTGGAGAAGCCGCCGGCTCCGTCGTACGCGGAGTTCCGCCGGATGGCGGACGGGGTGGCGGCGGCCGGCGTCGCCTGCCAGATCGGCTTCCAGTCGCTCGGTTCGCACGCCGTGCCCGCGATCCGCCGTCTGGTCGAGGAGGGCGCGATCGGCGAGCTCCTGGGTGTCGGCGCGGCCGGGGCCTGGGTCCGTGACGAGGCGTATTTCCGGCGCGCGCCGTGGTCGGGGCGCCGGCGGCTCGACGGCGTCGACGTCGTCGACGGGGCGCTCACCAACCCGCTGGCGCACGCCGTCGCCACGGCGCTCTCGCTGGCCGGGAGCGCCCGGGCGGAGGACGTCGAGTACATCGAGTCGGAACTCCTGCGCGCCCATGCGATCGAGTCCGACGACACCTCCTGCGTCCGGGTGGTGACGACCCGGGGCACGCAGGTGACCGTGGCGGCGACGCTGTGCGCCGAGACGTCGTCGGAGCCGTACGTGGTCGTCCACGGAACCCGGGGCCGTATCACCCTCTGGTACAAGCAGGACCGGGTGCTGCTCCAGCGCGGCGGCCACGGCCCGGAGGAGACCGTCCACGGCCGCACCGACCTCCTGGAGAACCTGGTCGCGCACGTGACCGGCGGCGAACCCCTGTGCGTACCGCCCGAGGAGACCGGCGCCTTCATGCGGGTCGTGGAGGCGATCCGGCTGGCGCCCGACCCGGTGCCGCTGCCGGAGACGTACTGGCACGCCGAGGCCGGCGAGAGCGCGCCGCGCCGGGTCGTCGCCGGTATCGACGGGCTCGTCGACCGCAGCGCCGACACCCTCAGCCTCTACTCCGAACTCGACGCCCCCTGGGCGCTCCCGACCAAGGCGGAGATCCGATGAACCCCGCGATCGTGCTGCGCTGCGCCGGCCGCCCGGTGGCCCGGTACCTCACCCGGCCGGAGCTGGCGCGCGACCACTCACCCCGGCCGTATCTCCACCCCGTCACCACGCTGGCCGGGGTCCGGGTCACCGAGCTGCTGCCCGAGGACCATCCGCATCACCTCGGTGTGGGCGTGGCCGTTCCCGATGTGGCGGGCCACAACTTCTGGGGCGGGCGCACGTTCGTACGCGACCAGGGGCCGACCGACCTCGACAACCACGGCGAGCAGCGGCACGACGGCTTCAAACTGCGCGACCCGGACGGCTTCGTCGAGGAGCTGAGCTGGACGGCGGCGGACCGGGTGCTCCTGCGGGAGCACCGGACCGTGGCGGTGGCGGCGCTGACGGACGCGGCCTGGGCGCTGGACTTCACGTTCTCGCTCACCAACGTCTCGGGGGAGGATCTGTCCATCGGAAGTCCGGCCACCAACGGGCGTCCGGGCGCGGCCTACGGCGGGTTCTTCTGGCGCGCCCCCAAGGAGCGGACCGCTCCGGCCGTCTTCGGCGCGGACGCGGACGGCGAGGAGGGGGTGCACGGCGCCCGGGCGGACTGGGTCGCGCTGGCCGGCGAGGGCTGGACGCTGGTGTTCGCCGGCGCCACCGATCCGACGCGGCGCGACCCGTGGTTCGTCCGCGCCGCCGAGTATCCGGGGGTCGGCTCCACCCTGGCCCATGACCGGAGGCTGCCCGTCGAGGCCGGAGGGACCGTCGTACGACGGGTGGTCACCGTCGTCGCCGACGGTCGCCTGGACCGGGTCGAGGCCGCGGCGCTGGTGCGCAAGGCGGTCGCCGCATGAGCCGCCGCGCGATCCCCGGGGGGCCGGGCGAGCCCACCGGGGACCTGGGGAACGGGACGTACCGCAATCCCGTCCTGGCCGCCGACTGGTCCGACCCCGACGTCCTGCGGGTCGGCGAGGACTACTACCTCACCGCCTCCAGCTTCGGCCGCGCTCCGGGGCTACCGCTGCTGCACTCCCGCGACCTGGTGAACTGGACGATCGTCGGCCACGCCCTGGACCGGCTGCTGCCGGAGGCGGCCTATGCCTCACCGCGGCACGACGGCGGCGTCTGGGCGCCCTCGCTGCGCCATCACAACGGCCGGTTCTGGATCTTCTGGGGCGACCCCGACCACGGCATCTGGCAGGTCAACTCCCCGTCCGTGCGCGGCCCGTGGAGCGTCCCGCACCTGGTGAAGGCGGGCCGGGGGCTCATCGACCCCTGCCCGCTGTGGGACGAGGAGACGGGCGAGGCGTATCTCGTGCACGCCTGGGCCAAGTCCCGCGCGGGCGTCAACAACCGGCTCACCGGGCACCGGATGAGCCCCGACGGCGGCAAGGTCCTCGACGAGGGGACCACGATCGTCGACGCCGACCGCGTCCCGGGGTGGTTCACCCTGGAGGGGCCGAAGCTGTACCGCCACGACGGCTGGTTCTGGATCCTCGCCCCGGCCGGTGGCGTCGCCACCGGCTGGCAGGGCGCCTTCCGGTCCCGGTCCTTCTTCGGCCCGTACGAGGAGCGGGTCGTCCTGCAGCAGGGCGACACGGACGTCAACGGCCCGCACCAGGGCGGCTGGGTGCGTACCCAGAACGGCGAGGACTGGTTCCTCCACTTCCAGCAGCGCGGCGCTCACGGGCGTCTGGTCCATCTCCAGCCGATGGGCTGGGGCGACGACGGGTGGCCGGTGTTCGGTGACGCGGGCACCCCCGTCACCGTGCACGCCAAGCCGGACCTGCCCGAGCAGCGGCCGTCCGCTCCGGCCACCGACGACACCTTCCCCGGCGGGCGCTTCGGCCGCCAGTGGCAGTGGACCGCCAACCCCGGGGAGGGCTGGACCACCCAGCACTCCGGCGACGGTCTGTGGCTGAACTGCGGTCGCACCGAGCGGATCGACGACCTGCGGGCGCTGCCCCAGCTGCTCACCCAGCGGCTTCCGGGCCGGGCCGGCACGGTCGAGGTCGAGCTGCGGCTCGACAGCGAGGTGCCGGGGGCCCGGGCGGGGCTCGTGGTGCTCGGCGACGCGTACAGCTGGATCGGGCTGCGGCGCGACGCGGACGGCACGGTCCGGCTGGTGCACCGGTTCGCCCCCGTGAGCGCCGACCGGGAGCGGGACGCCGCGCACTCCCGGCCCGCGCCCGAGGGCCGGGCCCGGCTGCGGATCGCGCTCACGCGGGACGCGCGCTGCCGGTTCTCGTACGACACGGGCGACGGCTTCACGCCGGTCGGCGAGGTCTTCGCCGCCACGCCCTGGCGGTGGGTCGGAGCACTGCTCGGCCTGTTCGCCGCCGCACCGACGGGGACGGGGCCGGCCGGGACGGCCGTGTTCACCTCGTTCCGCGTCACCCCCTGAACTCCCCCACGAACGCCCTCCGAAAGACCCGAAAGATCCGTTCGACCCCGTTCGACCCCGAGAGAAGAGAGCCGACGATGACCATCTTCCGTGGCGGGCGGCGCAGAGCCGTCTGTGCCCTCGCGCTGACCACCGTGCTCGCCCTGACCGCCACCGCCTGTGGAGACGACGGCTCCGGCGCGGCCGGCGACAAGGGTGACGAGGGCTCGGGCAAGGGAGAGATCACCTTCTGGGACAACAACGGCGGTGTCCGCACCGACGTCTGGAAGGAGATCATCAAGGACTTCGAGAAGCAGCACCCCGACATCAAGGTCAACTACGTCGGGATCGCCTCCACCGAGGTGCAGTCCAAGTACGACACGGCCATCCAGGGCGGCGGCCTGCCGGACGTCGGCGGTGTGGGAGCGGCGATGCTCGCCGGGATCGCCGCCCAGAACGCCCTGGAGCCGCTCGACACCCGGATCGAGGGCAGCTCGCTCAAGGGCAGGCTGAACACCGGCATGGTCGAGAGCGTGAAGTCCGCGGGCGGCCAGGGCAAGCTGTTCACCGTCCCGACCTCCGCCAGCAACGGTGTCCTCTACTACCGCACCGACCTCTTCCGGGCGGCCGGTCTCGAGGAGCCCACCACCTGGTCGAAGTTCTACGCGGCGGCCGACAGGCTGACGGACAAGGGCAGCAACAAGTTCGGCTACACCATCCGCGGCGGCTCGGGCTCCATCGCCCAGGCGCTGGACGCCATGTACGGCCAGAGCGGTATCACGAGCTTCTGGAACGGCGACAGGACCACGGTCAACGACCCGAAGAACGTGGCCGCGCTGGAGAAGTACGTGGGGCTGTTCAAGAAGAACACGCCGGCGGCCGACGTCAACAACGACTTCACCAAGATGGTCGCCCAGTGGGACAGCGGCGAGATCGGCATGCTCAACCACAACCTGGGGTCGTACAAGGACCATGTGAAGGCACTCGGCACGGAGAAGTTCCGGGGCATCCCGAACCCGACGACGGACGACGGGATCCGGGTCCAGGTCTCCAACCCGGTCGACGGCCTCGGACTGTTCTCGTCGAGCAAGAACAAGGCCGCGGCGTGGAAGTTCATCGAGTTCGCCGCCTCGCACGCCTCCAACAGCAAGTGGAACGAGTCGGCGGGTGCGATCCCCGCCAACACCGAGGCGGCCAAGGACGCCTGGATCCAGAAGGCCGAGCCGACGAAGCTGGCCGCCGATGTGCTCTTCAGCGGCAAGGCGACCATCGTGCAGCTGCCGTACTACCTGCCGGACTGGAACACCATCTCCAAGGCCGACAACGAGCCCGCCTTCCAGAAGGTCCTGCTCGGCAAGGCGACGGCCAAGCAGTTCCTCGACGACCTGGCCGAGCAGCTGAACACGGCGCAGGCCGAGTGGAAGTCGCAGAACAAGTGACGCCCGCAGCGAGCCGCCGTCAGGTGGTCGCGGCCGGGGCGGGCCTCGCGCTCGCCCTGGCCGCGGCGCCCGCCGCGGCCCTTTCCCGAGGACACCACCGTATGCGCACGCTGTACATCGCCGGGGACTCCACCGCCGCCCAGAAGTACGCCGACGCGGCGCCCGAGACGGGGTGGGGCATGGCACTCCCCTTCTTCCTCCACAAGGACGTCACGGTCGCCAACCACGCGATCAACGGCCGCAGCACGAAGAGCTTCATCGACGAGGGCCGGCTGACCACGATCCTGGCGGCGATCCGGCCCGGCGACGTCCTGATCGTCCAGTTCGGCCACAACGACCAGAAGGTCACCGATCCCACCCGGTACACCGAGCCCTGGGGCTCCTACCAGGACAATCTGCGCCGTTACGTCCGGGGCGCGCGGGAGCGCGGCGCGCTTCCGGTGCTCGCCACCTCCGTCGAACGGCGCAGATTCGACGCGGCCGGCACGGCGCTGCGGACGCTGGGCGACTACCCGGCGGCGATGCGCGAAGTGGCCCTGGAGGACGACGTCCCGCTGCTCGACGTCCAGGAGCTGTCGCTGGCGCTGTGGCAGAAGCTCGGCCCGGAGACGACGAAGACGTACTTCAACTGGACGCCGGACGAGCAGGACAACACCCACTTCAACCCGCCCGGCGCGATCGCCGTGGCCCGGCTGGTCGCCGGCGAACTCCTCCACACGCGTGTCCTCACGCCGGGCGACACGCGCCGCCTGGACGCGGAGATCCCCGCGGAGTGGATCACCTGGCCCGATTCCGAGGAGAGCTGACCCATGCGACACACCCACCTGTGGGCGGTGGGCGCCACCACCGCCACCGCCCTGGTCCTGACCGTCACCGGTCCGGCCGCCACGGCCGGGGCCGCGCCCGATCCCGCCCGCCGGACGCTGCCCGCGGGGGACGGCTGGGCGTCGGAGGGCACGGGGACGACGGGCGGCGCAGCGGCGGTCCCCTCCCGGGTCTTCACCGTCACCACCTGGGAGGAGCTCCGGGCGGCGCTCGCCGTCCCGGGCACCGAGCCGAGGATCGTCAAGGTCAAGGGGACGCTGAACGCGACCGCCGCGGGGTGCTCGGCCTTCGAGGCCGCCGGTTACGACTTCGAGCGGTACCTCGCGGACTACGACCCGGCGGTCTGGGGGCACGACACGGAGGTGAGCGGGCCGCAGGAGGACCTGCGGGCGGCCTCCGCGTCGGCGCAGGGCAAGGCCATCAAGGCGTACGTCCCCGCCAACACCACGATCATCGGCGTCGGCGGGAACGCCGGGATCACCGGTGGCAGCCTGCAGATCCAGGGCGTCGACAACGTCGTGATCCGCAACCTGACGCTGGAGAGCCCGCTCGACTGCTTCCCGCAGTGGGACCCGACGGACGGTGCGACCGGCGCCTGGAACTCCGAGTACGACAGCATGGTCGTGTACGGCTCCACGCATGTCTGGATCGACCACAACACGTTCACGGACGGCGCGCACCCGGACAGTTCGCTGCCGAGGTACTACGGCGAGCTCTACCAGCAGCACGACGGCGAACTGGACATCGTGCGCGGCGCCGATCTGGTCACCGCCTCCTGGAACGTCTTCGCCGACCACGACAAGACGCTGATGATCGGCAACAGCGACAGCGCGGGTGCGACCGACCGCGGCAAGCTGCGTGTCACCCTGCACCACAACCTCTTCACGAACGTGGTCGAGCGTGCGCCGCGGGTGCGCTTCGGCAAGGTCGACGTCTACAACAACCATTTCGTGGTGCCGGCTTCGGGGTACGCGTACAGCTTCGGCGTCGGGCAGGAGTCCCAGCTCGTCGCGGAGAAGAACGCGTTCACGCTTCCGGCGGGCACCGGCGCCGGAAAGATCCTGAAGAAGTGGAAGGACGCCCCGGTCACGACGGCGGGCAACCACGTCAACGGCAGGCCGGTCGACCTGCTCGCGGTCCACAACGCGGAGTTCCCCGGCGAGATCCTGCGCGCCGACGCCGGCTGGACGCCGGTGCTCCGCGACCGGGTCGACTCCCCGCGGGCCGTGCCGGCTCTGGTCGACCACCGCGCGGGGGCCGGCCGACTGCGCTGACCCTCCCGGACCGGAGGCGGGGACGGCACACCACCCCCGCCTCCCTCTCCCCTCTCCCGCTCCCACCCACGAAGGAGCTGCGACATGCCCCCGCTCAGTCGCCGTGCCCTGCTCACCGCCGGCGCCGGCGCGTCGCTCGCCGTCGGCCCGCTCGCCTTCCCGGCGGCCGCCTCCGGGTCGCGCGGCCCGTTCGGCAGGTTCGGTTCACCCGCCGCACGGCTCACCGACCGCACCCTGTACGTCCACCCCGACGGCCTCGGCGACCACACCACCGTCCAGGCCGCGGTGACCGCCGCGAGCGGCCCCGGCCGGACGCTGGTCATCGCCCCAGGGACGTACCGCGAAACCGTCGCCGTCAGCGTGGCGCGCACCGGGATGACCTGGATCGGGGCGAGCGAGAACCCCCGTGACGTCGTCGTCGTGTACGACAACGCCAGCGGCACGCCCAAGCCCGGCGGCGGCACGTACGGCACCAGCGGTTCGGCGACCACCACCGTCCAGGCGGACGGTTTCACGGCGCGGTGGATCACCTTCGCCAACGACTTCCTGCGCGCCGACCACCCGGGGATCAAGGACACCCAGGCCGTCGCGCTCAAGGTGCAGGGCGACCGGTCCGCCTTCTTCCACTGCCGGTTCCTCGGCCACCAGGACACGCTCTACGCCGACTCCATGTCCCTGGGCTCCGTCGCCCGCCAGTACTTCGCGCACTGCTCAGTCGAGGGTGACGTCGACTTCGTCTTCGGCCGTGCCCGCGCGGTCTTCGAGCACTGTCACTTCCGTACGCTGCTGCGCACCGACCTCGCGTCCGCGCCGCACGGCTTCGTCTTCGCCCCGTCGACCGCGGGAGCGCAGCCGTACGGCTTCCTGGCGTCCCGCTGCCGGGTGACGAGCGAGGCGCCGGACGGCTACTACAAGCTGGCCCGGCCCTGGGTGCCCAGCTCGGACACGACGGCGTGGCCGTCCCTGGTGGTGCGAAACAGTGTGCTCGGCCCCGGGATCGACGCCGTGGCACCGTACGCGAACATGCGGGACGCCCACCCGTGGCAGGCTCAGCGCTTCGCCGAGTACCGCAACACCGGCCCCGGCGCCGAGATCACCGTCCCGGAGAACCGGCCGCAGCTGACCGCCGCCGAGGCGGGGTCTGCGACGAGGGCCACCTACCTCGGCGACTGGAGCCCCGGGCCGCGCCGCTCCTGAACGGGAGCGTGCGCGGACCGCGGCGACCTCGTCCGGCACGGCTCAGCGGCGGTCCTGCTCGAAGGACCGGAGCAGGTCCGCCGCGACGCTCACCGCGATCACGGCGGGTTCCTTGCCGGTGATCCCGGCGATGCCGACCGGGGTGTTGATCCGGTCGATCGTGGCGTCGTCGTGGCCGCCCTCGGTGGCCAGGCGTTTGCGGAAGCGCGCCCATTTCGCGGCTGAGCCGATCAATCCGATCGAACCCAGACCGGTGGTGCGCAAGGCCGCGTCGCACAGCGCGGCGTCCTCGGCGTGATCATGGGTCATGATCAGGACGTGGGTGCCGGGCGCCAGCTCCGCGAGCACCTCCTCCGGAAGCAGCGGTGTGTGGTGCACGTGGATCCGCGCCACCGCGTCCTCGAGCACGTCGAGCCGTTCGTCGGTGAGCATGTCGGGACGGGTGTCGATCAGGTGCAGATCGAGGTCGTGGCGGGCCAGGACGCGTGCCAGCTCGAGGCCGACGTGCCCGACGCCGAAGACCGCCACCGCCGGGACCACCGGCAGCGGTTCGAGCAGGACGGTGACGGCTCCGCCGCAGCATTGCACGCCGTGCCGGCTGGTGACCTTGTCGTTGAGAGCGAACTCCATCAGTTCCGGCTCCGGATCGGGCGTGCCGATCAGCTCGCGGGCCCGATCGATCGCGACGGCCTCGATGTTGCCGCCGCCGATCGAGCCCCAGGTCTCGGTCCGTCCCACGACGAGTTTGGCGCCGGCCTTGCGGGGTGCGTGGCCGCGCACGGTCGCGACGGTCACGAGCACGCCGGTTTCCCGGCGGGCTCGCAACCCCGCGACCGCGGCCACCCAGGTCATGTCAGGCATGGCTCAGAGCGCTCGCGGTGGTGGGGAGCCCGCCGCCGTCTCCGCCGCGGGCCGCTTCGATCGCCCAGTACACCGCCTCGGGTGTCGCGGGGGAGGCGAGTTCGACGCTGACTCCGGCGGGCCCGAACGCCGCGGCGGCCTGCCGCAGCGCCTCCCGTACCGAGAACGCCAGCATCAGGGGAGGCTCACCCACCGCCTTGGACCCGTACACCGCGCCCTCTTCGGTGGCGTTCTCGAGCAGCGTGACGTGGAACTCCTCGGGCATCTCCGAGAAGCTCGGCAGCTTGTAGGTACTGGCCGCCTGGGTCAGCAGCCGGCCGCGGTTCGGCCCGTCACCGTTGTCCCAGCGCATGTCCTCAAGGGTCAGCCAGCCCGCGCCCTGCACGAAACCGCCCTCGACCTGACCGATGTCGATCATCGGGGACAGGCTGTCGCCCACGTCGTGCACGATGTCGACCCGTCGGATGCGGTACGCGCCGGTGAAGCCGTCCACCTCCACCTCGGTCGCGGCGGCGCCGTGGGAGAAGTATTTGAACGGCGAGCCCCGGAAGGACTTCGCGTCCCAGTGCAGCCCCTCGGTCCGGTAGAAACCGGCCGCCGACAGCTGGACACGCTGGAAGTACGCGGTGCGGACCAGGTCGTCCCAGGCCAGCTCCTTGTCGTCGCCGAGCACGCGCGCGACGCCCTCGACGATGCGCACGTCCGAGGCGTTCGCACCCAGCTGCGTGGCGGCCACCTGCAGCAGCCTCTCGCGCAGCTGCTCGCAGGCGTTCTTCACCGCGGCGCCGTTGAGATCCGCGCCGGCACTGGCGGCGGTGGCGGAGGTGTTGGGCACCTTGTCGGTGCGCGTCGGGGCCAGCCGCACCTTGTGCGGCGGGATGCCCAGCGTGGTCGCGGCCACCTGGAGCATCTTGGTGTGCAGGCCCTGGCCCATCTCGGTGCCGCCGTGGTTGATCAGGACCGAGCCGTCCTTGTAGATCAGCACCAGCGCGCCGCCCTGGTTGAAGGCGGTGAGGTTGAACGAGATGCCGAACTTGATGCCGGTGAGCGCGAGCGCCCGCTTGGTGTGCGGGTGCGCGGCGTTGAAGGCCGCGATCTCGCGCCGGCGATCGTCGAGGCCGGCGTCGTCCTTCACCTGCTGCCAGACGGCGGAGATCCGTTCGGGCTGAAGGACCGGCTGTCCGTACGGCGTCGAGTGGCCCCGCCGGTAGAAGTTGCGCTCCCGCAGCTCCATCGGATCGAGGCCGAGCAGCGGCGCGCACCGGCCCATGATGTCCTCGATCACCAGCATGCCCTGCGGTCCTCCGAAGCCGCGGAAGGCGGTGTTGGAGACCTTGTTGGTCTTGGCGACGCGACCGGCGACGCGGGCGTGGGGGATCCAGTAGGTGTTGTCGATGTGGCACAGCGCGCGGGCCACCACCGGCTCGGACAGATCCAGGCTCCAGCCGCCGTCCGCGGTCAAGGTGGCGTCCAGGGCCTGGATGCGGCCGTCGGCGTCGAAGCCGATCTTCCACGTGGCGTGGAACCCGTGCCGCTTACCGGACATCGTCAGATCCTGGGTCCGGTTGAGCCGCAGCCGGACCGGCCGGCCGGTCAGCTTGGCGCCGAGCGCGGCGACGGCCGCGAAGCCGTGCGGCTGCATCTCCTTGCCGCCGAAGCCGCCGCCCATCCTCAGGCACTGCACGGTCACCTCGTGGCTGTGCAGGCCGAGGACGTGCGCGACGATCTCCTGGGTCTCCGAAGGATGCTGGGTGCTGCTCTGGACGAACACCTGCTCCGCCTCGTCGACATGGGCCAGGGCCGCGTGCGTCTCGAGGTAGAAGTGTTCCTGGTCGGAGAAGTGGAACTCGCCGGTGAACACGTGCGTGGAGTCGGCGAAGCCGGCGTCGACGTCGCCGGTCAGCATCACGGGCCGGGCGCCGTGGAAGCTGTCCGCCGCGATCGCGTCCCGCAGCGTGATGACGGAGGGCAGCTCGTCGAGTTCCACCTCGACGGCCGCCGCACCGAGCCGGGCCGCCTCCAGGGTCTCGCCGAGCACCCAGGCCACCGCGTGGCCGTGGAACATGACCTCGTCGGGGAAGAGGGGTTCGTCGTGCTTCATTCCGGCGTCGTTGACGCCGGGCACGTCGGCACCGGTCAGCACGCGGACCACACCGGGCACGGCGAGCGCGGGCTCGGTGCGCAGCGCGGTGATCCTTCCGTGCGCCTTCATGACCTGGACCGGGTAGGCGTGCAGGACGTCCTTGGTGCGTGGGACCAGGTCGTCGGTGTAGAGCGCGGTCCCGGTGACGTGCAGGTGGGCGCTCTCGTGCGGCATCGAAACGCCGACGACGGGCTTTTCGGGACGCTCGGACAACTGACTCATGACGACACCGCCTCGGTGGTTCGCGCGTACAGCTTCCGCAGGCTCTGGCCGAGCATCGCGGAGCGATAGCCGGCGCTGGCGCGGTGATCGTTCATCGGCGTGCCCTGGGCTCGCAGCACCTGCGCCGCGGCCTCGACGGTCTCCGCCGACCACGGCTCGCCCTCCAGGGCCGCCTCGACGGCGAGGGCGCGGATCGGCGTGGCGGCCACGCCGCCCAGGCCGATGCGCGCCTTGCGGACGATCCCGTTCTCGATGTCGAGCGCGAAAGCTACCGCGACGCTGGAGATGTCGTCGAAGCGCCGCTTGGCGATCTTGTGGAAGGCCGTCACCGGCGACAGCGGCAGTGGGACGCGCACCGCGCGGATCAGTTCGCCGGGGCGGCGCACGCTCTGCCGGTAGCCGGTGAAGTAGTCCGCCAGCGGGACCTCGCGCTCACCGTCGGCGTCGGCGAGTACCACGGATGCCTCCAGCGCGAGCAGCACCGGCGGGCTGTCCCCGATGGGGGAGCCGGTACCCAGGTTGCCGCCGAGGGTCGCACTGTTGCGGATGAGGCGGGAGGCGAACCGCGGGAACAGCTCCGCCAGCAGCGGGACGCTGCCGTCGAGGCGGCGTTCGATCTCGGTGAGCGTCAGTGCCGCCCCGATCTCGATGTGGTCGGGTGCGACACGCAGCTCCCGCAGTTCGGGCAGTCGGTCGATGGCGACCACGCAACTCGCCCGGCGGGAGCGGATGTTCACCTCCACGCCCCAGTCGGTGGAGCCGGCGACCACCACCGCGTCGGGCCGCTCGCGCAGCAGCCGCAGCGTTTCGGCCAGGGTGCCGGGCCGCAGGAACGCACTGTCGTCCTGGGTGTACGCGGTGGCGACCGGTTCGGGCGGGGACTGTTCGCGACGCCGCGCCAGGGGGTCGTCCTCGGTGGGCGCGCCGACGGCGAACGCGGCATCGCGAATCGGGCGATAACCGGTGCAGCGGCAGAGATTTCCGCTCAGCGCGTGCAGATCGAAACCGTTCGGACCGTGCTCGGGGTCGGTGTCGTCGGCCGGGTCCGCGTGCGCACAGCGGTCGGGCCGGTAGTACTCGGCGGCCATGCTGCACACGAACCCCGGTGTGCAGTAACCGCATTGGGAGCCGCCGCGGACCGCCATCTCCTCCTGCACCGGGTGCAGCGTGGGCGGTGTGCCGGGTGCGCCGGCGGTGGCGAGACCCTCGGAGGTGACGATCTCCTGACCGTCGAGCGCCGCGACCGGGACCAGGCAGGCGTTGACCGCCACCCAGTCGGTGGGCTTGTCCGTCCCGGGACGGGCCACCAGGACCGAACAGGCGCCGCATTCACCCTCGGCGCAGCCCTCCTTGGTGCCGGTGAGGCCGCGCTCGCGCAGAAAGTCCAGCGCCGTGGTGTGGGGGGCGGCCGGTGAAATCGGTGTTTCTTTCCCGTTGACCGTGATCCGCGCCGCTACCATGACACTTCCCCATTTCGGTGCGCGGTCGATCTGATTACCTTCATCGCCATTTCAGGAGCCTTCTGTATTCGGTGGCGCAGCTCGAGAACCCGACTGCGCGAACCAGCACGCAACGACGTGCAGCAGACGGTGACAGAAATCAAAAGAGGCCGGGGCCGCAAAAAGTGGGCACTCCGGAAAAAGGCGGCTGCTCAGCAGCCGTGCGCTACACGACCCGGAACCCAGGCGGCCTGGTGGGCGAGGCGATGCAGGTCGGAGAAGGTCGACATCCGACTTCGCCTCCTTCCAACAGTTCGCGAGTCGGTGCGTTCGAAATTACGTCGCCGCGGTCCCATCGGTCAAGGCCGGGTGCGGAGGTCCTGAGCTGGTTCTTCCTCCGGGATGGCCGCCTGCGCCGACGCCGGCCGCCCCGAGGGCCTATCCCTGGGAGTGCCTGAAGTCGCCCCGTACACTCCGCTGTTCGCGGAAGGCGTCGACGACGGTGACGGTGTACGTGTCGGTTCCGCTGTCGCGGGCGCCCTCCGCGTGGTTGTACTGGCCGGCGAAGACATGGCTGCCCGGCGGGACCGTGCGGCCCGGCTTGAGCACCCACGTGTAGACGAGGTGCGTCGCCTCCTCGTGGACGGAGACGGTGAAGTCCTCGGCGGGCCGGGTGCGCCAGTGGCCGGTGCTCGCGACGCCGGCGGTGCGGGCGATCCGCAGTTCGACGGTGAGCTCGGTCAGCGGGGTGTGCGCGGTCAGTGTGACGTTGTTCTGCGCCCACCAGCGGTTACTGCCGGGGTCGATCGAACCGACGGCTCGGAGAGGCGGGTGCGGGGCGGGCATCGTGGCGACCTGGCCGGAATCCCGGTGCAGGGTGGTCGCGGCCAGGCCGCCGAGGGAGAGGACGCCGGCGACGGCCGCCGCGACGGCGACCGCCGACACCCACAGGGCGCGCGGGCGCCGTGGTGCGCTCACCGTCCGTCGCGGGGGCGGCGTCAGGAGACCACGCTCCACGCGGGCCAGCATGCGGGCGCGGTCGGGCTGGTGGGAGTCGGCCGCTTCGCGCAGCCGCCGGCGCACCTGGGCTTCGTCCATCAGCTCTTTCCTCCGACGAGTTCGGTGGCGGCCTCGGTGCCGAGCAGGCGCTGGAGCTCCGCCATACCCTTGGAGGTCTGGCTCTTGACCGTGCCGACCGAGATCCCCAGGGCGAGGGCGGTGTCGCGTTCGGAGAGGTCGAAGGCATGGCGCAGAACCACACAGGCGCGTTTACGGAACGGCAGCGCCCGCAGGGCGGACTGGACGTCGACGACGACGGTGACGTCGGGTTCGCGCGTCCACTCGGAGCGCCGGTCCCAGAACAGCGCGACGCGGCGGCGTTCCCGTACGGTGCCGCGGATCCGGCTGCGGACGAGGTTGGCGACGACGCCGCGGGCGTAGGCGGCCGGGTGGTCCGCGCCGCGGACCCTGTCCCAGCGGTGCCAGAGCGCGACCATGGCGTCCGCCGCGAGGTCGTCGGCGCCCTCCCGCTCCCCCGTCAGGAGATGGGCGAGGCGGGCGAGTTCGGCGTAGTGGCGCTCGAAGAAGGCCTGGAACTCGGTCGCTGGGTCATCGGCCGCCGTGACCACGCCGGCTCCCGGAACTCTCGCGGACGGTCAGTTCGGGTGCGATCAGCAGCGGCCCGGAGGGCGCCTGTCCGCCGAGGCGGGCGACGAGCCGTTCGACCGCGAGTCGCCCCATCTCCTGGGCGGGGACGCCGACGGCGGTCAGCGGGACCGACGCGTGGAGGGCCACCTGGTCGGGGCAGATGGCGACGACGGAGACGTCCTCGGGTACGGCGCGTCCCTGCTGGCGCAGTACGGCGAGCAGGGGTTCGACGGCGGCCTCGTTCTGGACGACGAGGGCGCTGGTGGTGGGGCGCTCCTCGAAGATCCGGCCGAGTGTGGCCGAGACGGCGGCGTAGGTCCCCTCGACGGGTCGGTGCAGCAGGCCCGTGTCCCGCTCGCGCGCGGCGGCGCGCAGTCCGGTGACGGTGCGCTCGGCGAAGCCGGTGCCCCGCGCGTAGACCGCGGGCGGCTCGCCGAGCACCGCGATCTGCGTGTGTCCCATGTCCGCGAGGTGGTCGACGCATCGCGCGCCGGCGGCCTCGAAGTCCAGGTCCACACAGTCGAGTCCGGCGGTGTCGCCCGGCAGACCGATGAGGACGGCCGGCCGTTCGGCCCGCTTCAGCTGGGCGAGCCTCGGATCGTCGAGGCCGACGTCCATCACGATCATCGCGTCGGCGATGGCGCTGCCCTCGACACGGCGTACGGCTTCGGGGCCCTCCTCCCCGGTGAGGAGGAGGACGTCGTAGCCGTGTGCACGGGCCGTGGTGGTCACGGCCATGGCGATCTCCAGCATCACCGGCAGGTGGAGGTCGGTGCGCAGGGGCATCATCAGCGCCAGGATGTTGGTCCGGCTGCTGGCGAGCGCCCGGGCGCCGGCGTGCGGGCGGTAGCCGAGTTCGTCGATGCTGCGCTGGATCCGTTCCCGGGTGGAGGCGGAGATGGACCGCTTGCCGCTCAGGACATAGCTGACCGTGCTGGCCGACACTCCGGCGTGACGGGCGACATCGGCGAGGGTGACCACTTCAGTTCTCCGCGGCAGGTCCCGGCTTACCGGGCGGATGCCCGTTGCTTTGGATCCGACCCTAAGCGGCGGCTCAGCGAGCTGTCCAGGCGGTCGGCCCGCGACGCCGGGAGGCGCCGCGGGCGGTTCAGCCCGCGAAGGCGGTGGAGGGCAGGCCCTGGCCGATGTCCGGCAGGACGAGCAGAGCGCCGGCGAGCGGATCCGGGGCCGCGAGACCGGTACGGGCGGTCGTGACGTACAGGTCGCGCAGCTCCGGGCCGCCGAAGGCGCAGGCCGTCGGGCGGCGTACGGGGAGCCGGACGGTCCGGTCGAGGTCGCCCCGCGGGGTGTAGCGGCGGAGCTGCCCGCCGTCCCACAGCGCGACCCACACGCAGCCCTCCGCGTCCACGGTCAGCCCGTCGGGGAATCCGGCGTCCGGTTCGACGGTGACGAACTCCCGGCGTTCGACGAGGCGTCCGTCCTCGACCCGGAGGATGTCCACCCGCCGGGTGGGACTGTCGATGTAGTACGTGACGGCGCCGTCCGGGCTCCAGCCGACGCCGTTGCTCACGGCCACCTCGTCGATCAGCGGGGTGACGGAGCCGTCGGGCCCGACCCGGATCAGATGTCCGCCGCCGGGCGCCTCGTCGTAGCGCATGGTGCCGGCCCACAGGCTTCCGTCGGGTGCGACGGCCGCGTCGTTGCCGCGCCGGCCCGGGACGGGGTCGTGGTGCAGCCAGGAGAAGGCGCCGTCGGCGTCGTACAGACCGATGCCGTCCCTGAGGTTGGCCACGAGTCCGCCGCCGGCCCGTGGCTTGGCGGCGCCGATGTGCTCGCCGACGGCGGTGACGGAGCGACGGCCGCTGTCCGGCTCGTACGTGTGCAGGCGGGAGCCGAGGATGTCCACCCAGATCAGCCGGGCGCCGGCCGGGTCCCAGGTGGGCCCTTCGCCGAGCTCGGCGTACTCGCGCACCGCCACCTCGATCTCGGGCCCCTGGTCCGGCCCGGACGCGGACGCGTTCTCGTCGACGGCCTTCATCGCGCGCCGCGGTGGCCGAGGCGGAGCGAGAGGTCGGCGGCGCCCTTGGCGGCGAGTTCGGCCAGCTCGGCCTCCCGCTCCTCGCTCCAGCGGATCACGGGGACCGAGATGGACAGGGCCGCCACGACCCGGCCGGAGGTGTCCCGTACGGGCGCGGCGACACAGCTGACGTCCGGGTTGGACTCGCGGTGCTCGGTGGCGGTGCCCCGCGTCCGGATCTCGGCCAGGGCGGTGCGCAGGGCCTCCGGATCGGTGATGCTGTTCGGGGTCATGGAGACCAGCTCGCGGTCCGCGAGGCGGGCGTCGAGCTCCGCCTCCGGGAGTGCGGCCAACAACATCTTGCCGACGGAGGTGCAGTGCGCGGGGAGCCGGCGTCCGGCGGCGGAGACCATGCGGACGGCGTGGGTGGAGTCCACCTTCGCGATGTAGATGACGTCCGTGTCCTCCAGGATCGCGACATGGACGGTCTCGTCGCAGGTCTCGGCGACCTCACGGGCCACCGCCTGCCCCTCGGCGGCGAGGTCGAGCTGTTCGGCGTAGCGGCTGCCGAGCTGGTACGTGCGGACACCGAGGCGGTAGCGGCCCGGCTGATCCGGGACGGTCGCCAGGTAGGCCCGGGCCGTCAGCGTGGTGAGCAGCTCGTGTGTGGTCGTCCGGGGCAGCCGGAGCTTGCGGGTGATCTCGGGGGCGGAGAGCGTTCCGTCGCCGTGAAGGAAGAGCTCCAGAATGTCGAATGCTCTGGTCACCGCCGGTACGAGGCGCCCCATGACCGTCCACCCACCCTCATCTGTTCGATATTCCGGCCACTGGCCGGTATGACGAACACAGGCTAACCGCGACTCCGTTCACCGGGCAATGCTCCCGCCCAGACCATTGACACTCACCGAGTGGCTGATTACGGTCACGCCAACATTTCGAACGCATGACGAAATATCGAACGACACGCAACCCGAACAACCCTGAACGAACCCATCGATACGAGCGACACCGGGAGCAACCGCCGTGCGCATCACGGGAATCAGCACACACGTCGTCGGAACACCCTGGCGGAACCTGACCTACGTCCAGGTCCATACCGACGAGGGCCTCACC
>NZ_JBEXOT010000033.1:0-79770 GCF_040611675.1 Streptomyces sp. NPDC006551
CAGGGCTTCACCTCGACACCCCGCCCGCTGGACGGCGTACCGCCGTTCGTCTGGCACGGCTCGATCCGCTCCCCCGAGATCGCCGAGCAGGCCGCGTACTACGGCGACGGATTCTTCGCCAACCACATCTTCTGGCCCAAGGAGCACACGGCCAAGATGGTCGGGCTCTACCGTCGGCGCTTCGCGCACTACGGCCACGGCACGCCGGAGCAGGCGATCGTCGGTCTCGGTGGGCATGTGTTCCTGCGCAAGAACTCCCAGGACGCGGTACGGGAGTTCCGTCCGTACTTCGACAACGCCCCCGTCTACGGCCACGGTCCCTCCCTGGAGGAGTTCAGCCGGGAGACGCCGCTGACCGTCGGATCGCCCCAGGAGGTCATCGAACGGACCCTGTCGTTCCGGGAGTACGTGGGCGACTACCAGCGGCAGTTGTTCCTGGTGGACAGCGGCGGTCTGCCTCTGAAGACGGTCCTGGAACAGCTCGACCTGCTCGGCGAGGAAGTGATCCCGGTGCTGCGCAAGGAGATGGAGAGCCTGCGGCCGGCGGGCGTTCCCGAGGGTCCGACCCATGCTGCCCGGGTGGCCCTGCGTGACGCGGGAGCGGGCGCGAAAGCGGAAGCGAAAGCGGAAGTGGGCGCCGAAAGGGGGGTGGTGGCCGACGCGCCGGGCGACGACTGAGCGAGGCGGACAGGCGCGGCCCCTGGCCTGGGGCATTAACCAGGGGCCGGCCCGTGCCGCCTCGTCCTGCGATGGTCGGCCCGTCCCGCACCCGCGTCAAAGCGGGGCCGCGGAGTCTGTCAGATCCATTCCGCGCCGGGCGGCGAACGGATGTCCCGGGTGACACGTTCGTGGCCGGACCGCACCCCTGGTGGTCCGGCCACCATTCCGGGGCCCAGAGCGGTGCCGGGTACACCTCGTCCGCGGGGCACCCGAGGAGCGACGGTGGAGGGGCAGCTGGAGGGAGCTGCGAAACCGTCGGGCAGGAGTGTCGTGAGTACTTCCGTCGCAACCAAGCGCAGGACCGTTCTCGAATCACTGGGGATCCAGCACCGCACCGAGCAGGGGCCGTACGCGGCGCCGTACCGGAACGTGGTGACCGACGATGTCTACGACGAGCTCTGTGCCGCGCTCTTCTCGGGGTTTCCCCGGCGCGATCAGCGTCTGAAGGCAGAGCAGTACCTTCGGGGACTGCTGACCGCACAGGGCCGAAAGTCGATCCGTAACATCGCCGCGCAGATCGGTGGCGCCGCCGCCGAGCAGAGTCTGCACCATTTCATTTCCAGCTCCACCTGGGACTGGCGGCCTATGCGGTCCGCGCTCGCCGGCGTCCTGGAGCGGAACAGCTGCCCGCAGGCGTGGGTGGTCCGGTCGATGCCGATACCGAAGGCCGGCGAGCACTCGGTGGGCGTGGACCGCAGGTTCGACCCGGAGCGGGGGCAGGTCGTCCAGGGGCAGCAGGCGTTCGGGGTGTGGTTCGCCGCCGAGGAGCTGAGCGTGCCGGTCAACTGGCGCCTCTTCCTGCCCGATCCCTGGGTCAAGGACCGGACGCGACGCGACCGCGCGGACGTTCCGGAGGGGGCGGGCGAGGAGACGCTCGAGGAGTGCGCGGTCGCGGCGGCGCTCGACACCGCGCGCTGGCGGGGCGTCATCCGCAAGCCGCTGCTGATCGACCTCCGCGGTGGGGCGGTACGGCCGGCGCTGAACCGCCTGGGCGCGGCCCGGATGCCCGTGATCGCCCGGATCGGCGCGTCCTGCCGACTGTCGGTCGTGGACCGGGCCATGCCCGGCTTCGGCGCCGGACCGCTGCCGGCGCAGCAGATCCTGGAATCGCTCAAGGGCCTGCGCCGACCGGTGGGCTGGCTGGACACCGCGGCCCCCACCAGGACGTCGCGCACCTCGCTCGCGACGGGGGTACGGGTCGCGCTGCCGGCGCCCCCCGGTGAGCGGATGCGGCCCTTGCTGCTGCTCGGCGAGTGGGACGACCCCCAGCAGCCGGTGAGCCGGCTGTGGCTCACCGACCTGACCGGGTCGACGGTCGGCACGCTGCTGCGTCTGACCAAGCTGACGCGGCGGGTGGAGCGCGACTTCACCCAGGTCGGCGAGGGCGCGGGCCTGCGGGACTTCGTGGGCCGTTCGTTCCGCGGCTGGCACCGTCACATCACCCTGGCGTCGGCCGCCCACGCGGCGACCGTCCTGGCGACGGACTGGGACGCGGTGTACCGGTCGGGCCGCTCGGCGGGCTGAGCGGGGCGGACCGGCCAGGGTCTGTGCCGGACGGACGGGCCAGGGGGCGGGGGCGGTGCCCCGACCCCTCGGCTCAGGCCAGTGCCCCGCCCCCGCGGCTCAGGCCAGTGATCCGCCCCTGCGGCTCAGGCCAGTGATCCGTCCCCTCGGCTCAGGCCAGGGCCCCGGCGATCAGCAGCCCGAACGCGGCGGTGATCAGTACCGTACGGATCAGATGGAAGCCGTTCCACCGCTTCTCGAAGGCCGCCCGGACCGCCGTTGGGGCCTCGCCCGTGCTCTCCGAGGCGGCCAGGGCCGTGTTCAGCGGGATGTTGCCGCCGATGGTGACCAGATGGTTGAGGACGGCGCAGACCAGTCCGGCGAGGACCAGCCACCTCTGAGTGTCCGTACGCCCGTCGACGGGCACGAAGAACGCGGCGGCGGGGAAGGCCACGACCGCCAGGAAGACGATCAGGAACACCGCCCGGGGAACGTACTCGTTGATCCGGCGCATGGCGGTGACGAACTCCGCGTCGTCGAGCCGGGCGAGCGCGGGCATGATCCCGGTGCGGAAGATCAGCATGAAGCCGGCGTAGAGGCCGGTGGAAGCGACGGCGAGAGCGAGCAGCAGGGTGGCCATGGGCCCCATCATGGCGGGGCCCACGGCCGACGCGCAGCGCCTGTGGACAACCGCTGTACGGATCCCAGGATTCCGGTCCCTGTCGTGATTCCGACGCCGGCCCCGACCGCGAGCCCGACGCCGATTCCGACTCGCCCTTGTCGCCCTTGAGCCGGTCCGCTGCCGGATCGCCTCGGTCGGCAAAAGCCCGGCGGTCAGGATCCCGGCGGCGATCTGCGGCGACGACGACCGGGCTGGGCGGCTGTGGCATGGAGTCGCCATCCTTTTCAACAGGGGTTGTCACGGTGTGCATTTGCATGCGTACATGGAGTGGCACACCGATCGGGCGGGGGTGGTCAGCGGTGTCAGAGACTGCGGGCTCCGTGATGCTCGCCCGGGCGGCGATGAGCCGCGCCGCGCCCGAGGCGCAGCGGCCGGCGGGGCGGTCGGTGCGCGGAATGCGCCGGATCAGCGCCGCGCTGGCCGGCCTCGCGGCGTCGACGCGGCACGAGTTGCTGACCTTCGACGACCCGGCCGCCTCCGCGGGCCGGGCGATCCCCGAGCCGTTCCTGGAGCTGGCGGGAGCGTGCATGCGGGCCGCGACGGAGCGGGCCTGCGAGGTCAGACGGATCGTGCCCCGTCACGCCCTCCCCCAGGTGGCGGGCACGGTCGACGTCCCGGGCCGGGCCCGGCTGACGGACGCGATCCCCTTCAAGATGATCCTCGTCGACCGCACGGTCGCGGCCGTCCCCCTCGATCTGGAGCTGCTCTACAACGGCCTGCTCCTGATCCGGGACCCCGTCGTCGTCCAGGCCCTGGTGCGCGCCCACCACACCAGCTGGGACACGGGCGAGGAACTGTCCGCCGCCGGCGCGCCACCGCGCGAACTGCCGCCGCAGCTCCGCCCGGTCCTCGACGCCCTCCTCTCCGGCCTCACGGACGAGGCGGCCGCGACCCGCCTCGGCATGTCGCCCCGCACGTACAGCCGCCGGGTCGGCGAGCTGATGCACGCCCTGGGCACGACGAGCCGCTTCCGCGCGGGCGCGGAAGCGGCTCGAAGGGGGTGGTTGTGACAGGCCGGCGAGACTTCGCGGATACGGCCTAGGAGACGATGTCCTTGCGGGAGAAGCCCCGGAAGGCGAGGGCGAAGAGGATCAGGGCGTAGGTCACCGAGACCGCGGCACCCTTTGCCATGCCGACCCATTCCAGCTGGGGCTGGAGGGCGTCCGCCCAGGCGAATTGCCAGTGGGCCGGGAGGAATTCGCGCCAGGAGCCGAGCGCCGTCACCGCGTCCAGGACGTTGCCGATGATCGTCAGGCCGACCGCGCCCCCGACCGCGCCCAGCGGGGCGTCGGTGCGGGTGGAGAGCCAGAATGCGAGGCCCGCCGTGACCAGTTGGGAGACGAAGACGAAGGCGACGGCGAGGGCGAGCCGGGGCAGGGTCTCCTCGGCCGGCAGGGAGCCGCCGGTGGGGAGCCGCAGCGGGCCCCAGCCGTAGGCGATCGCGCCCGCCGCGAGGGCGACCAGGGGCAGCAGGACCATCGCGGCCGCGCTGAAGCCCAGGGCCACGGCGAGCTTGGACCACAGCAGCCTGGCCCGGGGCACCGGAGCGGCCAGGAGATAGCGCAGCGAGGACCAGCTGGCCTCGGAGGCCACCGTGTCCCCGCAGAACAGCGCCACGGGAATGACGAGGAGGAAGCCCGCCGAGACGAAGAGGCACGTCGCCGCGAAGTTCGCGGCGGACGCCGTCGCCGTGTCCATCAGGGTGATCCGGCCGTTGCCGTTGCCGTCCGGGCCGCCGCCGATCGCGAAGGCGGCGATCAGGACGAACGGCAGGGCCGCGAGCACCACACCCATGACCAGGGTGCGGCGCCGCTTGAGCTGCCGTACGGCCTCGACGCGCAGCGGCAGAGTGTGCCGCGCCCGGTAGCCGGGAGCGGTCTCCACCAGTTCCGCGGTGGTGCTCATGCGGATCCTCCTCCAATCAGGGTCAGGAACGCGTCCTCAAGGCGCCGATGCGGTCCCACACCGGTCACGGGCACGTCCAGGCGGACGAGTTCGCCGATCAGGGCGGTGGCGGTCGCGCCGTCCAGCCGGACCAGCAGCCCGTCGTCCGCCCGTACCACCGAGGCGATCCCGGGCAGCGCGGCGACCTTGTCGACCAGCGGGTCCGATACGGGCTCGCCCAGGGTGACCAGGAGGGCGGAACCCTCTCCGGTGATCTCGGCGACCGGCCCCGCCTGCACCAACTGCCCGCGGTCCATGACCACGAGATGGGTGCAGGACTGCTCCACCTCCGAGAGGAGGTGGCTGGAGACGATGACGGTCCGGCCCCCGGCCGCGTACCGGATCATCACGTCGCGCATCTCGCGGATCTGCGGCGGGTCGAGTCCGTTGGTCGGCTCGTCCAGGATCAGCAGGTCCGGCAGCCCGAGCATGGCCTGGGCGATGGCGAGCCGCTGCCGCATGCCCTGGGAGTACGTCCGTACGGCACGGGCGAGCGCGTCGCCGAGGCCCGCGATCCGCAGGGCGTCCTCGATGTGCGCGTCCTCGGCAGGGCGGCCGGTGGCCTTCCAGTACAGCTCCAGGTTGTCCCGGCCGGACAGGTGCGGCAGGAAGCCCGCGCCCTCCACGAAGGCGCCGACCCGGGAGAGGACCGGGGCGCCGGGGCGGATCGCCTGCCCAAAGACCCGGATCTCGCCGTCGTCGGGGGTGATCAGGCCCATCAGCATGCGCAGGGTGGTGGTCTTCCCGGCGCCATTGGGCCCGAGGAGCCCGAGGACCTGGCCCTGTTCGACCCGGAAGGACAGATCCCGTACGGCATACCGGTCGGAGGACTTGGCGTACTTCTTCGTCAGCCCGGTGATCTGCAGCGGTACGGCGGCGAGTTCGGGGTCCGGGGCCGGCGCCGCGGCCCGGCGGCGGGAGGTGAGCAGAAGGCCCGCGGCGGTCGCTAGACCGATCAGCGGCAGGCCCCACACCCACCAGGGCGTCCCGGTCGCCTGGGTGGCCACGGCGGGCGCGGTCGGCACGGTCAGTGCGCTCTCGACGGCGACCGTGTAGGCGGCGGGCGTGGCCGGGGAGGCGTAGCCGAGGTCGGTGGCGGAGAGCACGAGCCGCAGCCGGTGTCCGGCCTCGACCTCGTGGTCGATCGCGGGCAGGGTCAGCTCCACGCTCCTGCCCTGGCGGGCGCCCTCGATCCGGACGGGGGCGACGAGCTGGGCGGGGAGCACCTGCTGTCGCCCGTCGGGCCCGACGTCGTACACCTTCGCGAACAGGACGGCGGAGCCGTCGTCGCTGTCCGAGGTGACCTTGACGCGGACGGTCGGCGCGCCGGTGATCCGCAGCGGTGCGGACCGGGGCTCGGAATCGAACCGGGCGTACTGGCCGGGGAAGTCGAGGGAGAGTCCGACGCCGAGGGAGGAGAGCTGGGAGAGCCCGCCGCCGATGCCGGGAACGGCGGAGATGGCGGGCGGGTTGGCACCGGCCGGGTTGTGGAAGGTTCGCGGGCGGGCGGCGTCGAGCGGGACGGAGGTGGTACCGGCCGACAGCCCCGGGTAGGCGCCGGCGGTCGCTCCGCGCAGCAGTGCCTGACCGTCGGTGGAGTCGACCCCTCCGGCGCGGCTGACGCGGAAGGCCGGACCCGTGTCGGCTCCCTTGTCGTCCTTCAGATAGCGGTCGAACCAGCTGCCGATCCGTGCCTCGACGCGGTCGGTCTCGCGGTTGCCGCCGTCGTGGCCGCCCGCGATCCAGTCGACGGCGACGGGAGCGCCGTTGCCGGCGATCGTCTTCGCCATGGCGTCGGCGTGCGAGAGCGGGAAGAGCGAGTCGGACTGACCCTGCACGATCAGGGCGGGCACCTTGATGCGGTCGCCGACGGCGGAGGGGCTGCGGGCTTCGAGGAGGGTACGGGCGGCGGCGTCGGGTTTCCCGGCGACGGCGACGCGTTCGTAGAGGGAGCAGAGCTCGGGGGTGAACCGCCCGCAGGCCGAGGGCTGCGCGGAGGCGGCGTCGGCGGAGGACGCGGTGCCACGGGTCGCGGCCCCGGACGAAGCGGTGCCGGAGGAAGCGGCACCCATGGCCCCGGCCTCGGACGACCCGGCCCTGGAGGACCCAGCGCCGGCGGTCGCTGCGTCGGCGGACCCGGCCCCGGAGGACCCTGCCTCGGACGACCCGGCCCCGGAGGACCCAGCGCCGGCAGACCCGGCGCCGGCGGTCGCACCGCCCGACGTCGCACCGTCCGGCGCGCTCCCGCCCGGCACCGTCGCGCCCGGCGTCTCGCCTTCCGTGCCCGTCCCCGGCAGGCCCGACGGGCCGGCCGCTCCCGACGTGAAGAAGATCCCGGCCCAGAGCTTCTTGAAGACGCCCTGAGGGAACAGCGCGTCGGCGAGGTTCCAGTACGTGATCTGCGGAGCGATCGCGTCGACCCGCTCGTCGTACCCGGCGGCGAGCAGCGAGATCGCGCCGCCGTAGGAGGCGCCGGTGACGCCGACGCGCGGGTCGCCGTCCTCGTCGAGCCGTACCTCGGGCCGTCGCGCGAGCCAGTCGACGAGCTTCTGGACGTCCTTGACCTCGTGGTCGGGGTCGTTGAGCCCGATCTGCCCGGTGGAGGCGCCGAATCCGCGCGCCGACCAGGTGAGGACGGCGTAACCGTCACGGGCGAGCTTCTCGGCCTGGGCGCGGACGTCGGCCTTGGAGCCGCCGAAGCCGTGCCCGAGCAGGACGGCCGGTCTGCGACCGGACGGGGAGCCGGCGGTGAAGTACGAGGTGTCGAGGCGTGCCCCGGGCACGTCGATCACCTGGTCCGCGCGGTCCACGGGAGGTGGTTCGTCGGAGGCGACGGCGGTCCAGGTGCCGGCGCCCGCGAGCACGGCGAGGGCCGCGGTGATCGCGGCCCACCGGGGAAGTCGGAGCTTCATGCGTCTGAGCCTAGGCGGGCATCCTGTGCGGCACGGCTGCCCCCAGGGGGAATTCGGCGGCCTCCCGGAGTCGTACGCAGTACCGTCGCCGTACACCAGGCGCGGTATGCGCGCCCGGGCGACCGGGGGGCTGATCATGGAGATCCGGCAGGCGACCACGGTGGCCGAGCTGCTCGCGGCGGAGCACCTCTACGACGGTCCGCCGCGGCCCGAGTGGGCCGAGCGGTTCCTCGCCGCCCCCGGGCATCTGATGCTGATCGCGTACACGGAGGACGGGTTCCCGGCGGGCCTCGTCTCCGGGATCGAGATGCTCCACCCGGACAAGGGCGTGGAGATGTGCCTGTACGAGCTGTCGGTGGACGAGGGGCACCGGCGGCGGGGCGTCGGGCGGGCGCTGACCGAGGCGCTGGTGGCGGTGGCGCGGCGGCGCGGCTGTTACGACCTGTGGGTGGGGGTCGACACCGACAACGACGCGGCGTTGGCGACCTACCGGTCGGCGGGCGGGGCGGACGACGGGTTCTTCACCATGCGGACCTGGCACTTCGACGAAAACAGCACCTGACGCACCCTTGTGCGAGGCATGACAGCACGAGACCCTGTGGGACATCCACGCGTCACGCACACCCGTACACACGTACCGGGTGTGTCGCGCGTGCCCTCATCCCCCTGCGAAAGGTCCAGGTGCCCCACCACATGACCTCCATATCCCGCCGCGTCGGAGCGCTCGTCCCCGTCCTCGCGCTCGCCGCCGGCCTCCAGTTCGTCGCCTCACCCACCGCGCAGGGCGCCCCCACCGCTCCGCTCGGCGACCTCCGGCTCGCCCCGGCCTCCGTCGCCGTCGAGAACAGCTGGATCGTCGTCCTCAAGGACGGCTCGACCAAGGCCGCCGATCTCGGCGTCACGCCGCAGCACGTGTACCGCACCGCCCTCAAGGGCTTCTCGAGCACGATGTCGCAGGCGAAGGCCGCGTCCCTGGCCGCCGACCCGCGGGTGGCGTACGTCGAGCAGAACGCGACCGTCCGGATGACCGACACGCAGAACGGCGCCACCTGGGGCCTGGACCGGGTCGACCAGCGGAACCTGCCGCTGTCGACGACGTACACCTACAACACCAGCGCGTCGAACGTCACCGCGTACATCATCGACACCGGAATCCGCACCTCGCACAGCGAGTTCGGCGGCCGGGCGCGGGTCGGTACGGACACGGTCGGCGACGGCCAGAACGGCCAGGACTGCCAGGGGCACGGCACCCATGTGGCGGGCACGGTCGGCGGCGCGAAGTACGGCGTGGCCAAGGCCGCGAAGCTGGTGGCGGTACGCGTCCTGAACTGCACCGGGTCCGGTACGACAGCCGGGGTCATCGCGGGCGTGGACTGGGTGACGGCCAACGCGGTCAAGCCGGCGGTCGCCAACATGAGCCTGGGCGGCGGCACGAACGCCTCGCTCGACGACGCGGTGAAGCGCTCCATCGCCTCCGGCGTCAGCTACGCGGTGGCGGCCGGCAACGGCAACATCCTCGGCTGGCCCGCGAACGCGTGCAACTACTCCCCCGCCCGCGTCCCCGAGGCGATCACGGTCGGCGCGACGGACTCCGCCGACAAGCGCGCGTCCTTCTCCAACTACGGCACGTGCCTGGACCTGTTCGCGCCGGGTGTCTCCATCACGTCGGCGTGGAAGGACAACGACGCGGCGACGAACACGATCTCGGGCACCTCGATGGCCACCCCGCACACGGCGGGCGTCGCGGCGCTCTACCTCGCGAACAACCCGACGGCGACCCCCGCCCAGGTCCGTGACGCTCTGGTGAACAACGCCACGAGCGGCAAGGTGCAGGACCCGAGGACGGGCTCCCCCAACAAGCTGCTGCACTCGATCTTCTAGTCGCCGAGCCGCCCGAGGAGCTCCGCACCCAAGGGGAACGGACGCGCCTCGGGCAGTTCCGCGCGGGCGGCGTCGAGCTCACCGGCGCGCACGAGGGCATGGACCCGGTGGGCGAGCGGAGTGACATCGCGAATGGCGACGATCCACTCGTCCGCGTAGGCGCGTGCGGCCTCGCCCGTCAGGCCGAGCTGCAGCGAGCGGTACGGGAGCGCCTCAAGGCGCAGATCTCGCTCCGGGTCCCACTGGATCCGGGCCGGGGACTGCCGCAACTCCCGCTTCCAGGCCGCCTGATCGGCGTGGAGGCCCGGGGCGTAGTGCGAAAGGCACGCGTGGCTCAGGGCCCATATGAAGCCCTCACGGGTGATGTCGACGGCGAGGACCGTCTGCTGGCCCTCCTTCAGGCCCCAGCCGGAGCGGTACATCATCCACAGGAACGACGGCTTGATCCAGGTCATCCGGTCCCGCTTCCACACGGCCGGGAATCGCCCGTCCCGCGCGGCGGGCAGACCGATGGACGGGTCGTACGCCTGATAGACGGTCACCGTCGAGTCGGTGTAGCGGGCGCGGATCTGATACTTCGGTGGAACGGACATGGCCCCAAGGGTGCGTCAGCGCGCGCCCCGGGGGCCAGTCGTTTTGCCGGACGGGCCGGGGTCGGGTCAGTGGTTGCGCGGGAAACCGAGGTCCACGCCGGCCGGGGTCTCGGACGGGTCCGGCCAGCGGGTGGTGACGACCTTGCCGCGAGTGTAGAAGTGCACGCCGTCGTTGCCGTAGACGTGGTGGTCACCGAAGAGCGAGTCCTTCCACCCGCCGAAGGAGTGGTAGCCCACGGGCACCGGAATCGGCACGTTCACACCGACCATGCCGGCCTGGATCTCCAGCTGGAAGCGGCGGGCCGCGCCGCCGTCGCGGGTGAAGATCGCGGTGCCGTTGCCGAACCGGGAGGCGTTGATGAGGGCGACGCCCTCCTCGTACGTGTCGGTACGCAGCACGCACAGCACCGGGCCGAAGATCTCGTCCTGGTACGCCTTGGCCGTGGTGGGCACCTTGTCCAGGAGCGAGAGGCCGATCCAGTGGCCGTCCTCGTACCCCTCGACGGTGTAGCCGGTGCCGTCCAGGACGACCTCGCAGCCCTCGTCCGCCGCGCCCTTCACGTAGGAGGCGACCTTGTCGCGGTGGACGGCCGTGATGAGCGGGCCCATCTCGGAGGCCGGGTCGTTTCCGGGGCCGATCTTGATCTTCTCGGCGCGCTCGCGGATCTTGTCCACCAGCTCGTCGGCGATGGCGCCGACCGCGACGACGGCGGAGATCGCCATGCAGCGTTCGCCGGCGGAGCCGTACGCCGCCGAGACCGCCGCGTCCGCGGCCGCGTCCAGGTCCGCGTCGGGCAGTACCAGCATGTGGTTCTTCGCGCCGCCGAGCGCCTGCACGCGCTTGCCGGCCGCCGAGGCCGTCGTGTGGATGTACTTCGCGATCGGCGTCGAGCCGACGAAGGAGACCGCGGAGACGTCCGGGTGCTCCAGGAGACGGTCGACGGCGACCTTGTCACCGTGGACGACGTTGAAGACACCGTCCGGCAGACCCGCCTCGGCGAGCAGCTCGGCGATCTTCAGTGACGGGGAGGGGTCCTTCTCGCTCGGCTTGAGGATGAAGGTGTTGCCGCACGCGATGGCGATCGGGAACATCCACATCGGCACCATGGCCGGGAAGTTGAACGGCGTGATGCCGGCGACGACACCGACCGGCTGCCGGATCGCGGCGACGTCCACGCGGTTCGACACCTGGGTGGACAGCTCGCCCTTGAGCTGAGTGGTGATGCCGCAGGCCAGGTCGACGATCTCCAGACCGCGGGCGACCTCGCCCAGCGCGTCGGAGTGGACCTTGCCGTGCTCGGCGACGATCAGCTCGGCGATCGCGTCGCGGTTGGCGTCGAGCAGCGCCCGGAACTTGAACAGGATCGTGGTGCGCTGCGCCAGCGACGCCGTGCCCCAGGTCTCGAACGCGGCCTTCGCGGCGGCGACGGCGGCGTCGACCTCCTCGACCGAGGCCAGGGCCACCCGCGTGGTCACGGCACCGGTGGCCGGGTCGGTGACCGGGCCCCAGTTGCCCGACGTGCCCTCGACGGCCTTGCCACCGATCCAGTGGTTGACGGTCTTCGTCATGACGGAATGCTCCTTCTGGCTGTTACAGGTGGCGGCGTCGGGCGGTGACGTGCCGGTCGTACTCCTCCCGGGCCTTGACCGCCGACGAGCGGGTCGCGGTCTCGGCCACGGGCACATCCCACCACGCCTGGGCGGGGGGCGCGCCCGACACTGTGTCTGCCGTTTCGGTCTCGGTGTAGACACATGTGGGAACGGTCGACGCCCGGGCTTCGTCGAGGGCTTCTCGCAGGTCACGCACGGTGCGGGCGCGCAGCACCCGCATGCCGAGGGAGGCGGCGTTGGCGGCCAGGTCGACGGGGAGCGGCGGCCCGGTGAAGGTGCCGTCCGGGGCGCGGTGGCGGTAGGCGGTGCCGTATCCCTCGCCGCCGACGGCCTCCGAGAGCCCGCCGATGGAGGCGTACCCGTGGTTCTGCAGGATGACCACCTTGATGGGCAGTCCTTCCTGCACCGCCGTGACGATTTCGGTGGGATTCATCAGATACGTCCCGTCACCGACGAGGGCCCAGACGGGCCGGCCGGGCGCGGCGAGCGCGACGCCGATCGCGGCCGGGATCTCGTAGCCCATGCAGGAGTAGCCGTATTCGACGTGGTACTGGTCCGAGGAACGGGCCCGCCACAGCTTGTGGAGGTCGCCCGGGAGCGAACCGGCGGCGTTGATCAGGATGTCGTCCCCGGTGACCAGAGTGTCGAGCACGCCGAGGACCTGCGTCTGGGTGGGGCGGGCGTCCTCGTCCGGGACGGCGTAGGCGGCGTCGGTCCGCCGCTGCCAGTCGTCCTTGGAGAACGTCCAGGAGAGGTTGTCCGTGCGGTGTCCGTCGAGTGCCTCGGTCAGCGCGGTGAGGCCCTCACGGGCGTCGGCGACGAGCGGCTGGGCGCCGAGTTTGTGGGCGTCGAAGCCGGCGATGTTGAGGTTCACGAACCGGACGCCGTCGGGGAAGAGGGTGGCGGACGCGGTGGTGAAGTCGGTGTAGCGGGTGCCGACCCCGATGACCAGGTCGCTGGTCGCCGCGAGCGAGTCGGCGGTGGCGGTGCCCGTGTGCCCGATGCCGCCGACGTCGCAGGGGTGGTCGTACGGCAGTGCTCCCTTGCCGGCCTGGGTGGAGGCGACGGGGATACGGGCGCGTTCGGCGAAGGTGCGCAGCGCGTCCTCGGCGCCGCTGTGCTTCACCCCGCCGCCCGCGACGATCAGCGGCCTGGCGGCCGCCCTGACGGCCCGTACCGCCGCGTCGAGTTCGGCCTGGTCCGGGCGCGGGCGGCGCACCGTCCAGACGCGCTCGGCGAAGAACTCCTCCGGCCAGTCGTACGCCTCCGCCTGGACGTCCTGCGGCAGCGCGAGCGTCACGGCGCCGGTCTCGACGGGGTCGGCGAGGACCCGCGCGGCGGCGAGCGCGGCCGGGACGAGCGCCTCGGGGCGGGTGATCCGGTCGAAGTACTTCGAGACCGGCCGCAGGCAGTCGTTGACGGAGACGTCGCCGGCGTACGGGACTTCGAGCTGCTGGAGCACGGGGTCGGCGGGGCGGGTGGCGAAGGTGTCGCCGGGCAGCAGCAGCACCGGCAGATGGTTGACGGTGGCGAGGGCGGCGCCCGTGACCAGGTTCGTGGCGCCGGGGCCGATGGAGGTCGTGACCGCGTGGGCGGAGAGCCGGTTCGACTGGCGTGCGTAGCCGACGGCCGCGTGCACCATCGCCTGCTCGTTGCGCCCCTGGTGGTACGGCATGGAGTCGGCGTACTCGAGCAGTGCCTGGCCGACGCCGGCGACGTTGCCGTGCCCGAAGATGCCCCAGGTCGCGGAGATCAGCCGCCGCCGCACCCCGTCGCGTTCGGTGTACTGGGCGGCGAGGAAGCGCACCAGGGCCTGGGCGACGGTCAGAGTCCTCACGTGTATCCCTCCGTGTGGTCGGGGTGGAAGCAGATCTTCCACTCCCGTTCGGCTCCCGGCCCCGCCATGACGTTGAGGTAGTACATGTCATGGCCCGGCTGGGCGATGGACGGGCCGTGCCAGCCGTTCGGTACGAGGACGACGTCACCGCTCCCGACCTCGGCGAGGAGATCGGCGCCGCCGGGGCGGGAGGGGGAGATCCGCTGGTATCCGAGGCCGGCGCCGTCGATCTCGTAGTAGTAGATCTCCTCCAGCTCGGACTCGAAGCCGGGGCGGTGCTCGTCGTGCTTGTGGGGCGGGTAGGAGGACCAGTTGCCGCCGGGGGTGATCACCTCGACGGCGATCAGCCGGTCGCACGGGAAGACGCCGGCGGCGGCGAAGTTCCGCACGTGTCGCGCCTGGGCGCCGCTGCCGCGGGCCTCGACGGGAACCTCCGGCGCGGGGCCGTAGCGAGCGGGGAGTCGTCGCTCGCACTTCGCTCCTGCCAAAGCGAAGCGGCCTCCCGCACCGGAGGCGATCTGGGCTCGGGCGTCGCGGGGCACGTACGCGAAGTCGGAGACCCCGCCGAACACGCTCTCGCGGCCCTGCAGTTGGAGGGTCTCGCCGTCCACGTGCACCGTACAGCCGCCGGTGAGCGGAAGCACGATCCATTCACTGTCCCCAGTGTCCAGGAGATGGCTCTCGCCGGGGCCCAGTTCGAGAACTCGGAGGGAGCAGTGGTCCCAGCCGGCCCGTTCGGGGTCGACGTGGAGGGCGTAGGACCCGCGCGAGGCGGTTCCAGCGGGCAGATGCAAGGAGTTCATGGTCGGGTGCCTACCCCTTCCTCCAGCAGACTCGCCGCCTTGTCGACGGCTTGGGCCACATCGCCGTCCGGCGGATAGAGGAGCGAGCGGCCGACGACGAGGCCGCGGACGGTCGGCAGGCGCAGCGCGGTGCGCCATTTCTCGTACGTGACCTCCTGCGCGGCCGGGTCGGCGCCGGGGTCTCCGCCGAGGAGGACCGCGGGGAGGGTGGTGGCTCCCATGACACGGGCCATCTCGTCGGGGTGGCCGGTGACGGGGACCTTGAGCCAGGTGTAGGCGGAGGTGCCGCCGAGTCCGGAGGCGATGGCGAGGGAGGTGGTGACGGCCTCGGCGGAGAGGTCGGTGTGGAGGCGGCCGGCGGCGTCGCGGCGGCAGAGGAAGGGTTCGACGAAGACGGGCAGGCGCAGAGCGGCCATCTCGTCGACGGCGCGGGCGGCGGAGTGGAGGGTGGTGAGGGAGCCGGGGTCGTCGGGGTCGATGCGCAGCAGGAGCTTGCCGGCGTCGAAGCCGAGGCGGGCGAGGTCCTGGGGGCGGTGTCCGGTGAAGCGGTCGTCGAGTTCGAAGGCGGCGCCGGCGAGGCCGCCGCGGTTCATGGAGCCGACGGCGAGCCGGTCCTCCAGGGCGCCGAGGAGCAGCAGGTCGTCGAGGATGTCGGCGGAGGCGAGGACCCCGTCGACTCCGGGCCGGGACAGCGCGAGACAGAGCCGCCCGAGCAGGTCGGCGCGGTCGGCCATGGCGTACGGCCGGCCCGCGACGCCGAGCGCCCCGCGGGCGGGGTGGTCGGCGGCGACGATCAGCAGCCGACCGCGCTCTGGAAGCAGCGGCCGGGTCCGGCGCCGGGCGGCGGCTTCCTCGACGGCCTCGGGATGCCGCGCGCGCAGGGTGACGAGCCGGTCGACGTCGACCGGTGGGGTGGGGCGGGCGGCGGTGGTCGGTGGGACCGGGCGGGCGGCGGTCGCCCCGGAGCGGCGCGCGGGTTGCGAGCCGGCGGGTTCACCGGGTGGCCGCGGTGCGGGACGAACGCGCCCCGCCGCCGCTGCCGGCCGCCGCGCCTCTGTCGGCCGCCCTGCCCCGCCCAGGCGCGGAGCGGCGGCCAGGTGGTACGGCCCGTCCGACGGAGCCGGGGTGGTGGCGGCGGATGGTCGGTCCGAGGGGCCCGGGGCCTCGGCGGCGCGGGGGCCGTCCGACTGATCGGGAGCGGGGGCGGGAGGCACGTCCGACCGGCCCGGGACGTCGGCTGCGCCGAGTCCGTCGCCGGTCATGGCGCGGGCTCCGGTGGCGCCGGGAGTCCCGGAGGCTGCGGGGGCTCCGGCGCCGGGTGGGAACGGTGGGCGGGGATGGAGCCGGTGCCCGTGGCGAGGGCGTGGGCGATCTCGTCCGCGTACGGCATCGCGGGCGAGCAGGCGAGGCGGCCGGCGACGATCGCGCCGGCCGCGTTGGCGTGGCGGATCACGCGTTCCAGGTCCCAGCCGGCCAGCAGGCCGTGCGCGAGCGCCCCGCCGAACGCGTCGCCCGCGCCGAGACCGTTGACGACCTCGACCGGCAGCGGCTCCGCCTCCGCGTACTCCCCGTCGGCGCCCATCGCGAGAACCCCCTTCGGTCCCTGCTTGACGACCGCGAGCCGCACCCCCGCGTCGAGCAGGGCACGGGCGGCGGCGTGCGGCTCGCGCTCCCCGGTCGCGACCTCGCACTCGTCGAGGTTGCCGACGGCGACCGTCGCCGCGCCCAGAGCGGCCCGGTAGAGCGCGGGGGCCTCGCCGGGTTCGGGCCAGAGCGCCGGGCGCCAGTCCAGGTCGAGGACGGTCAAGCCCTCGCGGCCTCGCTCCCGCAGCGCCGTGAGCGTCGCCGTCCGGCTGGGCTCGGCGCTCAGGCCCGTCCCCGTCACCCAGAACGCGCGCGCCGAGCGGATCGCCGCGAGGTCCAGCTCGTGCGGATGGATCTCCAGGTCGGGGGCCTTGGGCTGACGGTAGAAGTAGATGGGGAAGTCGTCGGGCGGGAAGATCTCGCAGAAGGTCACCGGCGTCGGGTAGGCCTCCACCGCCGTCACCCATCGGTCGTCGACGCCGAACGCCCGTAGCTCCTGGTGCAGGTAGGCGCCGAAGGGGTCGGCGCCCGTCCGGGTGATGAGAGCGGTGCGCCGGCCCAGCCGCGCCGCGGCGACCGCCACGTTCGACGGCGAACCGCCCAGGAACTTCCCGAAGCTCTCCACCCGGGCCAGCGGCACCCCGACCTGAAGGGGATACAGATCCACGCCGATGCGCCCCATCGTGATCAGGTCGTACGGCTCCGTCCGCATGTACGTCACCTCTCGCCTCGGCCCCGCACCCAGGTCTAGCCGCCCGCCGGGAACCCTGTCAACGCTATGTCCTTACATTCGGACGACCGTCTTGACGCTCCTCCTCGGCCCCGGCCAAGGTGGCTTGCATGACGAAGCCGGCGACGCCACTGTCCCGTATCCGTATCGGCTCCGCCCCGGACTCCTGGGGTGTCTGGTTCCCCGACGATCCCCGGCAGGTTCCCTGGCAGCGCTTCCTCGACGAGGTCGCCGGCGCCGGTTACGAGTGGATCGAGCTGGGCCCGTACGGCTATCTGCCCACCGACCCCGCGATCCTCGCCGAGGAGACGGGCCGCCGCGGCCTGCGGGTCTCCGCCGGGACGGTCTTCACCGGACTGCACCACGGCCCGGCCGTCTGGGAGAGGACCTGGGCGCACGTCGCCGACAACGCGGCCCTCGCCCAGGCCATGGGGGCGGAACATCTGGTGGTCATCCCCTCCTTCTGGCGGGACGACAAGACCGGCGAGGTCCTGGAGGACCGCACCCTCGACGCCGAGCAGTGGCGTCATCTGACGTCCCTGACCGAGCGCCTCGGGCAGGAGGTCCGGGAGCGTTACGGGCTGCGGATCGTCGTCCATCCGCATGCCGACACGCACATCGACAGCGAGGAGAACGTGGCCCGCTTCCTGGACGCCACCGACCCCGACCTGGTCTCGCTCTGCCTGGACACCGGCCATTACGCCTACTGCGGCGGCGACAGCGTCAAACTGATCGAGACCTACGGCGAGCGCATCGGCTATCTCCACCTCAAGCAGGTCGACCCGGAGATCCTGTCCGAGGTCGTGGCGGACGGGATTCCGTTCGGGCCTGCCGTGGCCCGCGGCGTGATGTGCGAACCGCCCTCCGGAGTGCCCGCCCTGGAACCGGTCCTCGCGGCGGCCCAGGCCCTGGACGTGGACCTCTTCGCGATCGTGGAGCAGGACATGTACCCGTGCGAGCCGGACCGGCCGTACCCGATCGCGGTCCGCACCCGCCGCTTTCTGCGCTCCTGCGGGGCCTGAGTCCTGTCGTCCGTGAAATGCCGGAGTGACACGCCGATGTGACGATGCGCCACTTGTGTCACATCCATCCCCCTGTCGTCACACATATCTCCATTACGCGAGGTTTCCGTCACAGCCGTTCGACAGCCGCTCCCCTCCGGTCAAGGGATGTCGTTCAACGGGCACAGGCTCAGTGATCGCCAGCGCCCGCCACGGCAGCTCCCCCGAACGGCACCCCCGCCGCCGCTGCCTGGCGTGCAGGGAGGTGCCACACATGACGGACAGAAGACTCTGGTCGTACAAGGACATCGCCGCCCACATCAGGGTGCAGCCGGACACGGTCCGCTCCTATCGGAAGCACGGACTGCTGCCGCCGCCCGACCGGGTGGAGTCGGGCAAGCCCTACTGGTACGCGGAGACCATCCACACCTGGGTCGCCAACCGCCCGAGCAACCGGAGCCGCCGCGACTGACCCCGCGCGCCCCGCCCTGGCGACCGAGAAGGCCCCGCACACCGGCCCGGTGCAAGGCCTTCGGCCCGCCCTGGGCCTTGGCCGGCGAGTCCGGGGCACGGAATCACGACCACGGGCGGATGACCGTGACTCCGGATCCTGGCGCCGAGCCCATCGCCGCGAGCGCGGCCGGGGCCTCGTCCAGCGGGATGAGGGAGGTGACGAGCCGGTCGGGGCGCAGCGTGCCCGCCCGGACCATCTCCATCATCGGGCCGTAGGCGTGCGCGGCCATGCCGTGGCTGCCGAGGATCTCCAGTTCGAGGCCGATGACCCGGGCCATGGGAACCACCGGGTCCCCCGCGGCCGACGGCAGCAGTCCGACCTGGACGTGCCGGCCCCTGCGGCGAAGGCTCTCCACCGAGGCGGCGCAGGTGGCCGGGGACCCGAGGGCGTCGATCGACAGATGGGCGCCGCCGCCGGTCAGTTCGCGTACCGCCGCGGCCGTCCCGCCGGGCACGGCCGCCAGGGCCGAGGCGTCGACGCACTCCGCCGCACCGAACGCCCTCGCCAGCTCCAGGGCCTTCGGCGACACGTCGACCGCGATCACCCGCGCCCCGCAGGCCGCCGCGATCATCACGGCCGAGAGTCCGACGCCGCCGCAGCCGTGCACGGCGACGAACTCACCGGCCGCGAGCCGCCCCTGGGCCACCACGGCCCGGAAGGCGGTGGCGAACCTGCATCCGAGCCCGGCCGCCGTCGCGAAGGACAGCTCCTCCGGGACGACCACCAGGTTCACGTCCGCGTGCTCCAGGGCCACGTACTGGGCGAAGGAGCCCCAGTGAGTGAAGCCCGGCTGGGTCTGCCGCTCGCACACCTGCTGGTCCCCGGCGGCACAGGCCGGGCAGCGCCCGCAGGCGCACACGAACGGCACCGTGACCCGGTCGCCGGGCTTCCAGCGGGTCACGTCCCCGCCCACCGCCTCGACCAGGCCGGCCAGTTCGTGGCCGGGGACGTGGGGCAGGACGATGTCGGGGTCGTGGCCCATCCAGCCGTGCCAGTCGCTGCGGCACAGTCCGGTCGCCTCCACGCGCACGACCACGCCGTGGCCTGAGGGCGAGGGGTCCGGCACCTCCCGGACCGTCGCGTCCTCTCCGTACCGTTCGAACACCACTGCCTTCACGAGCCCGCCCTTCGACCCTTCACGATCCGCGCCGGAACGCCGAGTTCCGAACCTAGCTCCCCACGGGCTCCTTGTCCCGGGTGGGTTCCGGCAGCACGGCCGGCGTCGGTATGCCGCTCTCGCTGATGCCGAACCGGTCGTGGAAGCGGCGCAGCGGTGCCGGGGCCCACCAGGTCAGGCGGCCGGTCAGCTTCATGACGGCCGGGACCAGCAGGCTGCGCACCACCATCGCGTCCATGAGCACGGCGAGGGCGACGCCGAGTCCCAGCATCTTGGTGTTGGTGACCCGGGAGGTGCCGATGGCCACCATCACGACGGCCAGGATCACGGCGGCCGCGGTGATCAGCCCGCCCGTGTGCCGGAGGCCGAACCGTACGGAGTGTTCGTGGTCGCCGGTGCTGTCGTACTCCTCCTTGACGCGGGAGAGGAGGAAGACGCCGTAGTCCATGGAGAGTCCGAAGGCGACGCAGAACATCAGCACCGGCAGGGTCGTCTCGATGTCGCCCGTGGGGGTGAAGCCGAGCAGCCCCGAGAGGTGCCCTTCCTGGAAGACCCAGACCACCGCCCCGAACATGGCCGTGAGGCTGAGGGCGTTGAGGACGACGGCCTGGACCGGGATCAGCACGCTGCCGGTGAGCAGGAAGACCAGGAGCAGGGTGACGACGACGATGATCGCCACCGCCCAGGGCAGCCGGTCGGCTATGGCGTCCTTGGAGTCGACGAGGACGGCCGCCGCCCCGGTCACGGAGGTGTCGAACGGTGCTTCTCGGGAGCGCAGCTCCGCGACGACACGCTGGGCGTTCTCGCCGACGGCCTCGCCCTCCGGCACGACGGTGAAGAGGCCGCGGGTGACCTCGCCGGTCCCGGAGGTCATCGGCCCCTCGACCCGTTCGACGCCGGCGATGTCCTCGATCCGCCGGCGGTAGTCGGCGTACTGGGCGGGTGTGGCCCGGCCCTCGGCGAGCACCGTGAGCCCGCCGCCTGGGTCGCCGGGGAAGCCGTCCCGCAGGTGGTCCTGGACCTGGCGGGACTCGGCGGCGGCCGGCAGCTGGCGGTCGTCGGCCGTACCGAATCTCACGCCCAGGAAGGGCAGCCCCAGGAGCACGAGTCCCGCGGTCGTGGCCGCGGCGAAGACGGGTGCCCGCCGCATCACCAGGGCGGCCGTCCGGGCCCATCCGGCCCCGGGCCCCCTCCGGGCGCCGGCCCTCGCCCCGGTCTCGGCCCGCGTGCCCGCTCCGCCCCCGGCCTCCGGCTCGACAAAGGCGCCAGCACCGGCACCGGCACCGGCACCAGCCGCCGTGGACCCGCGGCGCCCGAACACCCGCCTCAGGTCCAGGGCGTTGACCCGGTCACCGAGCAGCATCAGGGCCGCGGGCAGCAGGATCAGCGCGGCCGCCGCGGCCAGCAGCACCACCGCGATCCCGGCGTAGGCGAAGGAGCGCAGGAAGTACTGCGGGAAGACGAGCATGGCGGCGAGCGAGACGGCCACGGTCAGCGCGGAGAAGAGCACGGTCCGCCCGGCCGTGCGCAGGGTGGTGCCGACGGCGCTGCGCGGGTCGGCCCCGGCGGCCAGCTCCTCCCGGAATCTGCGGACCACGAACAGGGCGTAGTCGATGGCGAGTCCGAGACCGAGCGCGGTGGTGAGGTTCTGGGCGAAGACCGAGACGTCGGTGAGTTCGGTGATCCCGCGCAGTACGGCGTTGGTGCCGAGGATGGCCACGATGCCGATGCCCAGCGGCAGCAGGGCGGCGACCGCGCTGCCGAAGACCATGACCAGCAGGACGAGCGTCACCGGCAGGGCGATCAGCTCGGCGCGCAGCAGGTCCTCCTGGATGATCGTCTGCATCTCGTGCCGTACGGCGAGGGGTCCGCCGACGGACACCTCGACCGGACCCCGCGCGCCCCGGTACTCGGGTGCGATCCGCTGGAGGATCTCGCCGGCCGCCTTCTCCTCGCCGTCGATCCGGGCGGCTATCACCGCCTGTCGGCCGTCCTCGGAGCGCAGGGCGGGGGAACCCGTCCCCCAGTAGGAACCGATGCCGCTCACGCCCGGCTCGGCGTCGAGCCGTTCGGCGATCCGCCGGGCCTCGGCGGCGACGGCGGGGTCGTCGACCCCTGCCGGGCCGGCGTCGAGGAGGAGCAGCAGATTCGGCTGTGAGGCGGGGAACTCGCGCTCCAGGACCCGCAGGGCGTACGCGGATTCGGCGTCCGGGTCCTCCCAGCCGCCGCTGCCCATCCGGTCGGCGACGCCGCTTCCCGCGAAGACGGCGAGGGCGGTGATCACCAGGGCCACCAGGAGGGAGAGCCGTGGCCGGGCCGTGGCGAAGCGGGTCCACCCCCCACTTCGGGCGGGCGCTGCGTTCTTGACTTCGACCATGACGCGGTGTCCCCTTCACCGGGACCCGCGCGCTCGCTTCCTGGCAGGTCGCACGGGTCGCCCCTTGCCATAGACTGGCAAACACGAGCGGTCGCTCGCGTTTCTCAAGAATGCGAGCGAGTACTCGCGTTTGTCAACGCGTTCATGAAAGCTGGGGACAGTCATGTCCGAGAGCCCACCCGAGACCAGCCCACCCCGGAGCAGCCCCCCCGAGACCGGCCCGTCCGGAAGCAGCGGGTCCGGAAGCAACCTCTCCGCAACCAGCCCGTCCGGGAGCACCACATCCACGGCGCCCGGCGACCCCAAACCGCGCCGGCGGCAGGCGCGCGGCGAGCGCCGCATCGCCGAGCTGCTCCAGGCCGCCGCGAACGTCTTCTGCGCGCAGGGATACACGGCGACCAGCACCAACGCGATCGCCCGGGAGGCGGGCGTCTCGCCCGGCACGCTCTACCAGTACTTCCCCAACAAGGAAGCCATCGCCGTCGAGCTCGGCGACCGCCTCCTGCACCGGATGCGAGAGGCCCACGGCCAGGCGTTCACGCCGGAGAACCTCGCACTGCCGCTGCCCGCGCTGCTCGACGCGGTCGTCGACCCACTGATCGAGTTCAACTGCCGGAACCCGGTCTTCCTCGCCCTGATGCACGGCTCGGAGATCCCGGGCCGGATCGCGGAGGAGCACGACGCCCTGCACGCCTCCCTGCTCGCCCGCATCAGGGACCTGCTCGGCCACTACCTCCCGGACCTCCCCGCCGCGGAGAGCGCCCGGATCGCGGATATGACCTTCGCGGTCTTCAAGGGCGGTCTCGCGCTGGTGCTCGCCGCGCCCGAGGGGCCCGAGCGGGACGCCACGGTCGTCGAGCTGAAGCGGGTCCTCCTGCGCTATCTCGACCCGGTCATCGGCGACGCGACAACGACCGGCCCGCCACCCGAGAACCGCACCGGACACACTGAGTGGATTCATACCCCCTAGGGGTATAGGCTGTGCAAGGGTACGACCCAGAGCCAGAGCCAGAGCCAGAGCCAGAACCAGCACCAGAACCAGCACCAGAACCAGAACCAGCCTCGAAGAGGAGAACGTCATGACCGCCGAGACGAAGACCGAACTTCCCCAGGTCGCCAGCGGCTGCTGCTCGTCGACCGGCTCGTGTCACGACGGCGCGGCCGAGATCCCGGCGGGCGGTGTCACCACCGTCTACCAGGTCAAGGGCATGACCTGCGGCCACTGCGAGGGCGCGGTCTCCAGCGAGATCTCCGAGATCGCCGGCGTCTCCTCCGTCACGGCCGTGGCCGCGACCGGCCGGGTCACCGTGGTCTCCGAGGCCCCGCTCGACGAGGACGCCGTCCGCGCCGCCGTCGACGAGGCCGGCTACGAACTGGTCGGCCAGGCCTGAGGCCCGCCTCCGGCATACCCGGCAGGGCCGTACCGTTACGACAGTACGGCCCTGCTCCCTTTTGGAACCGCACATGACCTCCAGCTCCGCCTCCGCCACCCCCGCCCTCTCCACCGAGCTGATCATCGGCGGGATGACCTGCGCCTCCTGCGCGGCCCGCGTCGAGAAGAAGCTCAACCGCATGGAGGGCGTCGCGGCGACCGTCAACTACGCGACGGAGAAGGCGAGGATCGAGCACGCGGCCGAGGTGGAGGTCGCCGAACTGATCGCGACGGTCGTCAGGACCGGCTACACCGCCGAGGAGCCCCCGCCGCCGGAGCCCGCACCCGAACCGGAGCCCACACCCCGACCGGTGCCGGAACCGAAGCGGGAGCCGGCCCCGGAGCTCGACGCGCTGCGTACGCGCCTGACCGTCTCGGCGGTCCTCTCCGCCCCCGTCGTCCTGCTCGCGATGGTCCCGGCCCTCCAGTTCGACAACTGGCAGTGGCTCTCGCTCACCCTCGCCGCCCCGGTCGTCGTCTGGGGCGGGCTCCCCTTCCACCGGGCCGCCTGGACCAACCTCCGGCACGGCGCCGCCACCATGGACACGCTCGTCTCGGTCGGCACCCTCGCCGCCTTCGGCTGGTCGCTCTGGGCGCTGTTCTTCGGTCACGCGGGCATGCCCGGCATGCGTCACACCTTCGACCTCACCGTCGGCCGCGCGGACGGCGCCGCCACCCTCTACCTGGAGGTGGCGGCCGGCGTCATCACCTCCCTCCTGCTCGGCCGCTATCTGGAGGCGCGCGCCAAGCGGAGAGCCGGCTCGGCACTGCGCGCGCTGATGGAGCTGGGCGCCAAGGACGTGGCCGTCCTGCGGGGCGGTACGGAAGTACGCGTACCGGTGGCCGCCCTGCGCGTCGGTGACCTCTTCGTCGTACGGCCCGGCGAGAAGATCGCCACCGACGGGACCGTCACCGAGGGGCTGTCCGCCGTCGACGCCTCCCTGCTCACCGGCGAGTCCCTCCCGGTCGACGTGACGGCCGGGGACCCCGTGACGGGCGGCTGCCTCAACACCACCGGCCGGCTGGTCGTGGAGGCCACCCGCGTCGGCGCGGACACCCAGCTGGCCCGGATGGCGAAGCTGGTCGAGGACGCGCAGAACGGCAAAGCCCAGGTCCAGCGGCTCGCCGACCGGATCTCCGCGGTCTTCGTGCCCGTGGTACTGCTCCTCGCGCTCGGCACCCTGGCGACCTGGCTGCTGGTGACCGGCGACAGCACGGCGGCGTTCACAGCCGCCGTGGCCGTCCTGATCATCGCCTGCCCGTGCGCCCTGGGCCTGGCCACCCCGACCGCCCTCATGGTCGGCACCGGCCGCGGCGCGCAGCTCGGCATCCTGATCAAGGGCCCGGAGGTGCTGGAGTCCACGCGGCGCGTCGACACCGTCGTCCTCGACAAGACCGGGACGGTCACCACCGGCCGGATGGCACTGCGAAAGGTGTACGGCTACGCGGGTGAGGACGAGGCCGACGTGCTGCGTCTCGCCGGCGCGCTGGAGCACTCCTCCGAGCACCCGGTCGCCCGCGCGGTCGCGTCCGGCGCCGCCGAGCGGCTGGGGCTGCCGGTGGGAGAACTGCCCGTACCGAAGTCGTTCGAGAGCGTGCCCGGTCTCGGCGTGCGCGGCTCCGTCGACGGACACGAGGTCCTGGTGGGCCGCGCGGCCCTCCTGGAGGCCGCGGAGATCGAGGTGCCCGGGCCGTCGGCGCCGGGTGCCGTGCATGTCGCCTGGGACGGGCGGGCCCGCGGCTTCCTGACGGTCGCCGACGCGGTCAAGGACACCAGCGCCGAGGCGGTGGCCCGGCTGCGCGCCCTCGGCCTGGCACCGGTCCTGCTGACCGGGGACGACCGGTCGGTCGCCGAGACGGTGGCGGCCGAGGTGGGCATCCCCGCGGACCGGGTCTTCGCCGAGGTGCTGCCGCAGGACAAGGTCGACGTGATCCGGCGTCTCCAGGCGGAGGGCCGGACGGTCGCGATGGTCGGCGACGGCGTGAACGACGCCGCCGCGCTCGCCACCGCCGATCTGGGCCTGGCGCTGGGCACGGGCACGGACGCCGCCATCGAGGCCGGTGACCTCACTCTCGTACGAGGGGACCTGCGGGTCGCGGCGGACGCCATCCGCCTCTCCCGTCGCACCCTGGCGACGATCAAGGGCAACCTTGGATGGGCCTTCGGCTACAACGTCGCGGCCCTGCCCCTGGCAGCCGCCGGATTGCTCAACCCCATGATCGCGGGACTGGCGATGGCGTTCTCGTCCGTTTTCGTCGTGACGAACAGCCTTCGTCTGCGGCGGTTCACGTGAATTCACCTACACGTGACGCACAGGACCTTCACAAAGAGACCTAGATCACAGATATTTAGGGGTAACCATTCGGGCTGTTCGCGAGTCTAAGTGGGCGATGCCAAGAACGTCTTGGGGGACGTTCATGGGACGTCTTGGGGGATGTCCCAGGCAAGCGTTGGCCGGGGCACGTGCACGGGGAGCTTTGAGCGGCCCTCCCGTACGTACCCCGGCGGACCGCGCCGACCCGCGTAGCTTCTGCTGAACCCGGCAGACGCCCGGCCCGGATCCCGTGGGGGGAATCCGCACCGGGGATATGGGAAGCGCCCCGCTCACCGACCCGTGGGGGGATCGGTGGCGGGGCGCTTTTCGTCGCCCGAGAGGCCCGGGGCCCGAGGCGCGGCGGGCCCGAAGGTCAGCGGCCCTCGACCGGAACGAAGTCGCGCAGGACCTCGCCCGTGTAGATCTGGCGCGGGCGGCCGATGCGGGAACCCGGCTCCTTGATCATCTCGTGCCACTGGGCGATCCAGCCCGGGAGACGGCCGAGCGCGAAGAGCACGGTGAACATCTCGGTCGGGAAGCCCATCGCGCGGTAGATCAGACCCGTGTAGAAGTCCACGTTCGGGTAGAGGTTGCGCGAGACGAAGTAGTCGTCGGAGAGCGCGTGCTCCTCCAGCTTGAGCGCGATGTCCAGCAGCTCGTCGGACTTGCCGAGGGCCGAGAGGACGTCGTGCGCCGCCGCCTTGATGATCTTGGCGCGCGGGTCGAAGGACTTGTACACCCGGTGGCCGAAGCCCATCAGGCGGACGCCGTCCTCCTTGTTCTTCACCTTGTTGATGAAGGAGTCGACATCGCCGCCGTTGGCCTGGATGCCCTCGAGCATCTCCAGGACCGACTGGTTGGCGCCACCGTGCAGGGGGCCCCACAGGGCGGAGATGCCGGCGGAGATCGAGGCGAACATGTTCGCCTGGCTCGAACCGACCAGACGGACGGTCGACGTCGAGCAGTTCTGCTCGTGGTCCGCGTGCAGGATCAGCAGCTTGTCGAGCGCGGAGACCACGACCGGGTCCAGCTCGTACTCCTGTGCCGGGACCGAGAAGGTCATGCGCAGGAAGTTCTCGACGTACCCGAGGTCGTTGCGCGGGTAGACGAAGGGGTGGCCGATCGACTTCTTGTACGCGTACGCCGCGATGGTCGGCAGCTTGGCCAGCAGCCGGATCGTGGAGAGGTGGCGCTGCTTCTCGTCGAACGGGTTGTGGCTGTCCTGGTAGAACGTGGACAGCGCCGAGACCACCGAGGACAGCATCGCCATCGGGTGGGCGTCGCGCGGGAAGCCGTCGAAGAAGCGCTTGACGTCCTCGTGCAGCAGCGTGTGCTGGGTGATCTCGTTCTTGAAGGTCGCGAGCTCGTCGACCTTGGGCAGCTCACCGTTGATCAGCAGGTACGCCACCTCGAGGAAGGTGGAGCGCTCGGCCAGCTGCTCGATGGGGTAGCCGCGGTACCGCAGAATGCCCTGCTCGCCATCGAGGTAGGTGATCGCGGATTTATAGGCGGCGGTGTTGCCGTATCCGCTGTCCAGGGTCACCAGACCGGTCTGGGCTCGGAGCTTCCCGATGTCGAAGCCCTTGTCGCCGACGGTGCTTTCGACCACCGGGTAGGTGTATTCACCGTCCGCGTACCGCAGTACTACAGAGTTGTCGCTCACGTCATCCCTCACCGACGTAGTGCCTCTTCTTCGAGGTGCCCTGACTGTCTCTACCATCCCCCATTTGGCTCAGGAGAGTGCACTCGGGGTCGACCATTGGGCCATTTGGCGGCACTCAGTGCCGCCAACCTGCTCATCTTGCCCCCTTCGCCCCGCTTCCGGTAGTCCGGGGTGCCCTTTCACACGACCGGAGGCCCGAGAACGCCCCTTCGCGTCACCGGGCGGCGGAGCCGGCGCCGGCGAGCCGATGGGCCAGCGCCGTACAGCGTCGGCCCGCGGAAACCGTACGGACGGCCTGGCCGATCGCCTTCCGGGAGCCGACCAGGACCACCAGCTTCCTGGCGCGAGTGACAGCGGTGTAGAGCAGATTCCGCTGGAGCATCATCCAGGCGCTGGTGGTGACGGGGATCACGACCGCCGGGTACTCGCTGCCCTGCGATCGGTGGATGGTGACGGCGTAGGCGTGGGCGAGTTCGTCCAGCTCGTCGAAGTCGTACGGCACCTCCTCGTCCTCGTCCGTGCGCACGGTCAGCCGTTGCTCCACGGTGTCGAGCGAGGTCACGACGCCGACGGTGCCGTTGAAGACGCCGTTGGCGCCCTTCTCGTAGTTGTTGCGGATCTGCGTGACCTTGTCGCCCACGCGGAAGACACGGCCGCCGAAACGCTTCTCGGGGAGGTCCGGGCGGGCCGGGGTGACGGCCTGCTGGAGGAGTCCGTTGAGCGCGCCGGCGCCTGCCGGGCCCCGGTGCATCGGGGCGAGAACCTGCACGTCCCGGCGGGGGTCGAGGCCGAACTTGGCGGGAATTCGTCGTGCCGCGACCTCGACGGCGACCCGCGCCGCGTCCTCCGTCTCGTCCTCCGCGAAGAGGAAGAAGTCCGGCAGGCCGTTCGTGACGGGCGGAAGCCCGGCGTTGATCCGGTGGGCGTTGGTGACCACACCCGACTGCTGGGCCTGACGGAAGATCCGGGTCAGCCGGACCGCCGGCACCGGGCTGTCCGGGGCCAGCAGATCGCCGAGGACCTCCCCCGCGCCCACCGAGGGCAGCTGGTCGACGTCCCCGACCAGGAGGAGGTGGGCACCGGGTGCCACGGCCTTCACGAGCTTGTTGGCGAGGAGCAGATCGAGCATGGACGCCTCGTCCACCACGACCAGATCGGCGTCCAGGGGGCGGTCCCGGTCGAAGGCCGCGTCGCCGCCCGGCTTCAGCTCCAGAAGCCGGTGGACGGTGGACGCCTCGGCGCCGGTCAGCTCGGCGAGCCGCTTCGCGGCCCGGCCGGTGGGCGCGGCCAGGACCACCTTCGCCCGCTTCGCCCGGGCCAGCTCCACGATCGACCGGACGGTGAACGACTTGCCGCACCCCGGCCCGCCCGTCAGGACGGCGACCTTGCGGGTCAGCGCGAGCCGGACCGCCTCCTCCTGCTCGGGCGCCAGAGAGGCCCCGGTGCGGTCGGCCAGCCACGCCAGGGCCTTGTCCCAGGCCACGTCACGGAAGGCCGGCATCCGGTCCTCCTCGGTCCGCAGCAGCCTGCCGATCTGGGCGGCCAGCGAGATCTCGGCGCGGTGGAACGGAACCAGATAGACGGCTGTGACCGGCCGCCCCTCGGGGCCGGGCACCGGCTCGCGCACCACCCCCTCGGGGTCCTCCGCGAGCGCGGCGAGGCACTCGATGACCAGGCCGGTGTCGACCTGGAGCAGCTTCACGGCGTCGGCGATCAACTGCTCCTCGGGCAGGAAGCAGTGCCCCTGGTCCGTGGACTGCGACAGGGCGTACTGCAGCCCGGCCTTGACCCGGTCGGGGCTGTCGTGCGGGATGCCGACGGACTGGGCGATCTTGTCGGCGGTCAGGAAGCCGATGCCCCAGACGTCGGCGGCCAGCCGGTAGGGCTGGTTCCGCACGACGGAGATCGAGGCGTCCTCGTACTTCTTGTAGATCCGCACGGCGATGGAGGTGGAGACCCCGACACCCTGGAGGAAGACCATCACCTCCTTGATCGCCTTCTGTTCCTCCCAGGCCGCCCCGATCAGCTTCGTCCGCTTGGGACCCAGCCCGGGCACCTCGATGAGCCGCTTCGGCTCCCGCTCGATGACGTCGAGGGTGTCGGTGCCGAAGTGCTCGACGATCCGCTCGGCGATCTTCGGCCCGATGCCCTTGATGAGACCGGAACCGAGATAGCGGCGGATGCCCTGGATGGTGGCGGGCAGAACGGTCGTGTAGTTCTCGACCGTGAACTGCTTGCCGTACTGCGGATGGGAGCCCCAACGGCCCTCCATCCGCAGCGACTCGCCCGGCTGCGCGCCGAGCAGCGAGCCGACCACCGTGAGGAGATCCCCGGCGCCACGGCCGGTGTCGACCCGGGCGACGGTGTAGCCGTTCTCCTCGTTGGCGTAGGTGATCCGCTCGAGAACGCCTTCGAGCACTGCCAGATGGGACATGCGCCGACGGTAGCGAACGGGTCGGACAACGGGACCTCGGGAAGGAGCGGGCAGCGCCCGCCCCGACCTTGTCAGATCGCCAGATACCTCCTCGCCGTCTCCTCCAGGACCTCCACCCCGTCCCCGGCCCACAGGTCGTCGTTGAAGAGTTCCACCTCGATCGGGCCGTCGTACCCCGCCTTGTCGACGAGGTCGCACCACCAGCGAAGGTCGATCGCGCCGTCGCCCAGCTGGCCCCGGCCCGTGAGGACGCCCGCCGGGAGGGGGGTGGTCCAGTCGGCGAGTTGGAAGGTGTGGATACGGCCCGAGGCGCCCGCCCGGGCCACCGCCGCGGGGGCCCGGTCGTCCCACCAGATGTGGTACGTGTCGACGGCCACGCCGACCTGCTCAGCCGGGAAGCGCTCGGCGATCTCCAGCGCCTGGTCGAGGGTCGAGACCGCGCAGCGGTCCGCCGCGTACATCGGGTGCAGGGGCTCGATGGCGAGGCGGACGCCCCGTTCCCCCGCGTACGGGGCGAGTTCGGCGATCGCGTCGGCGATCCTGGCCCGGGCCCCCGGCAGGTCGCGGCTGCCCGGGGGCAGCCCGCCGGAGACCAGGACCAGGGTGTCGGTGCCGAGGAGCGCGGCCTCGTCGATCGCCGCCCGGTTGTCGTCCAGCGACTCGGCGGTCGTGAAGAAGCCGCCCCGGCACAGGGTGGTGACGGCGAGCCCCGCGTCCCGTACGAGCTTGGCCGTGGCCTCGATTCCGTACGCCTGGACCGGCTCGCGCCACAGGCCGATGCCCGGGACGCCGAGCCGTACGCACTGCTCCACCAGCTCGGGCAGGGTCAGTTGCTTCACCGTCATCTGGTTGACGCTGAAGCGGGAGAGGTCGGTCACTGAGGAACTCCGTACACCGTGAGCAGGGACGCCATCCGGGATGCGGCCAGCTCCGGATCGGGGAACAGGCCGAGGCCGTCGGCCAGTTCGTACGCGCGGGCGAGGTGCGGAAGGGAGCGGGCGGACTGCAGGCCGCCGACCATCGTGAAGTGGTCCTGGTGGCCGGCCAGCCAGGCGAGGAACACCACACCCGTCTTGTAGAAGCGGGTCGGGGCCTGGAAGAGGTGGCGGGACAGCTCGACCGTCGGGTCCAGGATCTCCCGGAAGCCCTTCACGTCGCCGGTGTCCAGGACGCGTACCGCCCGCGCCGCGAGCGGCCCCAGCGGGTCGAAGATGCCGAGCAGGGCGTGGCTGAACCCCTGGTCGTCACCGGCGATCAGCTCGGGGTAGTGGAAGTCGTCGCCCGTGTAGCAGCGCACGCCCTCCGGGAGACGGCGGCGCAGGTCGATCTCGCGCTGGGCGTCGAGGAGGGAGACCTTGATGCCGTCGACCTTGTCCGGGTGGGCCGCGATGACCTCCAGGAAGGTCTCGGTCGCGGTGTCGAGGTCGGCCGAGCCCCAGTAGCCGTCGAGCGCCGGGTCGAACATCGGCCCCAGCCAGTGCAGGATCACCGGCTCCGACGCCTGTCGCAGCAGATGGGCGTACGTGTCCAGATAGTCGTCCGGGTCCTCGGCGGCGGCCGCCAGGGCGCGCGAGGCCATGAGGATGGCCTGGGAGCCGGTCTCCTCGACGAGGGCGAGCTGCTCCTCGTACGCCTGGCGGACCGTCACGAGGTCGGCGCTGGCGGCGGCGAGCTGGTCGGTCCCGACGCCGCAGGCGATCCGGCCGCCCACCGCCTTGGCCTCGGCGGCCGAGCGGCGGATCAGCTCGGCGGCCCCGGCCCAGTCCAGGCCCATCCCGCGCTGGGCGGTGTCCATCGCCTCCGCGACGCCGAGGCCCTGGGCCCACAGGTGGCGGCGGAAGGCGAGGGTGGCGTCCCAGTCGACGGCGGCGGGCGAGTCGGGGGTGGTGTCGGCGTACGGGTCGGCGACGACATGGGCGGCGGAGAAGACGGTACGGGAGGTCAGCGGCCCGGTCCCGGCAGGGGCCGGCGCCTGTGCGGGGCGCGGCGTGTACTCCCGTACGCCTCCCCCCGGCCGCGGCAGGCGGATCACAGCGCGATCTCCGGGACCTCCAGGCGGCGGCCCTCGGCGGCCGACCGCAGGCCCAGCTCCGCGAGCTGCACACCGCGCGCGCCCGCGAGCAGGTCCCAGTGGTACGGCTCCCCCAGGACGACATGGCGCAGGAACAGCTCCCACTGCGCCTTGAAGCCGTTGTCGAACTCGGCGTTGTCCGGCACCTCCTGCCACTGGTCGCGGAAGGACTCGGTGACGGGGATGTCCGGGTTCCAGACCGGCTTGGGGGTGGCCGAGCGGTGCTGGACGCGGCAGTTGCGCAGACCGGCGACGGCCGAGCCGTGCGTGCCGTCGACCTGGAACTCGACCAGTTCGTCGCGGTTGACGCGGACCGTCCAGGAGGAGTTGATCTGGGCGACCACCCCGCCCTCCAGCTGGAAGATGCCGTACGCGGCGTCGTCGGCGGTCGCCTGGTACGGCTTGCCCCGCTCGTCCCAGCGCTGCGGGATGTGCGTGGCGACGTGCGCGGTGACGCTGGTGACCCGGCCGAACAGCTCGTGCAGGACGTACTCCCAGTGCGGGAACATGTCGACGACGATGCCGCCGCCGTCCTCCGCGCGGTAGTTCCAGCTGGGGCGCTGGGCTTCCTGCCAGTCACCCTCGAAGACCCAGTAGCCGAACTCGCCGCGTACGGAGAGGATCTCGCCGAAGAACCCGCCGTCGATGAGCCGCTTCAGCTTCAGCAGGCCGGGGAGGAAGATCTTGTCCTGCACGACGCCGTGCCGGACTCCGGCGTCGCGCGCGAGGCGGGCGAGTTCCAGGGCGCCGTCGACGTCCGTGGCCGTGGGCTTCTCGGTGTAGACGTGCTTGCCGGCGGCGATGGCCTTCTTGATGGCCTCGACACGGGCCGAGGTCACCTGGGCGTCGAAGTAGAGGTCGACCGTGTCGTCGGCGAGTACGGCGTCGAGGTCGGTCGACCACTCGGTGAGGCCGTGGCGCTCGGCGAGCGCGCGCAGCGCGTGCTCGCGGCGGCCGACGAGCACGGGCTCGGGCCAGAGGGTCTCGCCGTTGCCGAGGTCGAGACCGCCCTGCTCGCGCAGGGCGAGGATCGAGCGGACGAGGTGCTGGCGGTAGCCCATGCGTCCGGTGACGCCGTTCATGGCGATCCGGACCGTCCTGCGTGTCACGAAGTTTCCCCTCCACACCAGAATGGATCAGCGCGATAGAAAGCGCTTTCTACACGAGATGACGCTAGCCTGCCGACAACACGCCGGACAAGGGGTCGGCCCCCGTCACCTCGGAGGTACGCGATGACCGTCACGCTCGCGGATGTGGCCGCGCGGGCCCAGGTGTCCCCCGCGACCGTCTCCCGCGTCCTGAACGGCAACTACCCGGTCGCCGCGTCGACGCGGGAACGGGTGCTGCGGGCGGTGGACGAACTGGACTACGTACTGAACGGGCCCGCGAGTTCGCTCGCCGCCGCCACCTCCGACCTGGTCGGCATCCTCGTCAACGACATCGCCGACCCCTTCTTCGGGATCATGGCCGGCGCGGCGCAGAGCGCGATCGGGGAGGGCGCCTCGGGCCGGGCCGGTGGCGAGAAACTGGCCGTCGTCTGCAACACCGGCGGCTCCCCCGAGCGCGAGCTCACCTATCTGACCCTGCTCCAGCGCCAGCGGGCCGCGGCCGTCATCCTGACCGGCGGATCGCTGGAGCTGCCCGACCACATGGCGGCGGTGGCGGCCAAGCTGACGAAGCTGGCGGACGCGGGGACCCGGGTCGTGCTGTGCGGGCGGCCGCCGGTGGCGGGGGACGCCAGCGCGGCGGCGCTCACCTTCGACAACCGGGCGGGGGCGAGGCGGTTGACCGAGCACCTGCTGGGGCTCGGCCACCGGCGGATCGGTTACGTGGCGGGGCCGGCGGACCGGACGACGACCCGGGAGCGGCTGGAAGGGCACCGGGAGGCGATGATCGCGGCGGAGCTGGACGAGGGGGCGGAGGGGCTGACGGTCCACGGGTCGTACGACCGGCGTTCCGGTTACGACGCGACGCTCGAACTCCTGCGCAGGGAACCGTCGCTGACAGCGGTCGTCGCGGCGAACGACACGGTGGCGCTGGGCGCGTGCGCCGCGCTGCGGGACCGGGGCCTGAGCATCCCGGGCGACGTCTCGGTGGCGGGCTTCGACGACCTGCCCTTCTCGCTGGACGCGGTGCCCGCGCTGACGACCGTACGGCTGCCGCTGCACGAGGCGGGTGCCCGGGCGGGTCGCCTGGCGATGGGCACGGAGGCGACACCGCCGGGCGGCATCGCGACGATCGCGGGAGAGCTGATGGTCCGGGACTCGACGGCGCCGCCACGGGAGTGACGGGAGCCCGGGCGGGAACCCCGGCGGCCCCGGGGACCAGGAGCCCAGGAGACCCTCGGCCGCACTCTGGAGGGCCGGGGAAGACCAGGAGCCCAGGAGGCCCTGGGCCGGGCCCCGGAGAGCCACGGGGACCAGGAGCCCAGGAGACCCTCGGCCGGGCCCCGGAGGGCCGGGGGCTCGGGAGCCCGCATGCCGGACCCCGGGCCACCCCGGTGCCCCGGCTACGCCGGCGAGGTCCGCGGTGTCAGGCCCGTGGCCCTGAGGACCGCGTCGACCGTTTCGTCGACGGAGAGGGCCGCGTTGTCGATCCAGACGCCGTCGCCCGACAGTTCCGCACGCATCGCCTCGTCCAGGAAGGCCCAGTTGGTCGTCAGGCGCTTGGCGCGGGCGTTGTTGCGCTCCCAGGCGGTGTCCGGGCCCGGGGCCAGGAAGACCGTGTGGAGCGGTCCGGACCCCAGGGCGGACCGGTAGAAGTCGAGATGGGTGCGGCGCACGACGACGTCGTCGACGACCGGGAGGAAGCCGGCCGCCGTGAAACTGTCCGCGAGCGCACAGGCGTTGCGGGCGCGGAGGAAGATCTGCCGGTCGGCCTCCGGGTCGTGTTCGGGGCTCGGCCGGCGGCCGCCCCGCACGATCAGCTCCTGGAGCTCGTCGACCTCGATGTGCGCGGATCTCGCGAACCGCGCCGCCAGCGCGGCCGCGACCGTCGACTTGCCGCTGCCGGGGATACCGCTCAGGAGGACGACCCCGGGAGCGGGCTCACGGTCGATCGGGACGAGATCCAGGGACATGCGGGGGCCTTGGGATCGAGGTCGGTGCGGACGCCGTCAGGGTACGGCTACAGGCGCTTGACGCAGGAGCCCGGATTCGGGGAGTCGACGATGTACTCGGCGTGCAGCAGGTAGTCGCGCGGGCCGCACGACGCCGACTCCGCCACCCGGTACTCGGCCAGCGGAGAGCCGCAACCCACCTTCTCCAGTCGCTGCTCGGGCCACTCCGCCGAGTTGCGTACGCAATCGCCCACGGACAGCGCGACCGGCTTGTCGCCGTCCCCGACGACCAGGCCGATGACCACGAGCGCCGGAATCGCCAGCAGGAACAGCGCGATGGGGGTGAGGATCAGCATCGCCGGCCCGCGGAACAGGACTCGCTTGCCCGGGTCGAGCGGCTGCCGGGAGGCTCCGTACGGTTCGGGCAGCCGGCGCAGCGCGCCGCGGGCGCCGAGGACGTTCCCGAGGACCACGAAGGGCGTGACGAAGAAGGAGAGAAGGCCCCACCAGCCGGTCACCAGCGTGTCGGAGGTCATCTGCCGGTAGAGGGAGAGCCCGCACGTACGACAGAAGACGCCCCGCCGCGTGACCGTGCGCATGATGACGACCACGCCTTGATGGGAACGGATGGTCACGCCGGCCGCGGGCTGAGCACCGCAGACCTGGCAGACGTGCCCGGCCGGGCCGGGCGGCCCCGGCTGCCCGGGGAACTGCCCCGGGGAGCCGTACGGTCCCTGGTACGCGTGCGGTTGCGGATACGGTTGCGCGCTCGGATAGGGATGCGTGTTCGGATACGGGTGCGGCTGCGGATACCCCTGGGCGGAAGGGTGCGGTTGCTGTTGCGGATGCGGAAACGTCATGGTGCGGGGTCCCCGTTCGTCGTCGGAACCAGCACCTTAGCGGCAGGTTCGCCATGCTCACGTCCGGGCCTCGCCGGCCTCCCCGGCCCCCGCCCGTAGGACGTCAGCGCCGCTCCGTTCAGCCGGCCGGGCCGTTCGCCGAGCGCGACGAAGGCGAACAGGAGCGTGAAGACCGCCTGGATCCGCAGGACCAGGGAGGAGAGTCCGGCGGGGCACCGAGGTCCATCCCGGCGGAGGTACGTCTCGAGGAGCGGCGCGGCCCGCCGCCCGGCGATCACGGGGACGGTCCGCGCGCTCCAGGAGCTGTGGCCGGCGGTGGCGGCGGCGGTCCCCTCCGAGGCCGTCTGACGCACTCTCCCGCGACCGGCGTGCGCGACGCGGATCCTGCGCAGGTGCTTGACCTGGCAGTTACTTTCGGGCTATCCGTGACTCCTTGGAAGTTTCCTTCAACCTTGCACGGCCGGAAGGAGCATCAGTGCACCACCGCGCCACCTCCAGACGCACCCTCCTCACCGTCACCGCCGCCGCCGCGGCCGCCGCCGTCACCGGAGCGACAGCACCGCTCGCACACGCGGGGACCGACGACCGCGACCTTCGCCGGCTCATCTCCCGCATGTCGCTGGAGGAGAAGGTCGGCCAGCTCTTCGTCATGCGGGTCTACGGCCACTCCGCCACCTCCCCCGACCAGGCCGACATCGACGCCAACCTCAAGGAGATCGGCGTCCGTACCGCCGCCGAGCTCGTGGAGCGGTACCACGTCGGCGGGATCATCTACTTCACCTGGGCCCACAACACCCGCGACCCGCACCAGATCGCCGATCTCTCCAACGGCATCCAGAAGGCCGGTCTGGCCCAGCCCACGCCCCTCCCCCTGCTCATCTCCACCGACCAGGAGCACGGCATCGTCTGCCGGGTCGGCGAACCCGCCACCCTCCTCCCCGGCGCGATGGCGCTCGGCGCCGGAGGCTCCCGCTCCGACGCCCGCAAGGCCGCCCAGATCGCGGGCGCCGAACTGGCCGCCGTCGGTATCCGGCAGAACTACGCCCCGGACGCCGACGTGAACGTCAACCCCGCCAACCCCGTCATCGGCGTGCGCTCCTTCGGCTCCGACCCGCGGGCCGTCGCCGCTCTGGTCGCCGCCCAGGTCAAGGGCTACCAGCGGGCCGGGGTAGCGGCGACCGCCAAGCACTTCCCGGGCCACGGCGACACGGCCGTCGACAGCCACTACGGCCTGCCGACCATCACCCACACCCCCGAGGAGTGGGCGGAGCTGGACGCGCCGCCGTTCCGCTCCGCGATCGCCGCCGGGATCGACTCGGTCATGACCGCGCACATCGTGGTGCCCGCGCTCGACCCGAGCGAGGACCCGGCGACCCTGTCCCGTCCCATCCTGACCGGCATCCTGCGCGAGAAGCTGGGTTACGACGGCGTGGTGGTGACGGACTCGCTCGGCATGGAGGGAGTCCGGACGAAGTACGGCGACGAACGCGTGCCCGTCCTCGCGCTCAAGGCCGGTGTCGACCAGCTGCTCAACCCGCCGAAGCTGGACATCGCCTGGAACGCCGTCCTCCGGGCCGTCAAGAACGGTGAGCTGACCGAGGACCGGCTCGACGAATCGATCCTGCGGATTCTGCGGCTCAAGGCGAAGCTGGGCCTCTTCAAGGATCCGTACGTCACACACGCCGGGGTGGACCGGACGGTCGGCATCCCCGCCCATCTGGCCCACGCGGACCGGATCGCCGAGGAGACCACCACCCTCCTCCTCAACGAGGGCGGATTCCTGCCGATCAGCCGGCGCACCCACGGCAACGTGCTGGTCGTCGGCGCCGACCCGGCCTCACCGTCCGGCACCACCGGGCCGCCTACCACCACCCTCGCCCAGGCGTTCGACGAACTCGGCTTCACCGCGAGGGCGTTGTCCACCGGCATCACACCGACCGCCGCGAAGATCGACGAGGCGGTGGCCGCGGCGGCCGGCAAGGACGTGGTCGTCGTCGGCACGTACAACGTCGGCGCGACCAGCCCGCAGCGCACGCTGGTCTCCCGGCTGGTGGCGACGGGCGTCCCGGTCGTGACGGTGGCGATCCGCAACCCGTACGACATCGCCCGGCTGACCGGGCAGCGGGCCACCCTCGCCGCCTACTCCTGGACCGATGTCGAACTGCGGGCCGCCGTCCGGGTCATCGCGGGCGCGGCCCGGCCCCAGGGCCGGCTGCCCGTCGCCATACAGCGGGCGGACGACCCGGCGAAGGTGCTGTACCCCGTCGGTCACGGCCTGTCGTACACGTAGTACGGCGAAAGGGCCGCGCCCGGGAGCTTGCACAGCCCCCGGGCGCGGCCCACCGCCTGCGTCAAGGGCGCAGGCCGTGCTCCCGGCTCAGCTCCTCGTCGGCCGGCTTGTCGAGCCGGGCGTCGAAGCGGGCCAGCGGTCGCGCCGCCTGGGCGGTCTGCGCGTCGACGCCGGCCCAGGCGAGGATGCGTGCCGTGGCCTTGGCGCGCTCGTCCTCGACGAGGGCCTCGACGTTGGCTCCGTGGTTGGCGCCCGGGGCGGTGTAGACATAGCTGTCACGCGCGCCCTTGCCGAGGCGGAACGGTTCCGCGCTCCAGGGGTCGTTGCCGCCGTTCACGAACATCATCTGGTGGGCGTTCTTGCGGACCCAGTCGTCCACGTCGCGCATCACCCACGGCTTGAACTTCATCGGGATCTCGCGCGGCACGAAGTTCCGGGCGGGCTGGTAGCCGTACCGGGACAGGCCCTCCAGGTGCGGCTGCTTGATGGTGGGCGAGCCCAGTTCGGTCGCCGCCTGGTAGAAGTACGGGGTGTACGGCGCCAGGCCCTGGTCCGTGTAGAAGGACCAGCCGGAGTAGGCGTCGATCGTGTCGTAGACCTCGTCGTCGCTCGCCGTCCGCGCGTCCGGGACGGAGCCGCAGACGTCCTCGCCGTAGTACTGCCAGAAGCCCCAGACGAAGTCGAGGACGACGGCCTCGTACGCCTTGTCCAGCGAACCGACGGTCCGGAAGGTGGCGCCCTCGGACGCGGCCCACTCCTGGTACTTCTTCTGCAGCGGCTCCCGGCGGATCAGCGCCTCGCGCTGCATGGCGTTGAGCCGGTCGCGGCACTCCTTCGTGCCGACGGTCTCGAAGAACCGGTCGTACGCCGAGTCCTCCTTGTTGACCACGTCGTTGGGGGCCACGTAGGCGACCACGCCGTCCATGTCACGCGGGTAGAAGCGCTCGTAGTACGTGGCCGTCATGCCGCCCTTGGAGGCACCGGTGGAGAGCCACTTCTGCCCGTAGACCGTCTTCAGGGCCGTGAAGATGCGGTGCTGATCGCTGGCGGCCTGCCAGATGTCCAGCTTGGACCAGTCGGCGGGCTGCGGGCGGGACGGCGTGAAGTAGCGGTACTCCATGGAGACCTGGTTGCCGTCGATGATCCGGGTGGGCTCGCGCCGGCTGGGGGTGGTGCTCAGGCCGTATCCGCTGGTGTGGAAGACGGTGGGGCGGCTCGTGTCCTTGTGGAGGAGGGAGAGCCGCTGCTTGAAGGTGCCCGCCGACGGGCGTCGGTGGTCGACCGGCTGGGTGTACTCCAGGACGAAGAAGCGGTACCCGGCGTACGGCTTCTCCTCGATCAGGCTCATCCCGGGGATCGCCAGGATCCGGTCCTTGATGTCCGTACTGTTCGCGGTGGCGGACGTACGGTCGGCCGACGCTCCGCCGAACGTGCCGGTGGCCGGCTCCGCGGCGGTAGCCGCACCGGTCGCACCGACGGTGCCTATGAGCACCGTGAGCGACAGCAGCCATCTCAGCGACTTGCGCATTCACCCTCCCCTTGATTCACAACGGTGTCGCGAACCTAGCGGGGGCAACGTGCGTACCGCCAGACCTGGTTGGCCCTTACCTCTGTGTCAGCACAGGATCCATCCCGTCGATCCGCTCCGGCCGGCGACGGAACCGGAGGCACGGACGCAGCGGTTGAGGGCGTGGACGGTCACGGGGCCGGCCTGGCGGGTGAAGCGGCCGCTGTCGACGGCGGCGCGGCCGCCCCGGGGCTGGAGCGAGACGGACATCGGGCGGCGGACGCCGGGAGACTTGGCGACGGTGAGCGCGCACACGTACTGGCGGCTCTTGTAGAGGCGCAGCTCGCCGGTGGCGAAGGGGATCGTCTTCGTGGGACGGCCGGCGCAGAGGGAGGCCGCGGCGGCGGATGCCGTGCCGGGGCCGGCGAGGGTGAGGGCGCCGGCGGCGAGCAGCAGCGTGAGCAGGTGCGCCAGCAGCCTCGTGCCGTGCGCTCTCCCCGTGGTCCCACCGAACATACGCTTCCCCTCCCGCCTCTGTGCCGTACATGCGTACGACGCGGCGGAGGCCGTGACGGTTGCGTTCAGCCGAAGTAGGTCAGGACGAGCAGCAGGAAGGCGCACTCGGCGCCGATCATCGTCCAGAACGCGGCTTTCCGGGCGGGGGCGGGCTGGGACTCCCCGTCCGGGGTGCAGAGGGCGTGGATCCAGGCCGCGCCGGCGACGGCGAGGGCGGTGAGGTGGACCCAGCCCGGGGTGTCCGAGCAGCCCTCGCCGTAACCGAGGCAGCGGCCGGCGTTCTCCGACATGAGGCCCAGGACCCCGGCCACGATCGTCGCGGGCATCAGCAGCAGCCCGGCCCACAGGGCGCGGGTGCGGAAGCGACGGGCCTCGTTCGGGCGGATCTCGACGGCGGCCGTGGCACGGGCACGGACGTCGGGGGCGAGGGCGTCCGAGGGAGAGGCGTCGGGCGGGTGCGCCGGGCCGGGCTGGTCGTTGCTCATGTGTGCGATTCAACCGCGCCCCGCCCGGCCGGTGCATGCGCCGGTGTACTCATCCCCACGGGTGCCGTGTACTCACACCCGCTCCGGCTCCTCCTCGCCGACGAACGTCCGCCAGAGCGCCGCGTACAGACCGCCCCTGGCCAGCAGCTCGTCATGGGTGCCGTCCTCCGCTACCCGGCCGCGGTCCATGACGATCACGCGGTCCGCGCGGGCGGCGGTGGTGAGCCGGTGGGCGACGACCAGGGTGGTACGACGGCCCGCGAGGCGGTCGGTGGCCTGGTTGACCTGGGCCTCGGTGGCCAGGTCGAGGGCGGCCGTCGCCTCGTCGAGCAGCAGGACGTCGGGGTCGACGAGCTCCGCGCGGGCCAGCGCGATCAGCTGGCGCTGACCGGCCGAGAGGTTGCGGCCGCGTTCGGCGACCTCGTGGAGATAGCCGCCCTCCAGGGTCGCGATCATGTCGTGGGCGCCGACCGCGCGGGCGGCCGCCTCGACCTCGGCATCGGTCGCGTCGGGGCGGCCGTACGCGATGGCGTCGCGGATCGTCCCGGCGAAGAGGTACGCCTCCTGCGGGACGACCCCGAGCCGGTGGCGGTACGCCGTGAGATCCAGGTCCCGCAGGTCGGTGCCGTCGGCCGTGACCCGGCCGCCCGTCGGGTCGTAGAACCGGGCGACCAGCTTGACCAGCGTCGACTTGCCCGCGCCCGTCTCGCCGACGAAGGCGACGGTCTGCCCGGCGGGGATGCGCAGGTCGACCCCGGTGAGGGCGGCCTCCTCGGCGTTGTAGGCGAAGGAGACGTCCTCGAAGGCGATCTCGCCCCGCAGCGACGGCACGTCCCGGGGCTCGTCGGCGGCGGCCGTCGACGTCGGCTCCTGGAGGAGCTCCTGCATCCGCTTCAGCGACACCGTGGCCTGCTGGTAGCCGTCGAAGACCTGGGACAGCTGCTGCACGGGGGCGAAGAAGAGGTCGATGTAGAGGAGGTAGGCGACGAGCGCGCCGGTGGTCAGCGTGCCGGCCTCGATGCGGTTCGCGCCGACGATCATGACGGCCGCGGCGGCCACGGAGGACAGCAGGGTGACGAAGGGGAAGTAGATCGAGATCAGCCACTGTCCGCGGACGCGGGCCGCGCGGTACGCGTCGCTGCGCTCGGCGAACCGGGCCGCTCCCGAGTGCTCGCGGCGGAACGCCTGGACGATCCGCAGGCCGGAGACGGACTCCTGGAGGTCGGCGTTGACGACGCTGATCCGGTCACGGGCCAGCTCGTACGCCTTCACGCTGGAGCGGCGGAAGAAGTACGTGCCGACCGCGAGGACCGGGAGCGTCGCGAAGACGACCAGGGCGAGCTGGAGGTCGAGGAAGAGCAGCGCGACCATGATGCCGAAGAAGGTCACGACGGAGACGAAGGCCGTGACGAGACCGGTCTGGAGGAACGTGGACAGCGCGTCCACGTCCGTCGTCATCCGGGTCATGATCCGGCCGGTCAGCTCGCGCTCGTAGTAGTCGAGGCCGAGCCGCTGGAGCTGGGCGAAGAGCTTCAGACGGAGGGCGTAGAGCACCCGCTCGCCGGTGCGGCCGGTCATCCGGATCTCGGCGGTCTGCGCGACCCACTGCACGAGCACGGTCAGCAGGGCGAGCCCGGAGGCGGCCCAGACGGCGCCGAGGGCGAGCCGGTTGACGCCGTCGTCGATGCCGTGACGGATCAGGACGGGCAGCAGCAGGCCCATGCCGGCGTCGACCGCGACCAGGCCGAGGCTGATGAGCAGCGGCACCCCGAACCCGCGCAGCAGCCGGCGCAGTCCGTACGACTTCTCCGGGGTGACGGCCTGGGCCTCGTCGACGTCGGGGGCGTCGGTGGCGGGCGGCAGCGCCTCGACGGCGGCGAGCAGTTCGGGGGTGGCTCCTGGGGCCTGTGACTCCTCGGGGTCCGCCTCGTCCCGTACCCACAGGGTGGGGGTGATGCCGCGCTCGGCGTCGAACTCGGCGTCGAGCTCGGCGCGGAGCGTGCGGTCCTCGGGAAGCTCCACCGCGACGGTGTGACCGGGCGAGACGCCGCCGAGTTCGTCGGGGTCGGTGAGCAGCTTCCGGTAGAGCGCGGAACGCGCCTCCAGCTCCTCGTGGGTGCCGATGTCGGAGAGCCGGCCGTCGTCGAGGACCGCGATGCGGTCCGCGAGGTTGAGGGTGGAGCGCCGGTGGGCGATGAGGAGGGTGGTGCGGCCGGCCATCACCGAGGCGAGGGCCTCGTGGATCTCGTGCTCCACGCGCGCGTCGACGGCGGAGGTGGCGTCGTCCAGGAGGAGCAGCCGGGGGTCGGTGAGGATCGCGCGGGCGAGCGCGATGCGCTGGCGCTGGCCGCCGGAGAGGGTGAGGCCGTGCTCCCCGACCTTGGTGTCGTAGCCCTCGGGCAGTTCGGCGATGAAACGGTCCGCCTGGGCGGCGCGGGCGGCGGTCTCGATCTGCTCCCGGGTGGCGTCCGGGTGGCCGTACGCGATGTTGGCGCGGACGGTGTCGGAGAAGAGGAAGCTGTCCTCCGGTACGAGTCCGATGGCGGCGCGCAGCGAGTCGAGGGTGAGCTCCCGGACATCGTGGCCGCCGACGAGGACGGCGCCGTGGCTCACGTCGTAGAAGCGGGGCAGGAGGAGCGAGACGGTCGACTTGCCGCTGCCGGAGGCACCGACGACGGCGACGGTCTCGCCGGAGCGGATCTCCAGGGAGAAGCCGTCGAGGACGGGGCGGCCGTCCTCGTAGGCGAAGCCGACGTCGTCGAACTCGACGGTCGCGTCGGCGTCGGCGGGCAGTTCCTTCGTACCGTCCTCGATCACCGGCTCGGTGTCGATCAGCTCCAGGACGCGGTCGACGCCGGCGCGGGCCTGCTGACCGACGGTGAGGACCATGGCGAGCATGCGGACGGGACCGACGAGCGAGGCGAGGTAGGAGGAGAAGGCGACGAAGGTGCCGAGGGTGATCTCGCCCCGGGTGGCGAGCCAGCCGCCGAGCGCGAGGACGGCGACCTGGCCGAGGGCGGGAACGGCCTGGAGGGCGGGGGTGTACCTCGAGTTCAGCCGGATCGTACGCATCCGCCCGGCGAAGAGCCTGCGGCTGGCGTCACGGATCTTGCCGGTCTCCTGGTCCTCCTGCCCGAAGCCCTTGACGACCCGGACGCCGGTCACGGCCCCGTCGACGACACCGGCGACGGTGGCGGCCTGGGCCTGGGCGTACCAGGTGGCGGGGTGGAGGCGGGTGCGGCTGAGCTTGGCGATGTACCAGAGGGCGGGGGCGACGGCGAGGGCGACGAGGGTGAGGGGGATCGACAGCCAGGCCATGACGACCAGCGAGATCAGGAAGAGCAGGATGTTCCCTATCGTCATAGGGAGCATGAAGAGGAGCCCTTGGATGAGCTGGAGGTCGCTGGTCGCCCGTCCGACGACCTGACCGGTGGACAGCTCGTCCTGCCGCCGGCCGTCGAGCCGGGTGATGGTGCCGTACATCTCGGTACGGAGGTCGTGCTGGACGTCGAGGGCGAGCCGTCCGCCGTAGTAGCGGCGGATGTAGGTGAGGGCGTAGACGACGACGGCGGCCGCGATGAGGAGGCCGGTCCAGACGGTGAGGGATCGCGTGCCCGCCCCGATGACGTCGTCGATGATCACCTTGGTGATGAGCGGGACGAGGGCGAGAACGGCCATCCCGGCGAGCGAGGATCCGAGCGCGAGCACGACGTTCGCCCGGTACCGCCACGCGTACCCGGCCAGTCTGCGCGCCCAGCCCTGCTGCTCCTGCCCGGCCTGTCCGGCCTGTTTCCGCCCCGCCGCCACGTGGTGCCTCCCGTCGTCCTGCTCTACCGGAAGGCCCAACACGGGTGAAGTGGGATTTCATCCCGCCGCAACGAATTCGCGCACAGGTCCGGTCCATGGTCCTAGGACCCTGCGCCGTCCTGCGCCGGGTGTGCCCCCGGCGCACCTCGCCCGGGGTTCCCGCCGCGCGCGAGGCGGGTAGGAAGTCACGGGCCGCCGTGCGACGGCCGGGGGGAACGTCGGGAGGGGCGAGCGTGTCGGAGACGGAACACAGGCCGGCGTATCTGTGCGGGCAGCTGCACGCGGCGCTGCGCGCGCTGGAGACCATCGGGGCGCGGACCAACAAACTGGCGGAGGCGCACTCGCTCTACCAGGCGGCCCGGTCGCCGCAGAACGAACTGCGAAAGCACCTCAAGGCGGCGGGAGAACACATCCTGGCGGCCGTGGCCCGGGGTGGGGCGCACGCGACGGCGGCGCGGGAGGTCTTCCAGGGCATACCGGCGTTCATCCCGGCGAAGGGCATACCGTCGGGCGCCCTCGACAACCGGGAATCCGCGCTGTTCAGCGACGGGTACAACGAGCAGCTCAGCGTGTACAAGGAGAAGTACGGCGCGCTGTTCGTGTGACACGCGGCGTCCGGGTCCCGGAGCGGATCACTCCGGGACCGGACGCTTGGGTCAGAGATGCGTGGTCACAGATGCGTCGGCTCGAACATGCGCAGGAGGGCCGGGAGGACGACCACCGACGGGCCGGGCGTCGCCAGGGCCTTCGCGAGGTCGGCGGTGAGGGACTCCGGGGTCGTGCGGACCGCCGGGACACCGAAGGACTCGGCCAGGGCGACGAAGTCCGGGCGGGACAGCTCCGTCGCCGTCGCCTCGCCGAAGGCGTCCGTCATGTACTCGCGCAGGATGCCGTAGCCGCCGTCGTCGACGATCAGCCAGGTGACGTCGGAGCCGTACTGCTTCGCCGTCGCCAGCTCGGCGATCGAGTACATCGCGCCGCCGTCGCCGGAGACCGCGAGGACCGGGCGGGTCGGGTCGGCCGCGGCCGCGCCGAGGGCCGCCGGGAAGCCGTAGCCGAGGCCGCCGGCGCCCTGGGCCGAGTGCATGGTGTTGGGGTGGCGCGCGTCGAAGGCCGACCAGGCCCAGTAGGCGAGGATCGTCATGTCCCAGAAGCTGGGGGACGTGTCCGGGAGGGCCTCGCGGACCGACGCCACGATCCGCTGCTCCAGGCCGAGGTCCTGGGCCGCGATCCGGTCCCTCACCTTGGTCAGGACGGCCCGCACCCGCTCGGGGGCGGTCGGGTCCCGGCGTGCCTCCGTCGTCTCCAGGAGGGCCTGGAGGGCGAGGCGCGCGTCCGCGTGGATGCCGAGGGCGGGGTGGTTGGACTCCAGCTTCCCGGCGTCGGCCTCGATCTGGATCACCCGGCCGCGCGGGGCGAAGGTGTGGTAATTCGAGGACAGCTCGCCGAGGCCGGAGCCGACGACGAGGAGGACGTCCGCGTCCTCCAGGAAGTCGGTGGTGTGCCGGTCCTCCAGCCAGGACTGGAGCGACAGGGGGTGCTCCCACGGGAAGGCGCCCTTGCCGCCGAACGTGGTGACGACGGGGGCGTCGAGCCGCTCGGCGAGCGCCAGCAGCTTGCCGGACGCGTCGGAGCGGACGACTCCGCCGCCGGCGATGATCGCCGGACGGGCGGCCTTCGACAGCAGGTCCGCGGCGACTGCCGTCAGCTCGGGGCGCGGGACGACGTCCTCGGGGGTGGCGTCCATCGCCGTGACGGCGGGGATCGACGTCTCGGCCAGCAGCACGTCCTGCGGGATCTCCACCCAGACCGGCCCGTGCGGGGCGGTCAGTGCCGACTCCCAGGCGGCCGCGATCGCGGACGGGATCTGGGACTGCGTACGGACGGTGTGGACGGACTTCACGATGTCCCGGAAGGACGCCTGCTGGTCGCGCAGCTCGTGCAGATAGCCGTGCCGCCCGCCGCCGAGCCCGGCCACCGGGACCTGGCTGCCGATCGCGAGGACGGGGGCGGAGGCCGCGGCCGCCTCCTGGAGCGCGGCGAGCGACATCAGCGCGCCGGGGCCGGTGGAAAGCAGGAGCGGGGCCGCCTCGCCGGTCATCCGGCCGTAGGCGTCGGCCGCGAAGCCGGCGTTGTTCTCGACGCGCAGCCCGACGTACGTGAGCGAGGAGCGGCGCAGCGCGTCGAACATGCCGAGCGCGTGCTGGCCGGGCAGCCCGAAGACGGTGGTCGCACCGAGGCCGGAGAGGGTCTCGACGACGAGGTCGCCGCCGTTGCGCCCGGCGGGCGGGTTGAGCGCGGCCTCGGTCTGCGCGGCCGTCGGCCGCAGCACCAGGTCGTGGTCGTGAGTCATGAGGTGTCCCTTCCGTCGCGTACCGCCCGCCGTCCGCGAGGGGGCGGCGGTACGGCGGGGTGCGGTCGATTCTCGACCGGCCCGGCGAGCGCGTGCGCGGCGGGCACGGTGTGGTCGGCTCCCGGGCCCGGAGGGTCGGCGCGCGCGCCGGCGCGGTCGATTCTCGGGCGAACGCCCGAGAGCGCGACCACGGGCGGGCGCGAGCGCCCTGTCGGCCTTCGGGGCCGCGGTCCGGGTGGGCCGGTCCGGCCATGGCGTCCGGTCCGGGCACCGCGGCCGGCCCGGCGGGGACCGGCCCGGCGCCGACCACGGGCCACCGGCCCTCGGCCGACGGCCGGCAGGCCTCCCGGCTCGGGGACCAGCGCTGCGCGCCACTCGCCGAGCCGGGCGCGAGCCGAGCCGGGCGCGAGCCAGGGCCGACCCAAGCCAGGGCCGATCCACGCCAGGCCAGGCCGGCCCAAGCTCGTCCGGGCGAAGCCTGTCCAAGCCAGGCCCGTCCGGGCCGGGCCGGCCCCCGTCCGTCCTGGCGAGGGTCTACTTCGCCGGCTGTTCCGCACCCGCCGCGCGGGTCGACGCGATCTGGCGGGACATGATCGTCGTCAGCTCGTACGCGGTGTGCGAGGCGGCGACGGCGGTGATCTCGGCGTGGTCGTAGGCGGGGGCGACCTCGACGACGTCGGCGCCGACCAGGTTGCAGGAGGACAGGCCGCGCAGGATCTCCAGGAGCTCGCGGGAGGTCATGCCGCCCGCCTCGGGGGTGCCGGTGCCGGGCGCGTGGGCCGGGTCGAGGCAGTCGATGTCGATGGAGATGTACAGCGGGCGGTCGCCGATGCGCTGGCGCAGCTGGTCGGCGACCTCGTCGGCGCCGCGGCGGTAGATGTCGGCCGACGTGACGATGCCGAAGCCCATCTTCTCGTCGTCGGTGAGGTCCTGCTTGCCGTACAGCGGGCCGCGCGTGCCGACGTGCGACAGGGCGGAGGTGTCGAGGATGCCCTCCTCGACGGCGCGGCGGAACGGCGTGCCGTGGGTGTACTCGGCGCCGAAGTACGTGTCCCAGGTGTCGAGGTGCGCGTCGAAGTGGAGCAGGGCGACCGGGCCGTGCTTCTTGGCGACGGAGCGCAGCAGCGGCAGGGCGACGGTGTGGTCGCCGCCGAGGGTCATCATGCGGGCGCCGGTGCCGAGGAGGTCGTCGGCCGCGGCCTCGATGGTCTCGACGGCCTCGTTGATGTTGAACGGGTTGGCGGCGATGTCACCGGCGTCGGCGACCTGCGCGAGGGCGAACGGCGAGGCGTCCTGCGCCGGGTTGTACGGGCGGAGCAGGCGGGACGCCTCGCGGATCGCGTTGCCGCCGAAGCGGGCGCCGGGCCGGTAGGAGACGCCGCTGTCGAAGGGGATGCCGACCACGGCGATGTCGGCGGTGCCGACCTCGTCGAGCCGCGGCAGCCGGGCGAACGTCGCGGGACCGGCGTACCGCGGGATGCGGGACGAGTCGATCGGGCCTCGGAAAGCGCTCTGGTCGCTGCTGCTCATGGTCGGGTCCTCCTGGGGTGTATCGGTGGTCTGCCGGACGGGGTCCGGGTGTCCGGGTCACGGACGGGGTCCGGCTCCCTGACGGGGTCCGGGGTGTCCGGGTCACGGACGGGTCCGGCTCCCTGACGGGGTCCGGTAGCCCCGGACGGGTCCGGGGCGGGCGGGTGGCGTGGCCGGGCCCGTTCGGGGCCCGGCCGACGTCGTCAGCTGGTCACGGTCGCGGGCGGGGACGCGGACGCCGGGTCGGCGTCCGGCTCCGTCGGGGACTCCCCCGCGAGCCGCGCCCGCCATGTCGCCAGTACGGCGGCGTCCGTCGGGCGGGTCGCCAGGGAAACGATCACATAGGCGGCAAGCGACGCCAACAAACCATAGTAAACAGGCTCATTTGCCAAGATTCCGTAAGCCCCCATCAAGCCAATGACGGAGAGGCCGCCGACGGTGACCCCGGCCAGTGCGCCCTGCACGGTGCCGCGGCGCCACAGCAGGCCGCCCAGGATCGGCACGAGCAATCCGCCGACCAGCAGGTTGTAGGCGACGGTCAGGGCCTGCACCACGTCGTTGAGGGCGATGGCGATGCAGATGACGGCGATGCCCATGATCAGGATGAAGAGGCGGTTGCCCTTCACCTCGTCGTGGTCGTCCCCCTTCGACGACACCGCGCCGCGCAGCCGCGACCAGATGTCGTTGTTGGCGACGGTGGCACAGGCGATGAGCGCGCCGGAGGAGGTGGACATGACGGCGGCGAGCGCCGCCGCGAGCACGAGTCCGCGCACGCCCATGGGCAGTTCGTGCTTCACGATGGTCGCGAAGGCGTCGTCGGCGCTGGGCAGCTTCGGGTACAGCACCTTGGCGGCCGTGCCGATGACGGCGCCGGCGAGCGCGTACACCAGACAGTACGTACCGGCGACGGTGCCGCCCCACTTGGCGACCTTGTCGGTCCGGGCGGTGAAGACGCGCTGCCAGATGTCCTGACCGATGAGCATGCCGAAGGTGTAGATCAGCACGTAGGTGAAGATCGTCTCGCCGCCGATGCCGAGCGGCGCGAAGTACTCGGTGGGCAGCTGCGCCTTCATCTCGGCGAAGCCGCCGGCCTTGATGACCGCGATGGGGAGCAGCAGGATCAGCACGCCGATGGTCTTCACCACGAACTGCACCATGTCGGTGAGGGTGATGGACCACATGCCGCCGAGCGTCGAGTAGGCGACGACGATGGCGCCGCCGAGGACGATCGCGATCGTGCGGGGCAGGTCGAACAGGACGTCGAAGATGGTGGCGTACGCGATGGTCGAGGTGACCGCGAGCATCAGCGTGTACGCCCACATGACCACACCGGAGATGACACCGGCCCGGCCGCCGTAGCGCAGGTCGAGCATCTCGGAGACGGTGTAGACCTTCAGCCGGGCGATCCGGGCGGAGAAGAAGACGGAGAGGGCCAGCAGGCCGAGGCCGATCGTGAAGACCATCCAGGCGCCGGAGAGGCCGTACTTGTAGCCGAGGCCGACGCCGCCGATGGTGGAGGCGCCGCCGAGGACGATGGCGGCCATGGTCCCGGAGTACATCCAGGGCCCGAGCCGACGGCCCGCGACCAGGAACTCGCTCTTGGACTTGGCGCGGCGCATGCCCCACCAGCCCATCGCGAGCATGCCGGCCAGGTACAGGACGATCACTGTGTAGTCGACGGCCATGGGCCCTCCCTCGTTCGCTTCGGTGGCGTGTCGTGCGGGTGGAGTGACTCCAGTGACTGATCGCGGGGACATCCGCCCGTACCCGCGGCCGCTGGATGCCACGACAGTAGGTGGCCGGAAAGCGACGCTGAAGTGTACGTTTCATCCATCGTTCACGCTCCGGATGTACGAAGGATCCATGGCGATGCCCGCTACGCAGGAGCCCACCTCCACTCCCCCGGCGCCACCGGTCTCGCTGGCCGCGCTGCTCGGCCGGCGGGACCTCGGCCTGCGCCTGCTCGCCGGGCCGGAGGACGCCTCCGTCCACTGGGTGCACACCTCGGAGATGGCCGACCCCTATCCGTATCTGCTCGGCGGCGAGCTGCTGATGACGGCGGGCGTGCAGCTCACGGACCCGGCGCGGTACGTCGAGCGGGTGGTGGAGGCCGGGGCGGCGGCGCTCGGTTTCGGCGTCACGCCGGTGTACGACACGGTCCCGGCGGCGCTCGTCGAGGCGTGCGAGCGCCATGGGCTGCCGCTGCTCGAAGTGCCTCCGCACACGCCGTTCACGGCGGTGGCCCGGGCGGTCTGGCGGCTGATGGCGGAGGCCCGCCACCACGAGCTGCGCCGGGTGACCGAGGCGCAGCAGTCGCTGGCGACGGCGGCCGCGCGGCCCGCCCCCGTCCCGGCGGTGCTCGGCGCGCTGGCGTCCCGGCTCGGCGGGCGGGCGGCGCTCTTCACGGCGGACGGCACGGAGTACGCGGCGGCGGGCCGCGCGGTGCCACCGGAGGCGAGTGACGCGCTGCGGGATCTGGTGGGGGTGGTGGGCCCGCGCCCGGGCGGACCGGCCTCCGCGAGCGGCGACGGGGGCGGGCTGCGGCTCGCGGCGTACGCGCTGGGCGGCGGCGAGGGGCTGGCCCTGGGCCTCGCGGCCGAGCGCCGGGAGGCGGCGGACCACACGATCGCCGGGGTGGCGGTGGTTCTGCTGTCGCTGCTGACCGCTCCCCACCGGGGCGCCGACGTCTCGGCCCGGGACGCGGCCCTGGTCCGGCTGCTGCTCGGCGCGGCACCGGCCGAGGCGGCCCCCGCCCTGGGCCCGGGCCCCTGGACCGTGGTCCACGCCCACGCCCACGGCGACTCCCACGGCGGCGACGGCACCCCCTTCGCCGCGGCCACGCTGGCGTCCGCCCTCGGCACGCCGCTGGTCGACGCGCCGGCCGAGGGAGCGGTACGGCTCCTGCTCCCCGCCGGGCGGGAGGCCGAGCCCCAGCCGGACTGGATCCTCGGGGCCAGTGCCCCCGTCGAGGCCGGGGACCTCGCCGCCGCCGACGCGCAGGCCGCGCGGGCGCTCCGGCGGGCGGAGGCGACCCGCGCGGCGCTCGTACGCCACCGGCCCGCCGGTTTCGCCGGGCTGATGGACCAGGGGGAGGCGGCGACGTACGCCCGGACCCTCCTCGCGCCCCTCTCCGAGCCGCTGACGGAGACCCTGCGCGCCTGGCTCTCCCTGCACGGCAACTGGGACCGCACGGCCGTCGCCCTGGACATCCATCGCAACACCGTCCGCCAGCGCATCGCCCGCTGCGCCACGCTCCTGGACAGGGACCTGGACGACGCGGACGTACGGATGGAGCTGTGGTTCGCGCTCAGGTGAGGCCGTGGATCAGCGGATCAGTGGAGCTTGTTGACGGCGGTCTTCGTCGTGGTGCGGAAGGCGGTCAGCGGGGCGTCCTTGAAGTCGCCCATCTGACCCCAGCGGACGAGGGTGACGGTGCGGCCGTCGCGGCCGACGGAGAAGAGGTGGATGTCGGTGATGCCGATCTGCGGGTCGGCGGTGTCCAGGCTGTAGACCCAGGCACCCTCCTCGACGGCGAGCTTGCCGTGGGAGGCGCTGACGGCCTTCAGGCCCGGGTTCTGCCGCTCCAGCAGGGGCCCGCAGCCGGCGAGGGCTTTGCGGAGGGTGTCGACCAGCTTCACGGCGTCGGCCTCGGTGCGGGCGACGGTGGTGATCTGGACGCCGTTGGTGTCGAGCTCGGTGCTGAACTCGCGGTAGCGGGTGTTCTGCGCCGGGATCTTGTACGGGGCGCAGAGGGCGCCGCCGTTCTCCGGGATGCCGGTGAAGACCTGGGTGGCGGTCCACGGCGTCGACGACGGCGGCATCTGGGAGGCGGCGAGGAAAGCGGGCTGGGCAGCGGCCTGCGCCGGGGCCGTGGCGAGGGCCGCGAGGCCCAGGGCGGCAGCGGCGGCGGTGGCGAGTGCGGTACGGAGCTTGTTCATGGTGGTGGATCCCCCGTCGGGTCGTTCGGTCAGTGCTCGACCAGCGTCGGGCCGGCGCCCGCCGCCTGCAACGGTGACGCGCCCACCCTCCGTCCCGGAACCATTCCACCCCCGCTGACGTGCAGGGATGTAAAGGGTGGGACGCAGGGTCGAGGGGGATGGAATGCCGAAGGACGCCGCCGTCGGGGAGTTCGCGGGGCGCGTGCGCGCGCTGAAGGCGCGGGACGGGCGCAGTTACGAGGCGCTGGGCCGGCGCCTGAGCGTCAGCGCGTCCACCCTCCACCGCTACTGCTCGGGCGCGACCGTCCCGGAGGAGTTCGCCGTGGTCGACCGCCTCGCCCTGCTGTGCGGGGCGGACGAGGAGGAGCGGCGGGCCCTGGAGGTGGCCTGGAGTCGCGCGGCCCGCACCCGTCGCCCTCCGGTGCCGGAGCCCGACGCGGAGCCCGAGCCGGCCCCGGAGCCCGACGCGGAGCCCGGGCCCGGCCCGGAACCGAAGCCGGCGCCAGAGCCCGAGCCGGCCCCGGAGCCTGCGTCCGAGCCCGAGCTGAAACCCGTGCACGCGCGCGTGCCGGGCCTCCCGTCCGAGCGGCGGAGGCGCCGGTGGGGGTGGGTGGGCTTGGTCGGCGGGGCGCTGGCGGTCGTGGGGACGGTGACGCTCGGAGCCGTACTCCTGCCCGGGAAGACCCGGGAGCGGGCCGCCGAACCACCGGCGCCGCTGACGTGGACGATCGCCTCGCACATCTGGAAGAACGGGTGCGGGCACACCTACCTCATGGAGCGGACGCCCCCTCCCCCGCCGGAGGCGGCCGACGCGCGGAGCTGGGCGGCGGCGCAGGGGGCCGTGGACGGCGGGGAGACGCTGGTGCGGGTGTCGGTGCAGGGGAAGGGCACGGCGGCGGTGGTGCTCCAGGCGCTGCACGTGCGGGTGGTGGAGCGGGGCGCGCCGCTGCCGTGGGCGGGGTACCGGATGGACGAGGGGTGCGGCGGGGCGGTGACGCCGCGCCGTTTCGAGGTGGACCTGGACCGGCCGCGGCCGGTGGCGCGGGCGCTGGACGGGTACGACGCCTCCGGGCAGGAGGGCCGGACGCTCCCGGCGGTCTCCTTCCCGTACGCGGTCAGCGCCGCCGAGCCGGAGGAGCTGCTGGTCTCGGCGGGGGCGGCGGGGTGCGACTGCCGCTGGTACCTGGAGCTGGAGTGGAGCTCGGAGGGGCGCCGGGGCACGGTCCGGATCGGGGACGAGGACGGCGCACCCTTCCGGACGAGCGGGGCGAAGGGGCGGCCCGTGTACGCGTACGACTCCGTGGGGCGGGCCTGGATCACAGTTGAGGAGTCTGGACAGGGTGGGTGACCGCTGGGTAACTTAGCTGTTCAGGCTACTGAGCAAGCGCTTAGACAACTGGGCCCCGCACATCGGAGGAGTCGTACCGTGCGCCGTACCGTATTCAACGAGGACCACGAGGCGTTCCGGGAGACCATCCGCGCCTTCATCGAGGCCGAGGTCGTCCCCGTCTACGACGAGTGGTTCGCCGCGGGCCAGGCGCCGCGCGAGTTCTACGACAAGCTCGGCGAGCTGGGCATCTTCGGCATCAACGTCCCCGAGGAGTTCGGCGGCGCGGGCCTGGACACGCACAAGTTCGAGGCCGTCCTCTACGAGGAGACCGCGCGCGCGGGCGTCCAGTTCGGCGGCTCCGGCGTGCACGTGCTGCTCGCCCTGCCGTACCTCAAGATGCTCGCCACCGACGAGCAGAAGAAGCGTTACCTCCCGAAGTTCGTCTCCGGTGAGGAGATGTGGGCCCTCGCGATGACCGAGCCGGGCACCGGCTCCGACGTCGCGGGCATGAAGACCACCGCCAAGCTCTCCGAGGACGGCACGCACTACGTCCTCAACGGCGCCAAGACCTTCATCACCGGCGGTGTGCACGCCGACCGTGTGATCGTCTGCGCCCGCACCTCCGCGCCCACCGCCGAGGACCGCCGCTTCGGCATCTCGCTCTTCGCCGTGGACACCAAGTCCGAGGGCTACTCCATCGGCCGCAAGCTGGACAAGCTCGGCCTGCGCACCTCCGACACCGCCGAGCTGGCGTTCGTCGACGTCAAGGTGCCGGTCGAGGACCTGCTCGGCGAGGAGGGCAAGGGCTTCTACTACCTCGGCCACAACCTCGCCTCCGAGCGCTGGGGCATCGCCTTCGGGGCGTACGCGCAGGCCAAGGCCGCCGTCCGGTTCGCGCAGCAGTACGTGCAGGAGCGCACGGTCTTCGGCAAGCCGGTCGCGCACTTCCAGAACACCAAGTTCGAGCTGGCCGCCTGCCAGGCCGAGGTGGACGCCGCCGAGGCCGTCGCCGACCGCGCCCTGGAGGCCCTGGACGCGGGCGAGCTGACGCCGGCCGAGGCCGCCTCCGCCAAGCTGTTCTGCACCGAGGTCGCGCATCGCGTCATCGACCGCTGCCTCCAGCTGCACGGCGGCTACGGCTACATGAACGAGTACCCGATCGCCCGCCTGTACGCCGACAACCGCGTCAACCGCATCTACGGCGGCACCAGCGAGATCATGAAGTCGATCATCGCCAAGTCGATGGGTCTGTAAGTGCCCGAAGCTCTGGACGCTCTGCTCGATCTGCTCGACCTGGAGCAGATCGAGCAGAACTTCTTCCGGGGCCGGTCCCGCTCGGCCGTCGTACCCCGCGTCTTCGGCGGCCAGGTGGCCGCCCAGGCGCTGGTCGCGGCGGGCCGGACCGTTCCCGAGGACCGGCTCGCCCACTCCCTGCACGCGTACTTCCTGCGCGCCGGGGACCCGGGCGCGCCGATCGTCTACACGGTCGACCGCATCCGCGACGGCCGCTCCTTCACCACCCGCCGGGTCGTCGCGGTCCAGCACGGGCAGCCGATCTTCCACCTCTCCGCGTCCTTCCAGACGTACGAGGAGGGGCTGGAGCACCAGGCGGGCATGCCGGCCGCGCCGGATCCGGAGACCCTGCCGACGGCGGCCGAGACGCTGCCGCGCCATCTGCCGGGCCCGGTCGCCGAGCGGCTGATCGAGGCGCGGGCGGCGGTGGACCTGCGGTACGTCGACACGCCCCCGTGGGGCAGCGTCGGGGAGCCGCGCGAACCGCGCTCCCAGGTGTGGTTCCGTACCAACGGCAAGCTCGCCGACGATCCGCTGCTGCACGTCTGTCTGGCGACGTACGTCTCCGACATGACGCTGCTCGACTCGGTGCTCCTCGCCCACGGGCGGGGCGGCTGGGCGGTAGGCGACGTGGTCGGTGCGTCCCTGGACCACGCGATGTGGTTCCACCGTCCGTTCCGGGCCGACGAATGGCTGCTGTACGACCAGGAGTCGCCGTCCGCCTCGGGCGGCCGCGGCCTGGGCCAGGCGCGGATCTACACCCGCGACGGGCAGCTGGCGATCTCCGTCATCCAGGAGGGTGTCGTTCGCGTCCCGCGCTGATGATCGGACATACCGTCCAAGCGTGGCCGAGAACGGCGAAAGCACTTTCACGGTGATCGTGGCGGCGGCGGCGAACCTCGGGATCGCCGCCGCCAAGGCCGTCGCGGGTGTCATCAGCGGCTCGAGCGCGATGCTCTCCGAGGCCGCCCACTCGATCGCCGACACGGTCACCGAGGTCATGCTGCTGACCGCGCTCAGGCGGAGCGGGAAACCGGCCGACGAGGACCATCCGCTCGGGTACGGCGGCGAGCGCTACGTCTGGGCGATGCTCGCCGCCGTCGCCACCTTCGTCGGCGGCGCCGTGTTCTCCGTCTACGACGGTGTCCACACGCTCGCCCACGGCGAGGAGCTGGGCGACCCGCTCGTCTCGTACGTCGTGCTCGGCATCGCCTTCGTCCTGGAGAGCTTCTCGCTGCGGACCGCGATCCGGCAGGTCAAGGGCGAGGCGACCCGGGTGAGGGCGCCCTTCGGCCGCTATCTGCGGCTCACCCCCGACACCACCGTCAAGGCCGTGGTGATGGAGGACTCGGCCGCGCTGGCGGGGCTGATGCTGGCGGCCGCCGGTCTGCTGGGTGGCCAGATCACCGGCTCGGGGGTCTGGGACGGCATCGCGTCCCTCCTGATCGGCGCGCTGCTGGTGTACGTCGCGTGGGTGCTGGGCCGCTCGAACGCGGAGCTGCTGATCGGCCGCCCGCTGCCGGGGCGGATGCGGGAAGAGGTCCGCGAGGAGCTGCTGTCCGTGCCGCACATCATGGACGTCCTCGATCTGACGACGCTGATCCAGGGGCCGGACGAGGTCATGATCGCGGCGAAGATCGACTTCCGGGACGTGGCGTCGGCGGAACAGATCGAATGGGCCTGCGAGGAGGCGGACCAGCAGCTGCGCGAACGCTTCCCGGCGATCCGCCGGGTGTACCTCGACCCCACGCCGACCCGCCGCCCATGAGGGACCTCCGCCCCGTCACCGTTGTGGGCAAGGTGAGATGCCGGCCGTCAGGCCATCAGGCCCGCCGCGTCCAGGACGTACGCCGTCAGCGGCTCGTAGTAGCGGGGGTCGATGACGTGGTCGTCGAGCGGGACGGTGACCTGCATGGTTCCCTCGGCCTCGCCGAGGAAGAGGGCCGGGTCGTTGCAGTCCGCGTAGCCGATGGAGTCGATGCCGCGCTGTGCCGCGCGGCCGGCCCAGCCGTGGTCGGCGACCACGAGATCCGGCCGCGGCTCGCCCATGAGCTCCAGGCCGTCGAGGACCGCGTTCATGGGTTCCGGCGAGTGCGTGTGCCAGAGGGTCGCGCCCCGCTCGAAGACGGCGACGTCGGCGAACTGCACGACGTACCCCTCGTCGGCCGTGAGCCCGCCGGGGATCCGCACGATCTCGCAGCCCGCCGCCCGCAGCCCGGCGGCGACCCGGCTGTGGACGTCTATCAGCGCGCCCGGGTGGCCGGTCGCGAACAGCACCCGCTCCTTGCCCGCGGCCGCCTTGCGCAGGCGGGCGGCCATCCGGTCGAGACCGTCGACCGTCAGCTCGGGGTCGATGGTGTCCTGTCCGGCCCGGTGGGCGGGATCGTCGTTCACGCCGCACCGCTCGGCCATCACGGCGAGCACGTCCTGCTCGTCGGTCCACCGGTCTCCCAGCTCCAGGCCCAGCCAGTAGTGCCGGTCGCCGTTGGCGAGCTTGCGGTAGTGGGAGAGGTTGTTGTCGCGCGGGGTGGCGACGTCTCCCGCGATCCGGGTCCGGACAAGGTGCTCGACAAGGGCGGGGCGGCTGAGTATCGGCATGGTGCTCATTGTGCCGGGCTCACCGGGGGGCGCCAGACCGGTCCCACCGGCTGGAACGGCCGGGCGCGCCCCTACGCCGTCGCCAGCGCCCCGAAAGCCCCGTGCGCCAGGCGCCTGAGCAGCTCCTCCATGGCCATGCGTCCGAGGGCGCCGAGGTGCGGCGTCGAGTTGAGGAGGCCGAACACCGCGTGCACCGCCGCCCGCGCCTCGCTCTCGGAGGACGCCGGGTACAGCTCGCGTACCACCGCCACCCACAGCTCGACGTACTGCCGCTGCAGCTGCCGCACCCGCTTGCGGTCCTCGTCCTTGAGCCGGTCCAGCTCCCGGTCGTGCAGGGTGATCAGCGGCCGGTCGTCGAGCGCGAAGTCGATGTGCCCGTCGATGAGGGAGCCCAGCACCGCCCGCGGGTCGCCGGTGGTCTCGCCCACCCGCAGCCGCCCGCCGTCCAGCAGCCGCTCGCTGATCCCGACGAGGAGCTCCGCCAGCATCGCGTCCTTGCCCGCGAAGTGCCGGTAGAGCCCGGGACCGCTGATACCGACGGCCGCTCCTATCTCGTCGACGCCCACTCCGTGGAAGCCGCGCTCGGCGAAGAGACGGGCAGCCTCCTTGAGGATCTGCTCGCGTCGCGTCGGGGCGTCGGTCCTGGCGGTCGTGGTCATGGGATCGATTCTAGACAACGCCGTTAGCGGTCGTTAACCTGAACGACATACGTTAACGCTCATTAACCGAGCAAGGGAGCTCAGTCGATGCAGCAGGCACCTGTGCTGACGAGCGCGGCGGATCCCGCCTCGCCGGCCTGGCAGGCCAACGAGGCAGCCCATCACGAGCTGGCCGCGACCCTGCGCGCCAAGCTCGCCGAGGCCGCGCTCGGCGGTGGAGAGAAGGCCCGCGCCCGGCACACCGCGCGCGGCAAGCTGCTGCCGCGGGACCGGGTGGACACGCTTCTGGACCCGGGCTCGCCCTTCCTGGAGCTCGCCCCGCTCGCCGCGAACGGCATGTACGGCGACCAGGCACCGGCCGCCGGAGTGATCGCGGGCATCGGACGGGTCTCCGGCCGTGAGGTCGTGATCGTCGCCAACGACGCGACGGTCAAGGGCGGCACGTACTACCCGATGACCGTGAAGAAGCACCTGCGGGCGCAGGAGGTGGCGCTGGAGAATCGTCTCCCCTGCCTCTACCTCGTGGACTCGGGCGGCGCCTTCCTGCCGCTGCAGGACGAGGTCTTCCCCGACCGGGAGCACTTCGGCCGGATCTTCTACAACCAGGCCCGGATGTCCGGCGCCGGCATCCCGCAGATCGCCGCGGTCCTCGGCTCGTGCACGGCCGGCGGCGCCTACGTCCCGGCGATGAGCGACGAGGCCGTGATCGTACGGAACCAGGGCACGATCTTCCTGGGCGGACCGCCGCTGGTGAAGGCCGCGACGGGCGAGGTCGTGACGGCCGAGGAGCTCGGCGGCGGCGAGGTCCACTCCCGTACGTCCGGGGTCACCGACCATCTCGCCGAGGACGACGCCCACGCGCTCCGCATCGTCCGCAACATCGTCGCGACGCTCCCCGAGCGCGGCCCGCTCCCCTGGTCGGTCGAGCCGGTCGAGGAGCCCAAGGTCGACCCGGCGGGGCTCTACGGCGCGGTGCCGGTGGACTCCCGTACGCCCTACGACGCCCGCGAGATCATCGCGCGGATCGTGGACGGCTCGCGCTTCCAGGAGTTCAAGGCGGAGTACGGGCAGACGCTGGTCACCGGTTTCGCCCGGATCCACGGCCATCCGGTCGGCATCGTCGCCAACAACGGCATCCTGTTCTCCGAGTCCGCCCAGAAGGGCGCCCACTTCATCGAACTGTGCGATCAGCGCGGGATCCCGCTGCTGTTCCTGCAGAACATCTCCGGCTTCATGGTGGGGCGGGACTACGAAGCGGGCGGCATCGCCAAGCACGGCGCCAAGATGGTGACGGCGGTGGCGTGCACGCGGGTGCCGAAGCTGACGGTCGTCGTCGGCGGCTCGTACGGCGCGGGCAACTACTCGATGTGCGGCCGGGCCTACTCCCCCCGCTTCCTGTGGATGTGGCCCAACGCCAAGATCTCGGTCATGGGCGGCGAGCAGGCCGCGTCCGTGCTCGCGACGGTCAAGCGCGACCAGCTCGGGGACGACTGGAGCGCGGAGGACGAGGACGCCTTCAAGGCCCCGATCCGCGAGCAGTACGAGACCCAGGGCAACGCCTACTACGCGACGGCCCGGCTGTGGGACGACGGGGTCATCGACCCGATGGAGACCCGGCAGGTGGTCGGCCTCGCCCTCACCGCCTGCGCCAACGCCCCTCTGAACGAACCCGCCTTCGGCGTCTTCCGGATGTGAGTGACAGATGACCATGTTCGACACAGTTCTGGTCGCCAACCGCGGCGAGATCGCGGTCCGCGTCATCCGTACGCTGCGGGCGATGGGCGTGCGCTCGGTCGCCGTGTACAGCGACGCGGACGCGGACGCCCGTCATGTACGGGAGGCCGACACGGCGGTACGGATCGGTCCGCCGGCCGCCTCCGAGTCCTACCTCTCGGTCCCGGCGCTCCTGGACGCCGCCGCGCGGACCGGGGCCCAGGCGGTCCACCCCGGGTACGGCTTCCTCGCGGAGAACGCCGGGTTCGCCCAGGCGTGCGCGGAGGCCGGCCTGGTCTTCATCGGGCCGCCGGCCTCGGCGATCTCGCTGATGGGCGACAAGATCCGGGCGAAGGAGACCGTGAAGGCGGCGGGCGTCCCGGTCGTGCCGGGCGCCGCCGATCCCGAACTGGAGGCCGCGGCCCGGGAGCTGGGCGCCCCCGTGCTGCTGAAGCCCTCGGCGGGCGGCGGCGGCAAGGGCATGCGCCTGGTGCGCGACCTGTCGACGCTGGAGGAGGAGATCGCGGCGGCGCGGCGCGAGGCGCGGTCGTCCTTCGGCGACGACACGCTGCTGGTGGAGCGGTGGATCGACCGGCCCCGCCACATCGAGATCCAGGTGCTCGCGGACGCCCACGGGAACGTCGTCCACCTCGGCGAGCGTGAGTGCTCGCTCCAGCGACGCCACCAGAAGATCATCGAGGAGGCGCCGAGCGTCCTGCTGACGCCGGAGATCCGCGAGCGGATGGGCGCGGCGGCGGTGGAGGCGGCCCGCTCCTGCGGCTATGTCGGTGCGGGCACGGTGGAGTTCATCGTCCCGGGCGTCGACCCCTCCTCGTACTACTTCATGGAGATGAACACCCGTCTCCAGGTGGAGCACCCGGTGACCGAGCTGATCACCGGAGTGGACCTGGTCGAGTGGCAGCTACGGGTGGCGGCGGGCGAGCCCCTCTCCTTCACACAGTCCGACGTGACGCTCACCGGTCACGCGATCGAGGCCCGGATCTGCGCGGAGGACCCCTCCCGCGGCTTCCTGCCGTCGGGCGGCACCGTCCTGTCGCTGCGCGAGCCGCAGGGCGACGGCGTCCGCACGGACTCGGGCCTGAGCGAGGGCACGGAGGTCGGCAGCCTGTACGACCCGATGCTCTCGAAGGTCATCGTCCACGCCGCGGACCGCCCGACGGCGCTGCGCAAGCTCCGCGCGGCGCTCGCGGAGACGGTCACCCTGGGCGTCCCGACGAACGCGGGCTTCCTGCGCCGCCTCCTCGCCCACGAGTCGGTGGTCTCGGGAGACCTGGACACGGGCTTGGTGGAGCGCGAGGCCGAGGGCCTGGTCCCGAAGTCCGTACCGGACGAGGTCTACGCGGCGGCGGCCGCCGCACGGCTCGCGGGGCTGGCCCCCGCCCCCTCCGCCGGCTGGACCGACCCGTTCTCCGTACCGAACGGGTGGCGCCTCGGCGGCCGTTCGCTCCCCCTGGGCTTCCCGCTGCGAGTGGCGGGACTCGAACCCGTCACCGCGCAGGCGCCCGCCGGGGCGAGGGTCACGGCCGAGTCGGTCACCGTCCACCTCGACGGCCTCACCCACCACTTCCACATCGTCCCCTCCCCGGAGGGGACCTGGCTCGGCAGGGACGGCGACTCCTGGCACGTACAGGATCACGACCCCGTCGCCGCCGCCCTGTCCGGCGCCCGGCACGGAGGCGCCGACACGCTCGCCGCGCCCATGCCCGGGACCGTCACCGTCGTGAAGGTGGCCGTCGGGGACGAGGTGGAGGCCGGTCAGAGTCTGCTCGTCGTCGAGGCGATGAAGATGGAGCACGTCATCTCCGCCCCGCACGCCGGCACCGTCACCGAGCTGGACGTCACGCCCGGCACCACCGTCGCCATGGACCAGGTCCTCGCCCTGGTGACCCCCAGGGAGGAATCATGACCACGGGCCTGCCCATGAAGGTGCCCGCCCCCGGGCTCCCCGCCCGCGTGCGGATCCACGAGGTCGGGCCCCGCGACGGGCTGCAGAACGAACAGACGGTCGTCCCGACCGCCGTCAAGGCCGAGTTCGTCCGGCGGCTCGCCGGGGCCGGACTCTCCACCGTCGAGGCCACCAGCTTCGTGCATCCCAAGTGGGTGCCCCAGCTGGCCGACGCCGAGGAGCTGTTCCCCCTCCTGCGGGGCGTCCCGGCACGCCTTCCCGTGCTCGTCCCCAACGAGCGCGGCCTCGACCGTGCCCTCTCCCTCGGCGCCCGCGAGATCGCCGTCTTCGCCTCCGCCACCGAGTCCTTCGCCAAGGCCAACCTCAACCGGACGGTCGACGAGGCCCTCGCCATGTTCGCGCCGACCGTCACCCGGGCCATAGAGCAGGGCCTGAAGGTCCGCGGCTATCTCTCGATGTGCTTCGGCGACCCGTGGGAGGGCCCGGTCCCGGTCGAGCAGGTCGTCCGGGTCACCAAGGCCCTGGCCGACATGGGCTGCGACGAGCTGAGCCTGGGCGACACCATCGGCGTCGCCACCCCGGGGCATGTGAAGGAGCTGCTCACGGCCCTGAACGAGGGCGGGGTGCCCACCTCCCGTCTCGCCGTGCACTTCCACGACACCTACGGCCAGGCCCTCTCCAACACCCTCGCCGCGCTCCAGCACGGCGTCACCACCGTCGACGCCTCCGCAGGCGGCCTCGGCGGCTGCCCGTACGCCAAGAGCGCCACCGGCAACCTCGCCACCGAGGACCTCGTGTGGATGCTCGACGGCCTCGGCATCGAGACCGGGGTCGATCTGGCCGCCCTCACCGCCACCAGCGTGTGGATGGCCGACCAACTGGGCCGACCGAGCCCTTCCCGTACCGTCCGCGCGCTCGCGGCGAACTCTCACAAGGAGTCCTAGCCATGTCCCTCGACCACCGGCTCTCCGAAGAGCACGAGGAACTCCGCCGCACCGTGGAGGAGTTCGCCCACGACGTCGTCGCCCCGAAGATCGGCGACTACTACGAGCGCCATGAGTTCCCGTACGAGATCGTCCGCGAGATGGGGCGCATGGGCCTGTTCGGCCTGCCCTTCCCGGAGGAGTACGGCGGCATGGGCGGCGACTACCTCGCCCTCGGCATCGCCCTGGAGGAGCTCGCCCGGGTCGACTCCTCCGTGGCCATCACCCTGGAGGCGGGCGTCTCGCTCGGCGCGATGCCGGTCTACCGCTTCGGCACCGAGGAGCAGAAGCAGGAGTGGCTGCCCCGGATGTGCTCCGGCGAGATCCTGGGCGCGTTCGGCCTGACCGAGCCGGGCGCCGGCTCGGACGCCGGCGGCACCCGCACCACCGCCGTACGCGACGGGGACGAGTGGGTCATCAACGGCTCCAAGTGCTTCATCACCAACTCGGGTACGGACATCACGGGTCTGGTCACCGTCACCGCCGTCACCGGCCGCAAGCCGGACGGCCGCCCGCTGATCTCCTCGATCATCGTGCCCTCCGGCACCCCCGGCTTCACGGTCGCCGCCCCCTACTCCAAGGTGGGCTGGAACGCCTCGGACACCCGCGAGCTGTCCTTCGACGACGTACGGGTCCCTGCGGCGAACCTGCTGGGCGAGGAGGGCCGGGGATACGCGCAGTTCCTCCGCATCCTCGACGAGGGCCGGATCGCGATCTCGGCGCTGGCCACCGGTCTCGCGCAGGGCTGTGTCGACGAGTCGGTGAAGTACGCCAAGGAGCGCCATGCGTTCGGGCGTCCGATCGGCGACAACCAGGCCGTCCAGTTCAAGATCGCGGACATGGAGATGCGGGCCCACATGGCCCGGGTCGGCTGGCGGGACGCGGCGTCCCGGCTGGTGCTGGGCGAGCCGTTCAAGAAGGAGGCGGCGCTGGCGAAGCTGTACTCCTCGACAGTGGCCGTCGACAACGCCCGTGAGGCGACCCAGATCCACGGCGGCTACGGGTTCATGAACGAGTACCCGGTGGCGCGGATGTGGCGCGACTCCAAGATCCTGGAGATCGGCGAGGGTACGAGCGAGGTGCAGCGCATGCTGATCGCGCGGGAGTTGGGCCTGCCTGCCTGACCGGGCCTCAATCGTTCCGGCTCCCCGGCTTTACGGGCTCCCCGGTTGTTCCGGCGCCTCGGCTTTACGGGCTCCCCGGTTGTTCCGGCTCTCCGGGGAGCCGGAACAACTCGGTGCGACTGCGCATGCGGGGGCTCGGGGCCTCCGGGCCGGCCGGACCTGTGAGCTTCTGGTGGTGGCCGCCCTCTCTCCGAGTGTGGCGGGCTCCACCGTCGCCTCAAGGGCGCTCCTACGTCGCGTCGGCTGGGCCGATTCCGCTGCGCTCCACCCTTGACCCGCCGCCTCCACCCGCCTTTTCACACTCGGAGGGCGGCCCGGGGGGTGGCCACGCCCGGGGCCCGTCCGGCGCGCAGCGCCGTGGGCGGGCGTCGGACCCGTGGGTGGGATTGCGCGGCAGTTGAATGGGGCGGTGACGGCGGCGCTTGGCGTCCTGCGGCCGGTGGGCGGCTGGGCTTCATGCCCCGCTGGTCACCCCCGGTGGGTGGTGGCGGATCCTGCCCCCGGTCGCTCCCGGGTGGCCGGTGACCATTCATGCCCCCCTGGTCACCCCCGGCGGGCGGTGGCGAATCCTGCCCCTCGTAGTCCTGTGGCGCAGAGCGCATCCGAACCACGAACGCAGCCGCGAGCCGGCGTGTCCGCTCCGCGAGCGGGGGCGAAGCCCCGGCGCCGGGGAAGCGACCCCTGGCCCGCACCAACCCCCAGCCCCCGGCAGGGTTTCGGGAAGGGGCGGGGTGGGGGAACCAAAAGGCCTCCACCGCGAGCCCCGCAGTGACCGCAACCCCTCCCTACTCCCGGTAACTCATGGAGCAAAGGGGGTGAACTGGAACAATCTCGCCAGCCAGCGCCGATGATGGCGCGCTTGCGGTCGTGCCGGGACCATCCAACCCCCACCACCCATCGACAGTGACCAGCGGGGCATGAAGCCCAACTCACCGACGGTCGCATCCCGCTGAGCACCGCCGGGCCGCCCCATTCAACTGCCGCGCAATCCCACCCACGGGCCCGCGCTCGCCGAGACGGCCGGAACCACGGACGGGCCCCCGGCGCCGCCACCCCCCGGCCGCCCTCCGAGTGTGAAAAGGCGCCCGGAGCCGGCCGGTCAAGGGTGGAGCGAAGCGGAATCGCGCAGCGACGCGACGAAGGAGCGCCCTTGAGGGGCCGGCGAAGGGCGCCACACTCGGAGAGAGGGCGGCCGACCCAGAAGGCCGCCGGGGCCCGCCGCCACGGTCAGCCCAGGCGCCCCTCGGCCGCCGCGCTCACGAACGCGGTGAACGCGGCCGGCGCGGCCAGGAAGACGGGACCCTCAGGCTTCTTGGAGTCCCGGACGGCGACATGGGCGGTGAGGTCGGCGACCTCGACGCAGTCGCCGCCGTTGGGGCCACTGAAGGACGACTTACGCCAAGTGGCGGTGCCGAGCGGGGCGCACTCGACGCAGTCGCCACCGTCCGAGCCGCTGTACGACGACTTACGCCAGCGCAGGACCTGGCTGGTGCCCATACCGTTCCTCCATCACGCGTGCGATCAGCGCCGCCGAGTCCTCCCGGGACAGGGCCGTGGCCTGAAGCCGAGCGTAACCGACGGAACGTTCCCTGATCACTTGCGGATTGGCCGTCATGTGGCCACCGCCGTAGATCGGCGCATAGAAGAGGTCCGGGTCGTCCTCGAACCGCAGCAGGTTGAACGAGCCCATCATCCCAGCGTGCTGTCCGGCCGAGAATGGAAGCACCTGAACGTGGACCCATGGGTGGTTCACATAACTCAACAACCGTCGGAGTTGATCTCGCATGACCTCACGGCTGCCGATCTCCAGACGCAGCGAACCCTCGTCCAGCACCACGCAGAGCACAGGCGGGTGCTCGCGCTCCAGAATCCGCTGACGCTCCATCCGCGCCGCGACCATGGCGTCGAGCTTGTCGGGGTGGTCGACTCCGAGGACCGCCCGCGCGTACTCCGGCGTCTGGAGCAGGCCGTACACCAGCTGCGCCTGGTACGTCGAGATGTACGTCGCCTTCGCCTCCATCTCCGCGTACGGCTGGAACCAGTTCGGCAACTGGCTCTTCAGCACCAACCCCACCAGCCGCGAGAACACCCCGCCCGTCATCAGCGCCGCGTCCAGCTGTTCGGAGAACCTCCGCGTCGGGACCTTCTTCGCCGTCTCTATCTGGCCGATCAGCGACGCCGTGCAGAAGACGATGTCGCCCAACTGCGCCTGGTTGAGCCCCGCCTCCTCCCGCAGGCGGCGGAGCTCCGCTCCGTAGTAGTCCAGCGGTGACGCGCTGGGGTCGAGGCTGCGGATGTTGACCACGACGAGGTCACCCCCAAGCTCACGCCGCGAGGCGTTGTGTTCGGTCCGTAGCCGAGCGTAACGACCCACCCCCACCCTGGAGGCATGAATCAGGCAACTGACCTCTATCCGACGGAACTTCAGGCGAGCTACCGCATGGGCTTCACCGTCGGTGAGCACTCCGCCGGTCACATGCGCCGCATCCTCCGCATGTTCCTCATCCGTTGGGGGCTCGACCACCTCACCGACGCCGCCGAGCTGGCGCTCACCGAACTCGTCGCCAATGTCGTACGGCATGCCCCCGGCCGGCGCTGCACCGTCCTGATCCTGCGGGAGCCGTACGGACTTCGCGTGGAGGTGGCCGACTCGGCGCCCGGGCCGCTGTACGCCAAGGCGGCGGAGCCGCTCGCGGAGGGCGGGCGAGGGCTCACGCTCGTCGAGGCCGTGACCGATCGGTGGGGCGTGGAGCCGTGCGCAGACGGCAAGACGGTGTGGTTCGAGTGCGACTCACAAAGCCCAGAGAACCCACAAGCTCACTGAACTCACAAAGCTCACAAAGCTCATGGAACAGAGCGCGGTCTATGCCAGGCGCATGTGACGTACGCCTACGAACCCGGCCCTACTGATCCACGTGAGGTTAGGCTAACCTACCCTCGAATTGCCCAGCCCAGGCCGACCCCGGCACGTATCGAAAGCGACTTCGCCATGCCCAGCAACGCCCGAGCCACTCATCTCACCCGTCGCGGCCTCCTCGCCGCGGGCGGCGTCCTCGGGCTCGGCGCCGCGCTCGCCGCCTGCGGAAGCGAGACCAAGTCCGGTACCGGCACCGCCGAGAAGTCCGGCTCCTGGGAGTTCAAGGACGACCGCGGCCAGGTCGCCAAGTCCGCGTCCACGCCGAAGAACATCGTCGCCTTCACCGGCACGGCCGCCGCCCTGCACGACTTCGGCGTCGAGGTCGCGGGCGTCTTCGGTCCGACCACGGTCAAGGACCCCAAGACGAACGAGGACAAGCCCGACGTCCAGGCCGGCGATCTCGACATCAAGAAGGTCAAGATCATCGGCAACGTCTGGGGCGAGTTCAAGATCGAGGAGTACCTCAAGCTCAACCCCGAGCTCCTCATCACGGACATGTGGGAGAAGAACGACCTCTGGTACGTCCCGGCCGAGCAGAAGGACAAGATCCTCAAGGTCGCCCCGAGCGTCGCGCTGTGGGCCGCCGACCACTCGATGCCGCAGGTGCTCCAGCGCCACGCCGACCTCGCCGCCTCGCTCGGCGCCGACGTCAAGACCAAGAAGATCCTCGACGACAAGGCCCGCTTCGAGGCCGCCGCCGAGCGGGTGCGCAAGGCCGCCAAGGGCAAGAAGGACATCAAGGTCCTGATCGGCTCCGGCTCCCCCGACCTGTTCTACGTCTCCACCCCGGTCCGCCCGACCGACACGCTCTACTTCAAGGAGTTGGGCGTCAACATCGTCGTCCCCACCAAGCTCGACCAGGGCGGCTGGTTCGAGGGTCTGAGCTGGGAGAACGTCGACAAGTACCAGGCCGACATCATCATGCTCGACAACCGCACCTCGGCCCTGCAGCCCGAGGCCCTGAAGGCCAAGCCGACCTGGGCCGCACTCCCCGCCGTCAAGGCCGGCCAGGTCATCCCGCGCGTGACCGAGCCCATCTACTCCTACGCCAAGTGCGCCCCGCTCCTGGAGGACCTGGCCAAGGCCCTGGAGAACGCGAAGAAGGTGTCCTGACCCGATGACGACCGCCGAGACCGCTCCGTTCCAGTTCTTCTCCCTCCAGGTCGACCGGACGAGGCGGCTCGGCCCGTCCCTGGTCCGGATCACCTTCACCGGGGAGGACCTGAAGTCCTTCGCCTCCGGGGGCCGCGACCAGTCGCTCTCCCTCTTCCTGCCCCATCCCGGGCAGCCGGAGCCCGTTCTGCCGCCGCTGGACACCCCGGACCTGTACGCCGTCCTCGGCGCCTGGCGGGCGATGCCCGACGACGAGCGCGCCGTGATGCGTTCGTACACCGTCCGCGAGCAGCGCACCGCACCCGACGAGGTCGACATCGACTTCGCGCTGCACGAGGACGGCGGCCCGGCCTGTCGCTGGGCGCAGCACGCCAAGCCGGGTGACAAGGTCGTGGTGCTCGGCCCGGCGGTGGCCGAGAACACGGGCGTCCGCTTCCGGTTGCCGGCAGACGCCGACTCCGTACTGATCTGGGCCGACGAGACGGCCCTGCCGGCGGCCTCCGCCGTTCTCGAGTGGCTGCCGGCCGAGACCCGGGCCCAGGTGTATCTCGAAGTCCCGTACTCCGGGGACCGCCTGGAGCTCGCGACGGAGGCCGACGCCACCGTCACCTGGCTGGTCCGTGAGGAGGGCGCGCCGTCGGCCGTGGACGCGGTGCGCGGCGCCGAGCTGCCCGGCGAGGCTCCGTACGTGTGGATCGCGGGCGAGTCGGGCTCCGTGAAGGCGCTGCGCCGTCACTTCGTGAACGAGCGTCAACTGGACCGTCGTCGCGTCACATTCGTCGGCTACTGGCGCAAGGGGCTGAGCGAGGACGCCCTGCGCGAGGCCCCGGACGACGAGTCGTAGCCGTACGGAACACCCGCTTCCCGAGGGGGGCGAGGGATGTTGCGACGCGAAGTTAGGTTAGGCTAACCTCACTTCGTAAGTCGCTCCCTCGCCCCCCTTCTTCTGTCCGGAGGAAGCGACCGAGTCCCCGTCCCTCCGGGAGGACCCCGCATGCGCTCGCACCTGCTCAACGACGCCACGGCGGAGAGCTATCGACGCTCCGTCATCGAAGGAGTCGAGCGGGTGGCGGAGAAACTCGCCACGACCCGACGCCCGTTCACCGGCGTCACCCCCGCCGAACTGGCCCCGTTCGTCGACGCCGTCGACCTCGACAAGCCGCTCGGCGACTCCTCCGCCGCTCTCGACGAGCTGGAGAGCGTCTACCTCCGCGACGCCGTCTACTTCCACCACCCGCGCTACCTGGGCCACCTCAACTGCCCGGTCGTGATCCCCGCCGTTCTCGGCGAGGCCGTCCTCTCGGCGGTCAACTCCTCGTTGGACACCTGGGACCAGAGCGCCGGCGGCACCCTCATCGAGCGCAAGCTCATCGACTGGACCACCGGCCGGATCGGCCTCGGACCGGCCGCCGACGGCGTGTTCACCAGCGGCGGTACGCAGTCCAACCTCCAGGCGCTGCTGCTGGCCCGCGAGGAGGCCAAGACGCGGGACCTGGCGAAACTCCGCATCTTCTCCTCCGAGTGCAGCCACTTCAGCGTCCAGAAGTCGGCCACCCTCCTCGGCCTCGGCGCCGACGCCGTCATCTCCATCCCGGTCGACCGCACCAAGCGCATGCAGTCCGTCGTCCTCGCCGCCGAGCTGGAGGCCTGCCGCGCCGAGGGCCTGGTCCCGATGACGATCGTCGCCACCGCCGGCACCACCGACTTCGGCTCCATCGACCCGCTGCCCGAGATCGCCGCCCTGGCCTCCGAGTACGGCGCCTGGATGCACGTGGACGCGGCCTACGGCTGCGGACTGCTCGCCTCCCGTACTCGCCGCCACCTCCTGGACGGCATCGAGCGGGCCGACTCGGTCACCGTCGACTACCACAAGTCGTTCTTCCAGCCGGTGAGCTCCTCCGCCGTCCTGGTCCGCGACGGCGCCACCCTGCGCCACGCGACCTACCACGCGGACTACCTCAATCCTCGTCGTACGATCGCCGAGCAGATCCCCAATCAGGTCGACAAGTCGCTGCAGACCACCCGCCGCTTCGACGCGCTCAAGCTGTGGATGACGCTGCGCGTGATGGGCGCCGACGGGGTCGGCGAGCTCTTCGACGAGGTCTGCGACCTGGCGCGGGCCGGCTGGGACCTGCTCGCCGCGGACCCGCGCTACGACGTGGTCGTCCAGCCGCAGCTGTCCACGCTCGTCTACCGCTACGTCCCCGAGGCCGTCACCTCCCCCGCGGAGATCGACCGGGCCAACCTCTACGCCCGCAAGGCGCTCTTCGCCTCGGGCGAGGCCGTCGTCGCCGGGACCAAGGTCGACGGCCGCCAGTACCTGAAATTCACCCTGCTCAACCCCGAGACGACCGTGGCCGACATCGCCGCCGTCCTCGATCTGATAGCCGGCCATGCCGAGCAGTACCTGGGAGAGAACCTTGTCCACGCCTGACACCTACGACTTCATCGGCATCGGGCTCGGTCCGTTCAACCTCGGCCTGGCCTGCCTGACCGAGCCGATCGACCATCTGAACGGCCTCTTCCTGGAGTCCAAGCCCGACTTCGAATGGCACTCGGGCATGTTCCTCGAAGGCGCCCACCTCCAGACGCCGTTCATGTCGGACCTGGTGACCATGGCCGACCCGACCTCGCCGTACTCCTTCCTCAACTATCTGAAGGAGAAGGGCCGGCTCTACTCCTTCTACATCCGCGAGAACTTCTATCCCCTGCGGACGGAGTACAACGACTACTGCCGCTGGGCGGCCGCCAAACTGAGCAGCATCCGCTTCTCCACGACCGTCGCCTCCGTCTCGTACGACGAGAGCAGCGAGGAGTACGTCGTCGCGACCGAGGCCGGAGAAACGTTCCGCGCCCGCCGGATCGTGCTGGGCACCGGCACCCCGCCGCACCTGCCCGAGCCCTGCCAGGGCCTCGGCGGCGACCTGATCCACAACTCGCGCTACCTCCCGAACAAGGAGGCGCTCCAGAAGAAGAAGTCGATCACCCTCGTCGGCAGCGGCCAGAGCGCGGCGGAGATCTACTACGACCTGCTGTCCGAGATCGACGTCCACGGCTACCGGCTCAACTGGGTGACCCGCTCCCCGCGCTTCTTCCCGCTGGAGTACACCAAGCTCACCCTGGAGATGACCTCGCCGGAGTACGTGGACTACTTCCACGCGCTGCCCGAGCGGACCCGCTACCGCCTGGAGACCCAGCAGAAGGGTCTCTTCAAGGGCATCGACGGCGAGCTGATCGACGCCATCTTCGACCTGCTCTACCAGAAGAACCTGGCGGGCCCGGTCCCCACCCGGCTGCTCACCAACTCGGCCCTGCTCTCCGCCGCGTACGACGACACGAGCGGCACGTACACGCTCGGCTTCCACCAGGAGGAGCAGGAGAAGGACTTCACGGTGGAGACCGAGGGCCTGATCCTCGCCACCGGCTACAAGTACGCCGTCCCCGCCTTCCTGGAGCCGGTCCGCGACCGCCTCAAGTGGGACGGCCAGGGCCGCTTCGACGTGGCCCGCAACTACTCGATCGACACGACGGGCCGCGGCGTCTTCCTGCAGAACGCCGGTGTGCACACGCACTCCATCACCTCGCCCGACCTGGGCATGGGGGCGTACCGCAACGCCTACATCATCGGAGCGATGCTGGGCTCCGACTACTACCCCGTCGAGAAGACCATCGCTTTCCAGGAGTTCGCGGTATGAGCACCACCCTCACCACCCCCGGCATAGGCACCTTCGCCTTCCGGCCCCTCGACCCGCTGGCCGACGCCGAGCTGATCCACCCCTGGGTCACCCACCCCAAGGCCGCCTTCTGGTTGATGCAGGACGCGAAACTGCAGGACGTCGAGCGCGAGTACATGGCGATCGCGGCGGCCGAGCACCACGACGCCTTCCTCGGTCTGCACGACGGCGAGCCCGCCTTCCTCATGGAGCGGTACGACCCCTCGAAGGTCGAACTGGTCGGTCTGTACGACGCCCTGCCCGGCGACGTCGGCATGCACTTCCTGGTCGCCCCGAGCGACACCCCCGTACACGGCTTCACCCGCGCCGTCATCACCGCCGTGATGCGCGAGCTGTTCGCCGACCCGGCGACCGCCCGGGTCGTCGTCGAGCCGGACGTCCGCAACACCGCCGTCCACGCCCTCAACGCGGCCGTCGGCTTCGTCCCCGAGCGGGAGATCGCCAAGCCGGAGAAGAACGCGCTGCTCAGCTTCTGCACCCGCGCCCAGTTCGAGGCGGCCATGGGCGGTGCCGCATGAGCAGCCCCGTCTCCCACCTGACGCCCGAACGCTGGGCCGACGCCAACCGCGCGCTGATCCGCAAGGGCCTGGCCGAATTCATCCACGAGCGGTTGCTCGACCCGCGGGAACTGGGCGAGAGCCGCTACAAGGTCCTCAGCGACGACGGCACGATCGAGTACCGCTTCACCGCCGACCGGTTCGCGCTCGACCACTGGCAGGTCTACCCCGAGTCGATCAGCTGCCACCGCGGCGAGGAGCAGCTCCCCCTCGACGCGCTGCGGTTCATCACCGAGCTGCGCGGCTCGCTGGGCCTGAGCGACGAGATCCTGCCGGTCTATCTGGAGGAGATCTCCTCCACCCTGGCCGGTACGGCGTACAAGGCGACCAAGCCGCGCGTCTCCGCCGCCGAGCTGGCACGCGCGGACTTCCAGGCGATCGAGACCGGGATGACCGAGGGCCACCCCTGTTTCGTCGCCAACAACGGCCGGCTCGGCTTCGGCGTGGACGAGTACCGCGCGTACGCCCCCGAGGCCGCGACGCCCATCCATCTGATCTGGCTGGCGGCGCGCCGCGACCGCACCACCTTCACGGCGGGCGCGGGCCTGGAGTACGAGACCTTCATCCGCGCCGAGCTGGGCGACAAGGCGGTCGACGGCTTCGCCGCGACCCTCGCCGAGCGGGGCCTGGACCTGGCCGACTACCTGCTGATGCCGGCCCATCCCTGGCAGTGGTGGAACAAGCTGTCCGTCACCTTCGCCGCGGAGGTCGCCCAGGAGCGCCTGGTCTACCTGGGCGAGGGCGACGACGCCTATCTGGCGCAGCAGTCGATCCGTACCTTCTTCAACACCTCCGACCCGGCCAAACACTATGTGAAGACGGCGCTGTCGGTCCTCAACATGGGCTTCATGCGCGGGCTCTCGGCGGCGTACATGGAGGCCACCCCGGCGATCAACGACTGGCTGCACGGCCTCATCGAGGCCGACTCCGTCCTCAAGGCGGCACGGTTCTCGATCATCCGGGAGCGGGCCGCGATCGGCTACCGGCACCTGGAGTACGAGGCCGCCACCGACCGCTACTCGCCCTACCGGAAGATGCTCGCCGCGCTCTGGCGCGAGTCGCCGGTGCCGTCCCTGGCACCCGGTGAGCGGCTCGCGACCATGGCCTCGCTGCTCCATGTCGACCACGAGGGCGCCTCTCTGGCGGGCGCGCTGGTCAAGGACTCGGGCCTGGCCCCGACCGAGTGGCTGCGCGGCTATCTGGACGCGTACCTGCTGCCGCTGCTGCACTGCTTCTACGCCTACGACCTGGTCTACATGCCGCACGGCGAGAACGTGATCCTCGTCCTCGACGAGCGGGGCGCGGTCGCCCGGGCGATCTTCAAGGACATCGCCGAGGAAATCTGCGTCATGGACCCGGACGCGGTCCTGCCGCCCGCGGTGGAGCGGATCCGGGCCGAGGTCCCGGAGGACATGAAGCTGCTGTCGATCTTCACGGACGTCTTCGACTGCTTCTTCCGTTTCCTCGGGGCGACGCTGGCGGCGGAGGGCGTGCTGGACGAGGACGCGTTCTGGCGGACGGTCGCGGAGTGCGTGCGCGGCTACCAGGAGTCGAAGCCGGAGCTGGCGGACAAGTTCGCGCAGTACGACATGTTCGCCGAGACGTTCGCGCTGTCGGCCCTCAACCGGCTCCAGCTGCGCAACAACAAGCAGATGGTGGACCTGGCGGACCCGTCGGCGGCGCTCCAGCTCGTCGGCGACCTGGTGAACCCGATCGCGCGGTTCGCCCACTGAGACCGGCGAGGGCCCGGGCGGAGTTTACGGTCCTCCGCCCGGGCCCTCGCCGTAGCATCCCCCCTCCATTCAGGTGATCACGCTGTGTCACCGCATGGATCGCGTCGACTACCCACCGCAGCTGTGCCAGGTTGGCCCCGGGCCGGACCCGCCGGCCGGTAGCGGAGGTGCTGACGCCGTGATGTCTCGAATCGCCCGTGTCCTCGTCGGAACGGCGGTGGCCTTGGCCCTCGCCGGGACGGCCGCCTGCGGGGGCGGCGGCGGGGGCGACGGGACGGAGACCACGGCCTCGCCGACGGAGACGCAGCCGACGCAGCCACAACAAGGCGACACCCTGGGGACCGTCTTCCCGGGGAAGGGCGGAGGCGGTCAGGCCGCCCCGGTCCGCGTGCCGACGGCCAAGGTGAACCAGCGGACGGGCGGGAAGCTGAAGTTCCGCAACGTCAGCGGCGGGGACGTGAGCATGGGAGATCCGGAGCCGCAGCCCGATAACCCCAGCAAAGGGCAGACATTGGCGGGGCGCGGTAACTGCCCCGATCCACTGCCCGACGGGCAGGAGTGTGAGATGACCCTCATGCACACGTCGTACGTCGCGGGGCCCTACTCCGGAGTGGTGACCATCGAGACCTCGGAGGGCGAAACGATCACCGTGCCCTACTCGGGGGAGGCCGTCGAAAACGGCGCCACGAATACCGAGTCGCCGACGACCGACACCCCGCTCCCCACCGATCCGACCCCGACCGACACCACGCCGACCGACATCACGCCGACCGACACCACAACGGTGGACCCCGGGACCGAGTCCGAGATCATCCCGTGACAGGCGGGGTCAGGGCGAGGTCAGCTCCACGCGCAGGGTCTCGTCGTCGGGCAGCACGACCGTCAGATAGTCCATGGTCCGCGAGGCGTACGAGACCAGATAGAAGCGGGACGGAGACTTCACGAGCAGGCGGAATCCGAGGTATCGGTGCCGGTACGGGCCCCTTCCGGCGCCCATGTCCCGGTACTTGATGGCCGTCGCGTTGTGGACGATCGGGATGTGCGAATAGACCACCACGTGCAGGCTCTCCTGAAACCCCCCTTGGATCTCCTCCCAGGCATGGGTCTGCCCCTGCATCGTCACGTACCGGGACGTGCCGAAGAACAGGCTCAGGGCCAGCAGTCCGATCAGCAGGGCACCGCCCGCGGACCACATCCGATCGGCGGTCCCTTCGTGCCGGTCCGGGTCGTCCACGCTCGCCTGAAGACGCTGCTGCACGGAGAAGAACGCCAGGGTGGCGCCCAGCGCCGCTACGAGCGACGGGACGATCGGGGTCACCCACCAACTCGCGGGGAGAGGGACCGGAAGCCCTCCGAAGAAGAGTGGAAATCCCAGCAGCACCATGAGGATGCCGACGACGAGTAGCCACCGGCTCACCGTCCGGCGCCGGCGCTCCTTCCCCGGACTGGCCAGCACATGGCCGATCCGGCCGAGCACCAGCAGCACGGACAGTCCGCAGACCAGCAGGAACCACACCGGGCCGAAGACCGCGTCCGGGCTCTTGGCCAGGTAGGCCTGGACGGAGAGCTGGAGGTCGGCCGCGGGCACGCCGAAGCTGGCGTAGTAGGCGTCGGTGTACACGCTGCCGAAGTAATAGAGCAGCCCGACGGCGGCGGTGCCCGGCGCCACCACGTACGCCGCTTTGTCGAAGAAGGTCCCCGTCGGCGGCGGCGGTGCCGACGCCGGGGACGCGGGTGGTGGCGCGGGCTCCGGCGCCGGCGGTGGCGCCGGATGTGGCTCGGGCGTCGGCGCGGGCTCGCGCGTCGGCCCGGACGGCTCCCCTTGCGGCACGGACATGCCGTCAGTCTCGGGGCCGCCGCCCGGCCGCGCACGCAGAGCGCGCCACCCGGCTGACCTCCGGCTACGGCCTACCGCCTACCGCCACGGAACCTGCGGCGAGCGGTAGAAGCCGATGCCCAGCGCCTCGAACCTCGGCCCCTGCTGCGCCAGCCGCTCCCGGTACGCCGCCCAGTCGTGCGTGGCCGCCGGCGACCAGCCCAGTTCGGCGATGCCCGGCAGGCGCGGGAACGCCATCTGGTCGATGTGGGCGCTTTCGGAGACCGTCTCCGTCCACAGCGGCGCCTCGACGCCCGCGATGGCCGACTCGGGCAGGCCGGGCAGGAGGGTGGCGGGGTTCCAGTCGTAGGACCGCTGGACCTCGACGTAGCCGGCCCACGAGAGGCCGAGCTTGGTGTCCTTGGTGTACTTCATGTCGAGATAGGCCCGGTCGGCGGGCGAGAGGATCACCTTGGTCCCGGCCCGCGCGGCCGCCGCGACCTGCTCCTTCTCGGCACCCGACGAGCGGTCGAGGCCCCAGTACTGCGCGAGCGCGCCCTCGGCCGGCCGCGCCCCGGTCAGCTGGTGCCAGCCGATGACGGTCTTGCCGTACTTCGCCACGATCGGCTGCACCCGGTCCATGAAGGCGACGTAGTCCTCGTGGGTGGTGGAGTGCGCCTCGTCGCCGCCGATGTGGAGGTGCTTCCCGGGGGTCAGCGCGGCGAGTTCGCGGATCACGTCGTCCACGAAGTCGTACGTGACCGGCTTCGGCACGCACAGCGAGCTGAAGCCGACGGCGGTGCCGGTGTAGAGCGGCGGCGCGACGCCGTCGCAGTTCAGCTCGGCGTACGAGGCGAGGGCGGCGTTGGTGTGTCCGGGCAGGTCGATCTCGGGGACGACCTCCTGGTAGCGGGAGGCGGCGTAGCGGACGATCTCCTTGTAGTCGTCCTTGGTGTAGTAGCCGCCGGGGCCGCCGCCGACCTCGGTGGAGCCTCCGTAGGTGGCGAGCCGGGGCCAGGAGTCGATGGCGATGCGCCAGCCCTGGTCGTCGGAGAGGTGCAGATGCAGCTTGTTGATCTTGTAGAGGGCGAGCTGGTCGATGTAGCGCTTGACCTCGTCGACGGTGAAGAAGTGCCGGGAGACGTCGAGCATCGCGCCCCGGTAGGCGTAGCGCGGGGTGTCGGTGATGGTGCCGCCCGCGACCGTCCAGGGTCCCGGCTGCACCGTGTCCTTCTCGACGGCGGCGGGCAGCTGCTGGCGCAGGGTCTGGACGCCGCGGAAGAGTCCGGCGGGCCGCTGGGCGGTGAGGGTGACGCCTCCGGGGCCGGACGTCAGCCGGTAGCCCTCCTCGCCGAGCGCCCTGTCGCGGGGCGCCAGACGCAGCAGGATGCCGCCGCGTCCCCTCTTCTCGTCGACGACGGGCAACGGGTGGCCGGTGGAGGGGCGGAGCACGCCGGCCAGGTAGTCGCCGATGGCACGGGACTCACGGGAGTCCTCGTCGACCCGGATCCGGGTGGCGGCGGTGATGGCGTACGGGGCTCCGCCGGGCGCCACGGAGGCGGGGGCGGGGACGATCTGGCCGAGCGGGCGTGTGGCGGGTCCGGCGGCCGGGGCGATAGCGGGCACGGCGGCTCCGACGGAGGAGATGCCGGCCGCGGCGACGAGCAGCAGGGCACCGAGCACACGGGGGAACGTTCTGCGCTGTTTCACAGGCATGGTCCCTTTCAACGGGCTTCGCGACTGTGGGGATGCGTATCCGGTCGGTCACCATCCGTACCGTGCGCCCCAACCCCGGTCAAGGTGTAGACCAATTTCAGGGGCCGAAAGTGTCGATCATGAGAGGCTCTGCCCGATAGCGGGCAGGTTTCTTGCAAAGAACCACCGGGACCCCTCAGTATTCACGGGTGCTCGAACGCCGCCCGTCACACGACGACCTCATCGACCATCTGGTGCGCAGCACCGCGCTCCAGCGCGGTGAGGCGGCCCGCGTGGTGCTCGACGTGCTGGCGTACTTCGACGAGTCGACCGAGGACTTCGTCCGTCGGCGCCACCGGGAACTGCAGTCCCGTGGAGCCGTGAACGCGGAGATCTTCGAACGCATCGCGGCCGAACTGCCGCACCGCGCGGTGGCGCCACCGGAGCTCTCGCTCCGACAGCTGCGCCGCATCGTCTACGGCTGAGTGGCCGAGCACACCCACTGACTTGGAGGGGTTAAACCTTTATGTGCGGAATTGTCGGTTACATCGGAAAGCGTGACGTCGCCCCGCTGCTGCTCGAAGGACTGCAGCGGCTCGAGTACCGGGGGTACGACTCCGCCGGCATCGTCATCACCAGCCCGAAGGCCAGCGGCCTGAAGATGGTCAAGGCCAAGGGCCGGGTCCGCGACCTGGAAGCCCGCGTCCCCAAGCGCTTCACCGGCACCACCGGCATCGCCCACACCCGCTGGGCCACCCACGGCGCCCCCAGCGACATCAACTCGCACCCGCACCTGGACCCCGAGAACAAGGTCGCCGTCGTCCACAACGGCATCGTCGACAACGCCTCGGAGCTGCGCGCCAAGCTGGAGGCCGACGGCGTCGTCTTCGCCTCCGAGACCGACACCGAGGTCATCACCCACCTGATCGCCCGCTCCCAGGCCACCACCCTGGAGGAGAAGGTCCGCGAGGCGCTCAAGGTGATCGACGGCACGTACGGCATCGCCGTCATGCACGCCGACTTCAGCGACCGCATCGTGGTGGCCCGCAACGGCTCCCCGGTCGTCCTCGGCATCGGCGAGAAGGAGATGTTCGTCGCCTCCGACGTCGCCGCCCTGATCGCCCACACCCGCCAGGTCGTCACCCTGGACGACGGCGAGATGGCCACCCTCAAGGCCGACGACTTCCGTACGTACACGACGTCGGGCGCGTCGACCACCGCCACCCCGGAGACCGTGGAGTGGGAGGCCGCCTCCTACGACATGGGCGGTCACGACACGTACATGCACAAGGAGATCTCCGAGCAGCCCGACGCGGTCGACCGCGTGCTGCGCGGCCGGATCGACGACCGCTTCTCCACCGTCCACCTGGGCGGCCTCAACCTCGACGCACGCGAGGCCCGCACCATCCGCCGGATCAAGATCCTCGGCTGCGGCACCTCGTACCACGCCGGCCTCATCGGCGCGGGCCTGATCGAGTCCATGGCCCGCATCCCGGCCGACGCCGAGCCGGCCTCGGAGTTCCGCTACCGCAACCCGGTCGTGGACCCCGACACCCTCTACATCGCCGTCTCGCAGTCCGGCGAGACGTACGACGTGCTCGCCGCCGTCCAGGAGCTCAAGCGCAAGGGCGCCCGCGTCCTCGGCGTCGTCAACGTCGTCGGCTCGGCGATCGCCCGCGAGGCCGACGGCGGCGTGTACGTGCACGCCGGCCCGGAGGTCTGCGTCGTCTCCACCAAGTGCTTCACCAACACTGTCGTCGCCTTCGCCCTGCTCGCCCTGCACCTGGGCCGCATCCGCGACCTGTCGGTGACCGACGGCAAGCGGATCATCGAGGGCCTGCGCAAGCTGCCCGAGCAGATCAGCGAGATCCTGAAGTCCGAGGACGAGATCAAGAAGCTCGCCGCGGAGTACGCGGGCGCCCAGTCGATGATGTTCATCGGGCGCGTACGCGGCTACCCGGTCGCGCTCGAGGCCTCCCTGAAGCTCAAGGAGATCTCGTACATCCACGCCGAGGCGTACCCGGCCTCCGAGCTGAAGCACGGTCCGCTCGCGCTGATCGAGCCGGCCCTGCCGACGGTCGCCATCGTCCCCGACGACGACCTGCTGGAGAAGAACCGCGCCGCGCTGGAGGAGATCAAGGCCCGCAGCGGCCGCATCCTCGCCGTCGCGCACCAGCCGCAGGAGAAGGCCGACCACACCATCGTCGTGCCGAAGAACGAGGACGAGCTGGACCCGATCCTGATGGGCATCCCGCTCCAGCTCCTCGCCTACCACACGGCGCTCGCCATGGGCCGCGACATCGACAAGCCGCGCAACCTGGCCAAGTCCGTCACGGTCGAGTAGCGGTCTTTCGGGCCTGTCCCCCGAGAACCGCCGTCTTCGGGCCTGTCCCCCGAAGACTCGGCCGGACACCGAGCGGTCCCGGGGGGCCCGGGGCCCCGGGCCGCGCGCGGGTGGGGGGGGGGGGAGATGGGAAGGACGGGGGGGGGGGGGAGAGGGGAAACAGAGA
>NZ_JBEXOT010000034.1:0-78183 GCF_040611675.1 Streptomyces sp. NPDC006551
GCCCCCCCCGCGCGCCCCCCACCCCGGGCCCAGGGGGAGGGGGGTCAGCCCCGGACGCCGCGGAGGGCCATGGAGACCGCGGCCTCCGCGATCCGGGCCGGGTCCTCGGCCGCTCCGAGTTCGATGCGGCGCACGGCAGCGTCCACCACGCCTTGGAGGAGCATCGCGCCGAGGCGGGGCTGGTCCTGGCCGAGGTCGCCGAGGGCTTCGACGATCATGGCGACCAGGCCGCCGTGGGCTGCGCGGATCTTCTCGCGGGCGCCGTCGTCCAGTTCGCTCGCGGAGATCGCGACGACGGCGCGGTGACGTCGGTCGCCCACCAGCTCCAGTTGCTTGCGGACGTAGGCCTCGACCTTGCCCTCGGCGGTGCCGGCCTCGGCCATCGCCGATTCGACCTCGGCCGCCCAGACGGGGAAGTCGACGGCGCACAGCTCCTCGACCACGGCCGCGCGGGAGCGGAAGTACTCGTACACCGAGGAGCGGGCCAGGCCCGTGCGCTCGGCGAGGGCGGGGAAGGTCAGCGCTTCCGTCCCGCCTTCGGACAGCAGGGATCGCGCGGCGTCCAGCAGGGCGCCGCGCTGCATCGACCGGTGCTCGGCCACGGAGGCCGCTCGAATCCTGGGCACGGCTCCACTGTACGACCGGCCCCGCGGCGTCAGCGTCCTACATCGGCCAGCTTTGCGCGCAGCTGGAGGACGGACTTGGTGTGGATCTGGCTGACCCTGCTCTCGGTGACGCCGAGGACATGGCCGATCTCGGCGAGGGTGAGTCCTTCGTAGTAGTAGAGCGTGACGACGGTCTTCTCCCGTTCGGGGAGGGTGTTGATGGCCCGGGCCAGCAGGCGGCGCAGCTCGCGGTCCTCGGCGACCTCGACGGGGTTGTCGGCGGCGGTGTCCTCGAGCGTGTCCATGATCGACAGCCGGTCGCCGCCCTCTCCGCCGACATGCAGCAGCTCTTCGAGCGCGACCACGTTCGCGAGGGACAACTGGCTGAAAACCGCGTGCAGTTCTTCCACCGCGATACCCATCTCGGCGGCGACCTCGGTCTCGGTCGGGGTGCGCCGCAGTTGGGCTTCGAGGGTGGCGTACGCGCGCTCGACGTTGCGGGCCTTCTGGCGTACGGAGCGGGGGATCCAGTCGAGGGCGCGCAGCTCGTCGATCATCGCGCCGCGGATGCGGGTGATGGCGTACGTCTCGAACTTGATGGCTCGCTCGACGTCGAACTTCTCGATGGCGTCGATGAGGCCGAAGACCCCGGAGGAGACGAAGTCCGCCTGCTCCACATTGGACGGCAGTCCCACACTGACGCGGCCGGCGACGTACTTGACGAGCGGGGAGTAGTGGAGGATCAACTGCTCCCGCAGCCGCTCGTCTCCCGTGTCCTTGTAGGACCGCCAGAGCTCGTCGAGCGATGTCGGTGCGGGCGGTCGCACGGTGCCCCGGGCCGCTGGGGGCACCGCAGCGCGGTCAGACCCGGAGGTGTGCTGGGGCATGCGTTGCCTTGAGCCGTTCTGCTGTGGAGTGAGTCGGGGTGGGTGTCCGGTAGTGAATCCTGGCGAGCGTAGCGTGACTGGACTGTCGCGGTGCGCGAACATCGGTGGATAGCGCCGGTCCGGGTGGGGGCGTCGGCCACATCTTCGAACCCTGGCCGTGGCGTGTGTCGGCTCCTCGGGTGCGGCCGAGAGAACTCGGTTGTTCATCGGCATCACCTTTTCACCCGAATGCCCCAGGTCAAGTACCGCCTCGCCGCGCGTTCGACCCTTCGGGCGGGCTGTTCGTCAACCGCCAGTCTTCTCCTTGCCGTTCGACGTACCCCAAGGAGTGCAGTTCGTACAGCCGGGCGAGGGTGTCGTCGGGGGTGGTGCCGGCTCGTCCGGCGATCTCGGCCACGGGGGTGGGGCGGCGGGCGGGCAGGGCTTCGAGGACCCGGGCCGTGGCGGGGGCGAGGAGGTCTCTGGGCAGGACGGGGCCGCGGCGGGCGGGTGCGAGTTCGCCCATGTCGCCGACGAGTTCGACGACCTCCGCGGCGTCGGTGACCAGGGTGGCGTGGCCGCGCAGGAGTTCGTGGACGCCGGCGGAGAGGCCGCTGGTGACGGCGCCGGGGACGCCCATGGTGTGGCGGCCGAGGCGTTGGGCGTGGCGGGCGGTGGCGAGGGAGCCGCTGCGGTATTCGGCCTCGACCACGACGGTGCCTCGGGTGAGGGCGGCGATGACGCGGTTGCGGAGGATGAAGCGGCTGGGGGTGGGGTGGCTGCCGGGTGGTAACTCGCCGATGACGAGGCCCTGTTCGGCGATGCGGCCGAGGAGGCCGGCGTGGCCGCGGGGGTAGGGGGTGTCGACGCCGCAGGCGAGGACGGCGACGGTGGCGCCGTGGGCGGCGAGGGCGCCTCGGTGGGCGGCGCCGTCGATGCCGAAGGCGGCTCCGGAGACGACGACCCAGCCGCGTTCGGCGAGGTCGGAGGCGAGTGTGGTGGCGATGTGGGCGCCGTACGGGGTGCAGGCGCGGGCGCCGACGACGGCGACGGAGCGCAGGGCCCAGGAGCGCAGGTCGGCCGGGCCGCGGATCCAGAGGCCGATGGGGCGGGCGTCGCCGAGGTCGTCGAGTTGTCGGGGCCATTCGGTGTCGCCGGGGATGACGAAGCGTCCGCCGTGGTGGGCGATGGCGTCGAGGTCCCGTCGGGGTTCGGCGTCGGCGGCCCGCCGTCGCCATCCGTCGATCCGCTTCTCACCGGTTCCGGGGAACGGTCCGAGGTCGGCGGAACGCTCGGGCGGGAGTCCGCCGCTCGCGGGGTGGGCGGCGCCGGCCCGTGGCTCGGGCAGCGTTCCGACCAATGGTTCGGGGGTTCCGGCCCGTGGCTCGGGCAGGGTGCCTGCCCCTTGCTCGGGCAGGGGGCCGGTGTCGGGTTCTTGCCGGGCCGGGTCCCTGAGGCGCTGGAGGAACCCGTTCGCGCCGTATCGGTCCAGCCAGCGGCCGGCGTGTTCGTCGCCGGGTTCGACGATGCGGGTGAGGGCGGCGCGGGCGAGGCGCTCGTCGTCCATGTTCATGAGTGGTCGCCCGCTCCCACGGCCACGCCCCGGGCGATGCCGGTGCGCAGTTCCAGGGCGAGGCCGACGTCCTGGGCGTCGGGCCGGTCGCGTCCGGCGAGGTCGGCGACGGTCCAGGCGACGCGGAGGACCCGGTCGAGGCCGCGGGCGGTGAGCATGCCGCGTTCGATGTCTCGTTCGGCGGCCGCGAGGGCGCCGGGGGTGACGGTGTAGCGGGTGCGGAGTTCGTGTCCCGGCACTTCGCTGTTGACGGTCCAGGGGGTGTCCGCGAGGCGGGTGGCGGCTCGGTCGCGTGCCTCGCGGACGCGGTCGGCGACGGCCGTGGTGGATTCGCCCCGGCCGCCTTGGGCGAGGAGGTCGGAGCGGGTGACGGGTTCGGCTTCGACGCGCAGGTCGATGCGATCGAGGAGGGGTCCGGAGATCCGTGCCTGGTAGCGGCGGATGAGGGAGGCGGGGCATTCGCATCCGGCGCCGTGCAGGGTGTGGCGTCCGCAGGGGCAGGGGTTGGCGGCGAGGGCGAGGAGGAAGCGGGCCGGCAGGCGTACGACTCCGGCGGCGCGGGCGACGACGACGTGCCCTGATTCGAGGGGCTGGCGCAGGGCGTCCAGTGCTTTGCCCGAGAACTCCGGGGCCTCGTCGAGGAAGAGGACGCCTCGGTGGGCGAGGGAGACGGCGCCGGGTCGCGGGAGTCCGTTGCCGCCGCCGATGAGGGACTGCATGGTCGCGGAGTGGTGGGGTGCGCAGTAGGGCGCGCGGCGGACGAGGGGTTCGCCCGGCGGGAGGATGCCGGCGACGGAGTGGACGGCGGTGACTTCCAGGGACTCCTGGCGGGTGAGTGGGGGCAGGATGCCGGGGAGCCGTTCGGCGAGCATGGTCTTGCCGGCGCCTGGTGGGCCGGAGAGCAGCAGGTGGTGGCTGCCGGCGGCGGCGACTTCGAGGGCCCTGCGGGCGCCGTGTTGTCCGGCGACGTCGGCGAGGTCGGGTCCGTCGGCGGGGTCGGCGGCCAGTCCGGTGCCGACGCCGGCGCCGGGGACGAGGAGTCCGGCGAGCATGGCGTCGGGGCGGCCTTCCTCGGCGGGTTCCTCCTGGGGGACGGGTTCGTCGGTGAGGACGGCGATGAGCTGGCGCAGGCTGCGGACGCCGAGGACGGAGACTCCGGGTACGAGGGCGGCTTCGCCGGCGGTCTGTTCGGGGACGACGACTTGTCGGTAGCCGGCGTCGGCCGCGGCGAGGACGGCGGGCAGGACGCCTCGTACGGGGCGTACGCGGCCGTCGAGTCCGAGTTCGCCGATGAGGACGAGGTCGGCGATGACGCGGGGGTCGATGCGTTCGGCGGCGCCGAGCACCGCGGCGGCGACGGCGAGGTCGAAGCCGCTGCCGCCTTTGGGGACGGACGCGGGGCTGAGTCCGACGGTGAGTTTCTTCTGGGGCCATTCGGCGTCGGAGTTGACGATGGCGGCCCTGACTCGGTCGCGGCTTTCGCTGAGGCTCTTGTCGGGGAGTCCGACGAGGGTGAACGCGGCGACTCCGGCTTCCAGGTCGGCCTGGACCTCGACGACGACGCCTTCGACCCCGACGAGGGCGACAGAGCAGGTGCGGGCGAATCCCATCAGACCACGCCCCTGGCGTGGGTGAGGCGGGGTGCGCCGCGGCGGGGCAGGACGACCCCGATGAGGTCGATGCGGACGCCGCCGCCGGGCGGGGGTGCGCCGTGGCGGTCGAGCCAGCAGGCGGCGAGCCGTTTGAGGCGGTCGGCCTTGGTGGGGGTGACGGCGGCCATGGGGTGCTCGAAGGGACCTTCGCGGCGGGTTTTCACCTCGCAGATCACGACGGTGTCGCCGTCCCGGGCGACGATGTCGATCTCTCCGGCGCGTCCACAGCGCCAGTTCGTGGCGAGGACGGTCATGCCGGTCTCGGTGAGCCGGCGGACGGCGAGTTCCTCTCCGTACCGTCCGAGTGCTTTCGTGGCGTTCATCGGTACCACCTCCGGCACCGACGGTGACACCCGGCGACGTTCCGTGCGGGAGGCTGTGGAGGAGCGGTCGCCTGTGGAAATCGGCCTCACTCGTGCGGGTGATTTCGGACGGTCGCCGACCGGATCGGCAGCGACCGCCGATGAGGCCCGTCAGCTGCCGGGAAGCTCCAGGTCGCTCTTGTTGAGCTCCTCGATGTTCACGTCCTTGAACGTGAGGACGCGGACCTGCTTCACGAACCTGGCGGGCCGGTACATGTCCCAGACCCAGGCATCCGCCATGGATACTTCGAAGAACACCTCGCCCTGGACCGAGTGCACCTGCATCTCGTAGTCGTTGGTGAGGTAGAAGCGCCGCTCGGTCTCGATCACGTATTTGAACAGCCCGACGACGTCGCGGTACTCCCGGTAGAGCTTCAGCTCCATCTCGGTCTCGTACTTCTCGAGGTCCTCGGCGCTCATGGCATGTTCCCCTTCAGCCGTGCGTCCCCCTATTGTGCGCCAGGCTCTCGCACCCCTAAACGATTTCCGGGGCGAGAACCAGCGGTGCACTCGGAGGTCCCTCGTCGAGCAGCGTGTGCAGCAACTCGGCGAGTCTGGTCGGGTACACCGTCTCACGCGCCGCCGACAGTTCGGCGGAGGTCCACCACCTCAGCCCCGCGACACTGCGCGCCTCGAGCTCGGTGAGTCCGCCGGGCACGGTCGCGGTCTGGGTGGTTCGTGCCAGGTAGTACCACTCGTCCTGGTCCCAGCGTCGCCCGTCGAACGGGAACGAGCAGATTCGCCGCCAGATCACCGGGCCCAGTTCGACCTCGGTGATTCCCGTCTCCTCGACCAGTTCGCGCAGCGCGGCCTGCTCGCGGGACTCGTCGCCCTCCACACCGCCGCCGGGGGTGAACCACCAGGTCTGTTCCGGGGCGTCGGGCTCGTATCCGTGCAGGAGGAGGACGCGGTCGTCGGGATCGAGCAGCACGACCCGTGCGACCCGTCGCAGCTCTCGCCCGTCGACGCCGGGCGCGGCAGCGCTCCCGCCGGCCACAGCACCGGCCACAGCGCCGGTCCCGGCACCATCCCCGCCTCCATTGCCGCCTGGTGTGCCGGTCGCGCCCGCCCTCTCACCCATGCCCGTCATACGCCCGCCGTCTCCTTCCGCGGCCGTGCGGTCAGCCGCCCCGCCAGCGGCCCGTACGCCGCCCCGGCCAGGATCAGTACACACCCGGCGACGACAGCGTAGAAGAGCGTCGTGACCGGCCCCGGCTCCGAGATCCCGCCCGGCAGGGCCGCGAAGCTCGTGGGACGCGCCAGGACGCCGTCCATGGGCCAGGCGATCGCGTCGACCCGCCCGGTGACCGCGGAGCGCGGTACGGAGCCCTGGCCGGCCTCCTGGAGGTGGACACGGGAGTCGAGGGAGTTGTGCCGCTCGTCGCCGAGGAGGAAGAGGTTCCCCGCCGGCACGGTGGCCGAGAATTCCTGTCCCGAGGCCGGATAGCCGGGCCGCAGATACGGTTCCTCGACCGGCTTCCCGTTGATGGTGAGCCGTCCGTCCGCGCCGCAGCAGGCGATCGTGTCGCCGCCGACGCCGACGACCCGCTTGACCATGGGCATACCGCCCCACCGCGGATCACTGAAGACGACGATGTCGCCGCGCCGCACCTCGTCGCCGTCGATCCGCTGCGCGAGGACCCGGGAGCCGACCTCCAGGGTCGGGGTCATCGAGTCGCTGGGCACGGTGTAGGGCTGGTAGAGCACGGCGCCCCAGGCGAAGCCGCCGATGAAGAGCAGACAGCCGACGGCCACGGCAAGCCCCGACAGCACACTGCCGAGGCGGCCGCGGCCGCCTTCCGTACGTATCGTTCCGCTCATCCCAGCGCTCCCCACCACGAAGGATTCGTAGCTCGGTTCGACGATCTGGGACGGCACCCTACCCGCGGGTCGCTACTCCGCGGTATGCCGAGAGGTGAGCCGCTTCCGGCGCCACAGCACCAGCGGCAGCGCGCCCGCGAGTCCGGCCGCGCCCGGGGCCACGGCGAGCGCCTGGTTCAGCCCCGGCTGGTCGAAGACGGCGGGCTCGGGGAGCGTGGCCCAGCGGGTCACGGGCCAGGCCACCACGATCGCGCGTCCGACGACCTGGTCGTTGGAGATGGTGCCGCCGCCGGGAAGCTGCTGGTGGTAGCGCGAGTCCAGGGAGTTCTGCCGGTTGTCGCCCATCACCCAGATGCTGCCCTGGGGGACGTGGATCGGGCCGAAGGAGTCCTGGCAGGGCATGGAGCCGGGGTAGAGATAGCCGGTCTCGTTCAGCTCCTTGCCGTTGAGGACGACCTTGCCGCCCTCCTTGCAGGAGACCGTGTCGCCGCCGACCGCGATGACCCGCTTGATCAGGTCCTTCTCCTCGGCGGACGGCATGAGGCCGATGAAGCTGAGGAACTTCTGCAGCACGTTCGGGTCGGTGACCGGCTGGTTCTCCAGCCAGCCGCCCGGGTCGTGGAAGACGACGACCTCGCCGCGGTCCGGCTCGGAGCCGAACCACGGGGTCAGTTTGTCCACGAGGACCCGGTCGCCCTTCTGCAGGGTGTTCAGCATCGATTCCGAGGGGATCGAGAACGCCTGCACGAGGAAGGTCTTGATCAGCAGCGCGAGCACCAGGGCGATACCGATCAGCAGGGGGAGCTCCTTCCAGAAGGAACGCGGCTTCTTCGCACCGGCTCCCCTCTCCCCCGCCGCGTCCCCGGAGTCGGCGGGGCCTGGATCGGCGTCGGAGCGGCCTGCGGAGTCATCCGTCATGGCGACCGACGACTCGGCGAGCCCCTCCGCCCGCTTGTCGGGCTCGTCGTGTCCGGATCGTGCGCCGACGGCCAAATCCCCCACATCCACTCCTCAGTCCGTGCAATCGCCTGCCCCCGAACAGGGACAGGCCCACCACTCCCATAACGAGCGGGAGTTCCGCAGGGGTCGGGAGCCAGGGCAATCCGTTCAGATTCCGCGAGGACACACTATGCGACATACCGAGTGCCGACGCGGATCCCGAACGGCCGTCCGGTACCGCGGCGAAGGTCTCCGGCTCCTCCAGTCGGCGCCAGTGCCCCACGGGCCACACGATGGCGACGGCCCGCCCGACGACGTCCTCCTCGGAGATCGTCCCCCGGTCCTTCTCGTCCAGGTGGAAGCGCGAGTCGGCGGAGTCCGACCGGTGGTCGCCCAGCACGAAGATCCGGCCCACCGGCACCTTCACCTTGAAGGGGATCTTCGAGGGAACGTTCCCGGGATGCAGATACCGTTCGTCCAGCGGTACGCCGTTGACGGTGAGCCGGCCGTCCTCGCCGCAGCACTCGACCGTGTCGCCGCCGACCGCGACGACCCGCTTGATCAGATCCCGCTCGTCGGCCGAGGGCAGCAGCCCGATGAAGGTCAGGACCTGCTTGATCTGCTTGACGCCGACGGGGTCGTCGGCGGGCGGCGTCGCCTCCTCCTGGAGCCAGTTGCCGGGGTCCTTGAAGACGACGACGTCGCCGCGCTGCGGCTTCGACCCGAACCAGGGTGTCAGCTTGTCCACCACGACCCGGTCGTCGATCCGGATCGTCTGCTCCATGGAGCCGGACGGGATGACGAACGCCTGCACCAGGAACGTCTTCAGGACGAGGGCGATCAGCAGGGCGACCATGATCAGGAGCGGTATCTCCTTCACGGCGGAGCGCCGCCTGCGGCGCTTGACCTTGCGGGCGAGCTTGCGCCGCTCCGCCCGGCCCGGCCGCGGGCGCGCGACTCCGCCCGCGGCGCGGGTGCCGGTCGGCAGCAGGGCGTCGCCGCGCTCCCCCGGCGGTCTGCCCCGGTTACCCATGGCCGGCCGCCGCGGGAGCGGGTACGGCGTCGAAGGCGCCGGTCTCCGGCACACCCGACCAGCGCCCGATGGGCCAGCCGATCCAGTCCGCGCGCCCGATCACCCGGCCGACGGGCACCATCCCGCCGCCAGGCTGCCCCAGATGGTCACGGGAGTCGCTGGACTGGCTGCGGTGGTCGCCCATCACCCACAGGGTGCCCTGCGGTACGACGATGTCGAACGGCACGGCGGAGGGCGCGTCGCCCAGCATGACGTACCACTCCTCGACCGGTACGCCGTTGACGGTGAGCCGGCCGTCCTTGCCGCAGCAGACGACCCGGTCGCCGCCCACACCCACCACGCGCTTCACGAAGTCGGTCTCGGCGGGCTCCGCGAGGCCGAGGGAGGAGGCGGCGCCCCGCAGCAGGCCGGTGACCGGATTCTCCTCGGGAGCTTCCTGGAGGAACGAGCCGGTGCCGTCGAAGACGACGACGTCGCCGCGGCGCGGGGCATCGCCGAAACGGTACGCCAGCTTGTTCACCAGGATCCGGTCCCCGACCTGGAGCGTCGGCTCCATCGAGCCGCTGGGGATCAGGAACGGCTGCAGCACGAAGTGGCGCAGGAACAGCAGGAAGACCACGCAGGCGCCGCCGACGAGCCCCGTACGCCGCCAGGACGGCCCGGCGGGGGCCTCCTCCGGTGTGTCTGTGTCGGCGTCCTCGGCGCCGGACCTCGGCGCACCCGGCTCTTCGGCCCGGAGCGCAGCCCCGTCCCCGGGCTCCGCACCTCCGGGCCGCAACCCCTCGTCCCGGGGCAGCCCCTCGTCCCGATCCGGCTCCTCGACCTCGGCCGGGGCCTCCGTCCGGTCCGGCTCGGCGGCCCCGGACATACGCGCGGAGCGCGACCGCTCCTCCGTCTCGGAGGAGCGGTCGCGCTCCGTGTGCTGTGCTTCGGTGTCCATCGGGGGCAGAGCCTATCCGGCCGCCCTGAGAGTCAGTGATCCGAAGCCCCGCGCGAACGGTGAGCCGTAGCTCAGTTGTCGCGCTTCTCCTTGATCTTGGCGGCCTTGCCGCGCAGCTCACGCAGGTAGTAGAGCTTGGCGCGACGGACGTCACCGCGGCTGACGAGCTCGATCTTCTCGAAGATCGGGCTGTTCACCGGGAAGGTGCGCTCGACGCCGACGGAGAACGAGACCTTGCGGACCGTGAAGGTCTCGCTGACGCCCGAGCCCTGGCGGCGGATGACAACGCCCTTGAACTGCTGGATACGGGAGCGGTTGCCCTCGATGACGCGCACGTGGACGTTCACGGTGTCGCCGGGGCGGAAGGCGGGGAGGTCGGTGCGGAGCGAAGCCGCGTTGACCGAGTCGAGCAGGGAGGCCATGGAGGTCTCTTTCCTCGCTGATGCCACAGGTCATCAGCGGTACGTTCGAAGTGGATGGAGCGCCGGTCGCGCGGGCGGGCGTCGTTCCCCCTGTGGCAGGGGCGCACGCCGGACAAACGGCAGCGGCCTATTCTTCCACGCCGTCGGGCCTGCGCCAAAATCGGCCACCGGGCTCCGGTGCCCAGCCCAGCAGGGAGAGGATCTCCCGGTCCTTCTTGTCGAAGAGGGCCGGGTCGCAGCGCTCGATCAGATCCGGCCTGTTGCGCGCCGTACGCCGGAACGCCTCGTCCCGTCGCCAGCGTGCGATCTTCCCGTGGTGCCCGCTCAGGAGTACGTCGGGGATGGTACGGCCACGCCACTGCGGCGGCTTGGTGTAGACGGGGCCTTCGAGGAGGTTGGCCATGGCGCCCGGGGCGAAGGAGTCGTCGCGGTGGGACTCGGCGTTGCCGAGGACGCCGGGCAGCAGCCGGGCCACGGCCTCGGTGACGACCAGGACGGCGGCCTCGCCGCCGGCCAGGACGTAGTCGCCGATGGACACCTCGTAGACGGGCATCCGGGTGGCGTACTCGTCGATGACCCGGCGGTCGATGCCCTCGTAGCGGGCGGGGGTGAAGATCAGCCAGGGCCGCTCGGAGAGCTCGACGGCGAGTTCCTGGGTGAAGGGGCGGCCGCTGGGGGTGGGGACGACGATCACCGGGCCGTGGGCTCCCGCCTCGTAGCCGTCGGCGAGGGTCTGGTCGAGGGCCTCGCCCCAGGGCTCGGTCTTCATGACCATGCCGGGGCCGCCCCCGTAGGGGGTGTCGTCGACCGTGTTGTGCCGGTCGTAGGTCCACTCGCGCAGGTCGTGGACGTGGACGTGGAGCTGTCCACGCGCGCGTGCCTTGCCGACGAGGGAGACGTTCAGCGGTTCGAGGTACTCGGGGAAGATCGTGACGACGTCGAGCCTCATGCGTCGTCGTCCCGGCGTGCGTCGTCGTCCCGGTGTGCGTCGTCGTCCTGGGGCGCGCCGTCGTCCCGGGAGGAGACGATCTCGGCGCGGTCGTCGATCAGTCCGGGCGGCGGGTCGATGACGGCCCGCTGCTCCTCCAGGTCGATCTCGGTGACGATCTCCTCGACGAACGGGATCATCAGCTCGGTGCCGTCGGGCCGCTCGACGATGAAGAGGTCCTGGGACGGCAGATGGGAGATCTCGGTGATCCGGCCGATCTCGGTGCCGTCGGTGAGGACCACGTCCAGGTCCATGAGCTGGTGGTCGTAGTACTCGTCGTCCTCCTCGGGCCGCTCGTCGGGGTCGACGTCGGCGATGAGGAGGATGTTGCGCAAAGCCTCGGCGGCGTTGCGGTCGCGGACGCCTTCGAAGCGGAGCAGCAGTCGGCCGCTGTGGACGCGACCGGTCTCGATGGTCAACGGTCCGGCGGAGGCCGGGTCGGTGGTCAGGACGGCTCCGGGCGCGAGCCTGAGCTCGGGCTCGTCCGTACGCACCTCGACGGTGACTTCGCCCTTGATCCCGTGGGCGCGGCCGATCCGCGCGACTACCAGCTGCACGACGTACACACTCTCCTGTCGGACGACGACGGGCCGGGGCGGGCGCTATGCCCTCCCCGGCCCGTTGCCGGCGCATCTATGGTGAAACAGCCGACTCTTCTCAGCGGACCTGGTCCACGTCGACGAGGTCGACGCGGATGCCACGGCCGCCGATGGCGCCGACGACGGTCCGCAGCGCGCGTGCGGTGCGGCCGTTACGGCCGATCACCTTGCCGAGGTCGTCGGGGTGCACCCGGACCTCCAGCACGCGCCCGCGGCGCAGAGTGCGCGAGGCGACCTGCACGTCGTCGGGGTTGTCGACGATGCCCTTCACGAGGTGCTCGAGAGCCTCCTCGAGCACGATCAGGCCTCGGTCGACTCGGTGGACGCGGCCTCGGCCTCGTCCGCCTTCTTGTCGGCCTTCTTCGCCTTCGGGGTGATGGCCTCACCCTTGGCGTCGTCGCCCTCGAGGGTCTTGGCGAACGCGTCGAAGGAGGCGCGCTTGTCCTCCTTCGTCTCCGGCTGCAGCAGCGGCGCCGGGGCCGGCAGGCCCTTGTGCTTCTGCCAGTCGCCGGTGAGCTTCAGGATGGCGAGAACCGGCTCGGTCGGCTGGGCGCCGACGGACAGCCAGTACTGCGCACGCTCCGAGTCCACCTCGATCTTCGACGGGTTGTACGTCGGGTGGTACAGACCGATCTCCTCGATCGCACGACCGTCCCGGCGGGTGCGGGAGTCGGCGACGACGATGCGGTAGTGCGGCTGGCGAATCTTGCCGAGGCGCTTGAGCTTGATCTTGACTGCCACTGGAGTGGTGTCTCCTGGTCTTGACGTGGTTGGGCACATGAGATGCCACGTGGGGTTGCGGTACTCGGGTGCCCGATGGACGCGTCAGCCGGAGGAGAGAGGGGTCCTGTGCGGCTGTCGAGTACAGCTAGCCATTGTGCCACACGCGCGCGGCGCGCCGGACCCGGGCCGTGGCCCCGGCCCGGGCCGTACGCCGGCCGTCTCTCATCTCGCCGCGCCGACCGTCTCCGGGATACGGAAGGGCTTGCCGCACCCGCCGCACACGATGGGGGCCTGGGCGAGGACCGAGGGGACCACGCGGACGTTGCGCCCGCAGTCGCAGACGGCCTTGACCCGGACGCCGCCGCCGGAGGAGCCGTGGCGGGCGGCCGGGCCGCGGAAGGAGCGCTTGGTGTCGGCGGCCGTCGCGACGGTGTGGGCCTTGAGGGCGCGCTGGAGCCGCTCGATCGTGGGGCGGTAGCGCCGCCTCGCCTCGGGGTTGAGCGTGACCAGGGAGAAGCCACTGCTCGCGTGGGGCTCCTCGGGGTGGTCCAGGCCCATCTCCTCGGCGATCGCCAGGAATCTGCGGTTGTGGTAGCGGCCGGCGCGCGAGGTGTCACGGACTCCTCGGGCGGCTGCGATGCCGTGGACTGCCTCATGGAGCAGTCGTTCGAAGGAGAGTTCGGCGCCGCAGGCGGACGAGGACTCTCCGATCAGGGACTCGGGCGCGGCAAGGTCGGGCAGCTCGGGGTGGTGCCGCTGAATGTCGGCCCACGCCTGTGCCAGCTCTGCGGCGAGAACAGGTGGTGTCGTGCTCACGTCGCGTACAACGAGCCGGGGCGCTCCCGGGTTCCATTACGGGGCATCCCAAATAATTTGCACGTACCCGTCAGTTGCCGCTGTTGTGTCGTGACGAGGGCCAGTGCGCCGATCTGCGGAGAAGCCGCGCAGCTCGCTGCAAGCTGGTGCGTAGCGGCGCATACGCCCCGGCGCGTAGGGGTGGCGTACGCGCCCCGGGGGCTGTGGCAGGACAGTACCGGGTGCGGGTGCAAGGCGGCGCACCGCCCCTTGGGGGAGTCGTCAAGGAGTCATCACCGGAGCCGTCGCCCGAAGGAAAAGGCCGTCACCCGAAGGGAAAGTGGTGCGGCGCCACCACTGGACGCGGGGACGGATGCGCAGTTCCCTGGCATACGGGGGGATGCGGGCGCACACGGACACGGGGGCTGTCGACCAGGTACTGATTGGGGCGCATTCCATGACACCTACGCTCGTCCCGCACCACCCCGCGCGTGACTGGGTCGAGATCCAGGAACGCATGCTGGTCCCGCTGTACGAGGCGGTGTACGACCGTCTCGGCCTGGGTCCCGGGTCCCGGGTCCTCGGGCTCGGCTGCGGGTCGGGCCTCGCGCTGCTGATGGCGGCCGCGCGGGGCGCACAGGTCACCGGCGTGGACCAGGATCACGCGCGCGTGGAGCTGGCCAGGGAGCGGCTTCCGGAGGGCTCGGGGCACACGGTCGTCAGGGGCGATCCGGGGGACGCCGTGGGCCTGTCCCCCGCTCCGTACGACGTCGTCACCGCCTTTCATCCGGCGGCCGGCCTCGGCCCGGCGCTGGCCGCCGTCACTCCTCTGGCCCAGTCGGGGGCGGCGGTGGTGCTGGCGGGGTGGGGGCCGCCCGAGCGGTGTGCGACGGCGTCGGTCCTGCGGGTCGCGTCGCGGCTGACGGGGTGGCGTCCGGCGCTGCGGGACGATCTGGAGGACGTGGTGTTCCGCTCGGGGCTGCGGCCCGACGGCTCGGGCCGGGTGGCGTGCCCGTTCGGCTACGCGGACCCGGAGAGCGCGGTCCGCGGGCTGCTCTCGACGGGCGACTTCGACGCGGCGGTCCGCGCGACGGAGCCGGCGCAGGTCGAGAAGGAGATCCTGGAGGCCCTGGACCCCTACATCCGCCCCGACGGCACGGTGTGGATGCCGAACGTCTTCCGCTACCTGATCGCCCGCGTGCCCTGATCCGCCGGGTCCTCCAGGCCGTGTCTTTTGGATCAGGCCGGATCAGGGAGCGGCGTCCGGTGCGTGCGGGACGCCGCGAGCCCGGCAAGGTCCGAAAGACACGCCCTATGTCTCCTCCGGCGGTGCTTCCGTGTCCTTCCTCAGGCGGGTGATGCCGGCGGCGCGGTAGGCGGCGTCCTCCTCCAGCGTCTCGTTGGCGAGGAGGGCCGCCGCCAGGGCGTCGAGCTGGTCGCGGTGGTCGCCGAGCTGCCGGACGGCGCTCTCGTAGCATTCGTCGACGATCCGGCGCATCTCCTCGGCGACCGTGTCGAGGGTGGCGGGCGCCGCCGACAGGCCGTACGCCTGCTGGGCGTCGCCGGGGATGGCGGTGAGCCGGCCGACGCGTTCGCTCATGCCCCAGCGGCCCGCCATGCCGCGGGCGATGTTGGTGACCTGCTCGAGGTCGCTCTCGGAGCCCGTGGTGACGACGCCGAAGACGACCTGTTCGGCGGCCATCCCGCCCAGCGCGCCGATGATCCGGCCGCGCAGGTACTCCTCGGTGTAGGCGTACTTGTCGGCGTCCGGCGTGGACAGGGTGACGCCGAGGGCCCGGCCGCGCGGGACGATGGTGATCTTGCGGACCGGGTCGGCGCCGGGTTGGAGCATGCCGAGGAGGGCGTGCCCGCTCTCGTGGTACGCGGTGCGGCGCCGTTCCTCCTCCGGCATGACGAGCGGACGCTCGGCGCCCAGCTGGACCTTCTCCAGGGCGTCGGAGAGGTCGGACTGGCCGACCTGCTTCTGCTGCCGCTTCACGGCGAGCAGGGCGGCCTCGTTGGCGAGGTTGGCGAGCTCCGCGCCCGTCATGCCGGGGGTCGTGCGGGCCACCTGGACCAGGTCGACGTCGGGGGCGAGCGGGATCTCCCGGGTGTGGATCCTCAAAATGGCCTCGCGGCCGCCGCGGTCGGGCGGGTTGACGTGGACGATCCGGTCGAAGCGGCCGGGCCGGGTGAGCGCCGGGTCGAGGACGTCGGCGCGGTTGGTGGCGGCGAGGACGATGACGCCCTCGGAGCCGGTGAATCCGTCCATCTCGGTGAGGATCTGGTTGAGCGTCTGCTCGCGCTCGTCGTGTCCGCCCATGCCGGAGCCGCCGCCGCGGGCCCGGCCGATGGTGTCGATCTCGTCGATGAAGATGATGGCGGGGGCGACCTTGCGGGCCTCGGCGAAGAGCTCGCGTACCCGGGAGGCGCCCACGCCCACGATCATCTCGATGAACTCCGACGCCGAGGCCGAGAAGAACGGCACTCCGGCCTCTCCCGCGACCGCCCGCGCGAGGAGGGTCTTGCCGGTTCCGGGCGGTCCGGCCAGGAGCACGCCGCGTGGCATCTTGGCGCCCATCCGGCGGTAGGCGTCCGGGTTCTTGAGGAAGTCGACGACGTCGTTGAGCTCGCCCTCGACCTCGTCGATGCCGGCGACGTCCTCGAAGGTCGTGCGCCTGGCGCCTTCCAGCTCGACGGGCTTGGGCGGTGCCTTGCGGGCGAGCATGCCGCCCGCGCCGCCCATCCCGGAGCTCATGCGGCGGGCGATGAACACCCACAGCAGGACGAGCAGCAGCATCGGCGCGAGCGAGATCAGGAGGTTGGCGAGGAAGCTGCGTTCCCGGACGACGGGCTCGGCGGTGACGGTCACCTTCTGCCGCGTCAGCTCGTCCCAGAGGCTGTCGTCGGCGAAGGCGGGCCGCTGGGTGGTGAACTGGGTGTAGTCGCCCTCCCCGTCGGGCACGGGCTGCTTGTTCTTCAGCTCCCCCTGGATGGCGTCGCCCTTGGAGTAGATCTTGGTGACGTTGCCCGCGTTCACCTGCCTGCTGAACTCGGTGTACGAGATCGTCGGACCGTCGCCGCCGTTGAAGAAGGACAGCACGATGTTGGTGAGGAGATAGACGACCAGGGCGACGAGGACGAGCCCCCGCCAGCCGCCGGGCATCTTCTTCTTCGACGGCGGGGGCGGCGGGGCCCCTTCCGAGCGCCACGGCTGGTCGGTCCGGTCGCGCGGGGGTACGGAGTTGGCCACGCTGCTCTCCTCAAGCCGACGTCAGCCCCCATGATGCGAGAAGGGGATCAACCCGGCATTACGGATGGGGCGCGGGTGTGAAAAAGGGCCCGGGACGGTTTCGTACCGTCCCGGGCCCCTCGAATCGTCCGGCCTTCGTCAGCCCATGAACTTCTTGAACTCGTCCGGGAGCTCGAAGTCCTGCGGGCCCTGCCCGGCCGCCGGGAGCCCGAAGGCGCCACCCTGCTGGGCCTGCTCGCGGCGGGCCGCCGCGGCCTGCTCCTCGGCCTTGCGCTTCATCGGGTTGCCGCTCTTGCGCTTGCCCTTGGCCTGCTTGATCTGCTTCTTCTGCCGGCCGGGCCCGCCGCCCATGCCCGGCATCCCCGGCATTCCGGGCATGCCGCCGCCCTGGGCCATGCGCGACATCATCTTGCGGGCCTCGAAGAACCGCTCGACCAGACCCTTGACGGTGCTGACCTCGACGCCCGAGCCCTTGGCGATACGGGCGCGGCGCGAGCCGTTGATGATGGTCGGGTCCTGCCGCTCGCCCGGCGTCATCGACTTGATGATGGCGGCCGTGCGGTCGACGTCACGCTCGTCGATGTTGTTGATCTGCTCCTTCATCTGCGCCATGCCGGGCAGCATGCCGAGCAGCTTGGAGATGGAGCCCATCTTGCGGACCTGTTCCATCTGGGCGAGGAAGTCGTCGAGCGTGAACTCCTGGCCCTTCTTGGACGCCAGCTTGGAGGCCATCTTGGCGGCCTCTTCCTGGCTGAAGGTCTGCTCGGCCTTCTCGATGAGCGACAGCATGTCGCCCATGCCGAGGATGCGGGACGCCATGCGGTCCGGGTGGAACGCGTCGAAGTCGTCCAGCTTCTCGCCGTTGGAGGCGAACATGATCTGCTTGCCGGTGACGTGCGCGATGGAGAGCGCGGCACCACCGCGGGCGTCGCCGTCGAGCTTGGAGAGCACGACGCCGTCGAAGCCGACGCCGTCGCGGAAGGCCTCGGCGGTGTTGACCGCGTCCTGACCGATCATGGCGTCGACGACGAACAGGACCTCGTCGGGGCTGACGGCGTCACGGATGTCCGCGGCCTGCTGCATCATCTCGGCGTCGATGCCGAGGCGGCCGGCGGTGTCGACGATGACGATGTCGTACTGCTTGCCGCGGGCGTACTCGATGGAGTCCTTGGCGACCTGGACCGGGTCGCCGACGCCGTTGCCCGGCTGCGGGCCGTAGAAGGCCACGCCCGCGCGCTCGGCGACGACGCCGAGCTGGGTGACGGCGTTGGGACGCTGGAGGTCGCAGGCGACGAGCAGCGGGGAGTGGCCCTGGCCCTTGAGCCAGAGACCGAGCTTTCCGGCGAGGGTGGTCTTACCGGCACCCTGGAGACCGGCGAGCATGATCACGGTCGGGGCGGTCTTGGCGAACCGCAGGCGCCGGGTCTCGCCGCCGAGGATGCCGACGAGCTCCTCGTTGACGATCTTGATGACCTGCTGGGCCGGGTTCAGGGCCTGGGAGACCTCGGCGCCGGTCGCGCGCTCCTTGACCTGCTTGATGAACGCCCGCACGACGGGCAGCGCGACGTCGGCTTCCAGGAGGGCGATACGGATCTCGCGCGCGGTGGCGTCGATGTCCGCCTCGGACAGGCGGCCCTTGCCCCGGAGGTTCTTGAATGTCGCTGCAAGGCGGTCGGAGAGGGTATCGAACACGGTGGTCGCGGATCCTCGGTGTCGGGGGCGGGCGGACGGATTGCCCTCCAGGGTATCGGGTGCGGCGCGCGGCCCGGGCGGCGATTCCCCCACCCCGCCCGTGGCCGCGCCGTCACGCTCTCACCGCAGGGCGCTCTCCAGGGTCCGCGCCAGCTCCGCCGCCTCCTCGTCGGCGAGCAGCGAGCCGTCCGGGCGGGTGACGTAGAGCGTGTCCACCGCGTTCGCGCCCAGGGTCGAGACGTGGGCGCTCCTGACCCGTACGTCCGCGCCCTCCAGCGCGCGGCCGATGCGGTGGAGGAGGCCGGGGGCGTCGTGGGCGCGGACCTCGATGACGGTGGCGAGGCGGGAGTCGGCGGCGGCGACGGTGACGCGCGGCGGTGGGGCCGTGGCCCCGCGGCGCCTGGGGTAGGCGGCCTCGCGTTCGGCGAGACGGGCGGGGATGTCCAGGGAGCCGTCGAGGGCGCGTACGAGGTCGGCGCGCAGCCGGGTGGCCTCGGGCAGGGAGCCGTACTCCGCCGCGACCCGCCAGTTCAGGACCAGTACCGCGCCCGCGCCGAGTTCAGTGGGGAGTTCGATGGCGCGCAGGTCGGCGGCGCGCACCGTCAGCCGGTGCAGGGCGAGGACGCCGGCCGCCGCGGGCAGGACCCCGGTCCGCTCCGGCAGGGCGATGAGGAGTTCGACGCCCACGGGCTCGGGGGTGTCCGGGTCCACGGGCTCCTCCGGCTGGGCGTGCAGGGCGAGCACCGGCTCCCCCGTCCGCAGCGCCTCGACGGCGAGCCGTTCCTGTTCCGCGCTGGGCTCGGCCGCTTCGGGGTCGGCGACCGGTTCCCCCGCCAGGACGGCCGCGGCCCGTTTCACCAGGTCGGTGACGAGCGAGCCGCGCCAGGAGGACCAGGCCGCCGGGCCGGTGGCCAGGGCGTCGGCCTCGGTGAGGGCGTGCAGCAGCTCCAGGGTGCCGAGCGTGCCGACGGCGGCGGCGACCGACCGGACGGTCGCGGGATCGTCCAGGTCGCGCCGGGTCGCGGTCTCGATGAGCAGCAGGTGGTGGCGTACGACGGTGGCGATGACGCCCACGTCGGCGCGGTCGAAGCCGATGCGGGTGGCGAGGTCGCGGGCGATGGTCTCGCCGGCCACCGAGTGGTCGCCGGGCCAGCCCTTGCCGATGTCGTGGAGCAGCGCGGCGACGAGGAGCAGGTCGGGCCGGCCGACGCGGCGGGTCAGCGAGGACGCCCGTACGGCCGTCTCGACGAGGTGCCGGTCGACGGTCCAGGTGTGGACGGGGTTGCGCTGGGGGCGGCAGCGGACGCGTTCCCAGTCGGGCAGGAGCCGGGTGATGAGTCCTTCGGCCTCCAGCGCCTCCCATACGGGGACGGTCGCCTCGCCCGCGCCGAGCAGGGTGACCAGCTCCTCGCGTGCCTCGGCCGGCCACGGCACGGGCAGCGGCTTGGCGGCGGCCGCGAGGCGGCGTACGGCGTGCAGGGAGATCGGGAGCCCGGACTGGGCGGCGGCCGCGGCGGCCCGCAGGGGCAGGACGGGGTCGCGTTCGGGCCTGGCGCCGCGGGCGAGGACGACCTCGCCGTCCATCTCGACGACGCCCTCGGCCAGTGGGGTGCGTTCGACCGGCGGTTTTCCGCCGCCCGACCGTCCGCCGAGGAGGGTGCGCAGCCGGGGCCGGGTGGAGCGTGCCTTCAGTACCCGGTTGACCTCGCGCCAGGTGACGTCGGTGGCGTACGAGATGATCCGCGCGGCCTCGTAGACCTCGCGCAGCAGGGTGTCGGCGTCCAGGAGGCCGAGTTCGTCGGCGACCGCGTCCTGTTCCTGGAGGGCGAGCCGGTCGGTGGCCCGGCCGGTCGCCAGGTGGAGGGCGTCGCGGGCGTCGAGGAGCCGGCGCCGGGCCGCGTCCAGGCCGTCGCGGGGAGCGTCGGCGAGCCAGGAGGCGGCGACGGCGCGCAGGACCTGGGCGTCGCGGAGGCCGCCTCTGGCCTCCTTCAGATCGGGTTCCAGGAGGAACTGCAGCTCTCCCATCCGTTCGGCCCGCTCCCGGCACAGCGCGTCGAGCTCGGGAAGCCGTTGGGGCGCCTGGTTGCGCCAGTCGGCGAGGACGGCGGTGCGCAGTCCGGCGACGAGGCCGTGGTCGCCGGCGACGGGCCGGGCGTCGAGCAGCCCGAGCTGGACCTTGAGGTCGTCCCCGGCGGTCTTGCGGGCCTCGGCGGGGGTGCGGACGGAGTGGTCGAGGGCGAGGCCCAGGTCCCAGACCGGGTACCAGATGCGGTCGGCGAGGGCGGCGATCTGACGCGCGTCGGCGGTGCCGTCGTGCAGGAGCAGCAGGTCGAGGTCGCTGCGTGGGGAGAGCTCGCCGCGTCCGTAGCCGCCGACGGCGACGAGAGCCACCCCCCGTGGTGGCCTGGCGGCGGTGAACAGTCCGGTCAGCCAGTCGTCGGTGAGCCGGGACAGGGCGGAACGGCGCGGCGGCCCTGACTGCGCCTTCTCACCGAGAAGGCGCAGCCGGGCCGCCGCGTAACCGCTGGGTCCCGAGTCTTCCGCTTGCGTACTCACATCGAGGCTCGTCACCCAGCGGCTCCTATCCGTGTGCTTACAGTGCGTCCGGCCCGCGCTCGCCGGTGCGGACGCGTACGGCCGTCTCGACGGGCACGCTCCACACCTTTCCGTCACCGATCTTGCCGGTGCGGGCGGCCTTGACCACGACGTCGATGAGCTGTTCGGCGTCGTCGTCCTCGACCAGGACCTCGATACGGATCTTGGGGACGAGGTCGACGGTGTACTCGGCGCCGCGGTAGACCTCGGTGTGGCCGCGCTGGCGGCCGTAGCCGCTGGCCTCGGTGACCGTCAGGCCCTGGACTCCGAAGGCCTGGAGGGCTTCCTTGATCTCGTCGAGCCGGTGCGGCTTGACGACTGCGGTGATGAGCTTCATGCGTCCACCTTCTTGGTCTGCGTGACGGCGGGGGCGGGGGCGGCGGTGGAGCGCGAGGAGGCGCCGCCGCCGGCTCCGCTGAAGTCGTACGCGGTCTCGGCGTGCTCGACCTGGTCGATGCCGGAGACCTCGTCGTCCTCGCTGACCCGCATGCCCATCGTCTTGTCGATGATCAGCGCGAGGATCGCGGAGGCGATCAGAGAGTAGGCGAGGACGGCGAAGACGCCGATGGCCTGCTTGCCGAGCTGGTCGAGACCGCCGCCGTAGAAGAGGCCCTTGGCGTCGGACTGGACACCGCCGGTGGCGAAGAAGCCGACGAGCAGGGAGCCGATGACACCGCCGACGAGGTGGACGCCGATGACGTCGAGGGAGTCGTCGTAGCCGAACTTGTACTTCAGGCCGACGGCCATGGCGCAGACGAGGCCGGCGATGACGCCGACGGCGATCGCGCCGAGCGGGCTCACGGAGCCGCCGGCGGGGGTGATCGCGACCAGACCGGCGACCGCGCCGGAGGCGGCTCCGAGGGTGGTGAAGGAGCCGTGGCGGATCTTCTCGTAGGCCAGCCAGGCGAGCATGGCGGCGGCGGTGGCGACCTGGGTGTTGACGAACATCACGGCGCCGACGCCGTCGTCGTTGCCGAGCCAGGAGCCGGCGTTGAAGCCGAACCAGCCGAACCAGAGCAGCCCGGCGCCGAGCATGACCAGCGGGAGGCTGTGCGGGCGCATCGGGTCCTTCTTGAAGCCGACGCGCTTGCCGATGACGAGGATCACGCCGAGGGCGGCGGCACCGGCGTTGATGTGGACGGCCGTACCGCCGGCGAAGTCGATGACGCCCATCTCGAAGAGCCAGCCGCCGGAGCCCCACACCCAGTGGGCGACGGGGAAGTAGACGACGGTGACCCACAGGGCGATGAACAGGGCCCAGGCGGTGAACTTCACCCGGTCGGCGAGGGCGCCGCTGATCAGGGCCGGCGTGAGGATGGCGAACATCAGCTGGAAGACGGCGAAGACGTACACCGGGATGGTGTAGCCGTCCCACAGTTCGGTGACGCCGATGCCGCTGAGGCCGACGTACTCGGAGGACCAGCCGATGACCGATCCGGAGTCGGTGCCGAAGGCGATGCTGAAGCCGTAGAGCACCCACAGGATCGTGACGATCCCGAGGCTGATGAAGCTCATCATCAGCATGTTGAGGGTGGACTTGACGCGGACCATGCCTCCGTAGAAGAAGGCGAGGGCCGGGGTCATCAGCATGACCAGGGCGGAGCAGATGAGCATGAACCCGGTGTTGGCGGCGGACAGCTCGGGGGCGTCTGCTGCCAGGGTCGTGATGGCTGGTGCCATCGGCGTCTCCTCGTCGTCGGTACGGCCTGTGCGGGGGCGGGGCCGGAGAGCGGCTTCGGCCGTGAGGTTGGCCGGTTATGCGCCAGAGGTTGGCGCAGCGCGGTTTCCGTCGATGCCGCACGATGTTTCGACGCAGTGACGAAGGGAGGGGGCGTGTTACGCGACGGTGAACGGCTGTGTCACGGGAAGGTAACGCGCGTACCCTGCCCGCGGCTGTCCCGCGCCCGTCCGCGGACGTGGACCGGCCGCGGCAGTCGTCCCAGTGACCTTGCGGCGGGGGAGCCGAGTCGGGCGGTACGGGATGTCTGTCGCGGCCGGGGTTCGAAGGGCCGTGCGAGGGCGGCGGGGGGTCAGACCGCCTCGGCGGTCTCGGGCAGCAGGGCGGTGAGCCGGTCGGTGAGCCGGACGACCTCCGCGACGTCGCCGAAGTCGCGGGCGGCCGTGTCGACGGTCTTGCGGAGCCGGTTGTTGACCCGCTCGGAGCGGACCTTCTTGGCGACGACGAGCGCCTTCTCCGCGAGGCGGGCGGACTGTTCCGGCTCCCGCTTGAGGAGGTGCACGGTGGCCATGCCGATGAGGTTGAGTGCGTACGAACGCTGGTGCTCGGGGTCCTTCTCGAAGAGCTGGACGGCCCGCTCCATGACGGGTTCGGCGAGGGAGGCGTACGTCGGGGAGCGGCCGGCGACATAGGCGAGGTCGCGGTAGGAGTGGGAGTTCTCGCCGTTGAGCTCGGCCTCGGAGAAGAAGCGGATCCAGTCGGGCTCGGGCTCGCCGTCCAGGCCGACGTCGGCGAAGGTGTCCTCGGCCATGCGCACGGCCCGCTTGCACTTGCTGGGCTGGCCCATGTTGGCGTAGGCGCGGGCCTCCATCGCATACAGCATGGACTGGGTGCGGGCGGTGGCGCAGTCGCGGCTGCCGTACTGGGCGAGATGGATGAGTTCGAGGGCGTCGTCGGGCCTGCCGAGGTGGATCATCTGACGGCTCATCGAGGAGAGGATGTACGACCCGAGGGGCTTGTCCCCGGCCTCCTTGGCGGCGTGCAGGGCGAGGACGAAGTACTTCTGGGCGGTGGGCTGCAGGCCCACGTCGTAGCTCATCCAGCCGGCGAGTTCGGCGAGTTCGGCGGCGCACTTGAAGAGGCGTCGGGCGGTGGCGGCGGGCTGCGGCTCCTGGAGCAGGTCGGTGACCTCGTGGAGCTGGCCGACGACCGCCTTGCGGCGCAGGCCGCCGCCGCACTGGGCGTCCCACTGGCGGAACATGGCCGTGGTGGATTCGAGGAGGTCGAGTTCGCCGGTGGAGAGCCGGTGGGGGCGGCGGGTGTCGAAGGCCGGTTCGACGGGCTCGGGTTCGCCGACGGGGGTTGGTACGAGCCAGCGCTGCATGGGCTCGATGAGGGCGGGTCCGGCGGCGAGGGCCAGCGAGGTGCCGAGGAAGCCGCGGCGGGCGAGCATCAGGTCGCTGCGGGAGAACTCGCTCAGGAGGGCGACGGTCTGGGGCCCGGCCCAGGGCAGGTCGACGCCGGAGACGGAGGGCGACTGGTGGGCGGTGCGCAGTCCGAGGTCCTCGACGGCGACGACGGAGCCGAACCGCTCGGAGAACAGTTCGGAGAGGATCCGCGGGATGGGCTCGCGGGGCTGCTCGCCGTCGAGCCAGCGCCGTACCCGTGAGGTGTCGGTGCTGATGTGGTGCGCGCCCATCTGCCGGGCTCTGCGGTTCACCTGGCGCGCGAGTTCGCCCTTCGACCAGCCGCTGCGCACGAACCACGAACTCAGCTGCTCGTTGGGGCGCTTGCCGGCAGTCGTACCGTCTGCGCCGTTGCCGCCCACTGGAACGCCCCCATCCACATTGATGTCCTGTCGCGCGAAGCACTATCAGAATGCCGTGCGTCGCGGCTCCCGTCCGGGGCTTGCACCGCTTCGAACAGGGAACCGAGTTGCCTCCGGCATACCCACACGCAACGAATACTTGGGCTCGTGCACCGAAAGTAACCCTACGATCACCCGTCCGGGGGAGCGATTCAAGAAACGCCACCATTCGCCACCCCTTCGAATGAACTCGCCCGCCGCCGAACACGATTCACTTGACATGCGACGAACCCGGGTCGGCGGAGCGAAGCGCGAGGAGGCGCGCGCGGCGGTCCGCACCACCTCACTCGCGACCGCACACCCAGTGAGTGCGACGGAGCGTGACGACGGTACTCCGGGTCGTAACCACCCGCGCGTCCGACCCGTTGGAGGGGGCATGGGCTTCACGATCGGCGGCATGCGTGAGATGCGGTCCGGCGCACGCCGCCGCGTCCGCGGCACGGAGTGCACAGCGGTGGCCGAGTACACCGGACTGTGGGGCTGGGACGTCGTCCCGGGAGTACGGGCGGTCTCCGGCCGGTGCTCCTGCGGGGACGCGTCGTGTCCGGCCCCGGGGGCGCATCCGCTCCCGTTCGCCGAGGAGGTCCCGGCGGGAGCGGGTCTCGACGACGCGACCCGGACGTGGTCGCGGTACCCGGGCGCGGCGCTGCTGCTGCCGGTGGGCCGGTCCTTCGACGTGATCGAGGTGGCCGAGACGGCGGGCCGGCGGGCGCTGGTCCGGCTGGAGCGCATGGGGCTGCCGCTGGGCCCGGTGTGCGTGACGCCGACCGGGCGGGCGCAGTTCTTCGTGGCGCCGGGCGCGGCGGCGGAGCTGCCGGGGCTGCTGTACCGGATGGGCTGGGACGACGCCGATCTGGACCTGCGCTGCCCGGCCCCCGGTGCGCACATCACCGCGCCGCCCTCGGACCTCGGCGGCCTGGGCCCGGTCCGCTGGCTGCGCCCCCCGACCCTGGACACGGCGGGAGCGCCGCCGCAGGCGCGGCTGCTCCTGGGGACCCTGGCGTACATCTGCCACCGCACGCACTTCTAGCGGCGCTCGCGGGGCCCCTGCCCCGGGCCCACCCACGGGTGGGCCCGGTGAGACGCAGTCCGGACGCCCCCCACCGGAGGCCCGGCACCCGGACCACCCCTGCGAGGGCCCGGGCCCCGAGGCCCAGGCCCTCGCATGGCCCAGGTAGCCGGCCGCCTAGGCCTGGTCGCCGATCAGGGCGTCGACGAACGCGCCGGGCTCGAAGGGAGCCAGGTCGTCCGGGCCCTCGCCCAGGCCGACCAGCTTGACCGGGACGCCCAGCTCGCGCTGGACCGCGACGACGATGCCGCCCTTGGCCGTGCCGTCGAGCTTGGTGAGCACGATGCCCGTGATGTCGACGACCTCGGCGAAGACGCGCGCCTGGACGAGGCCGTTCTGGCCGGTGGTGGCGTCGAGGACGAGCAGGACCTCGTCGAGCGGGCCGTGCTTCTCGACGACGCGCTTGACCTTGCCGAGCTCGTCCATCAGACCCGTCTTGGTGTGCAGCCGGCCCGCGGTGTCGATGAGGACGACGTCGGCGCCCTCCGCGATGCCCTCCTTGACCGCGTCGAAGGCGATCGACGCCGGGTCGCCGCCCTCGGGGCCGCGCACGGTGCGGGCGCCGACGCGCTCGCCCCAGGTCTGGAGCTGGTCGGCGGCGGCGGCGCGGAAGGTGTCCGCGGCGCCGAGGACGACCGTGCGGCCGTCGGCGACGAGCACCCGGGCGAGCTTGCCGGTGGTGGTGGTCTTGCCGGTGCCGTTGACGCCGACGACCATGACGACGCCGGGGGTGCCCGGGGCGCTCTCGGTCTTCACCGAGCGGTCGAAGTCGCCGAGCAGCGCGACGAGCTCTTCGCGGAGCAGCGCGCGCAGCTCGTCGGGGGTGCGGGTGCCGAGCACCTTGACGCGCTCGCGCAGCCGCTCGACGAGCTCCTGGGTGGGGGCGACTCCGACGTCGGCGGTGAGGAGGGTCTCCTCGATCTCCTCCCAGGTCTCCTCGTCGAGGTGCTCGCGGGACAGCAGCGTGAGCAGCCCCTTGCCGAGCGAGTTCTGCGAGCGGGCGAGCTTGGCCCGGAGCCGTACGAGACGGCCCGCGGTCGGCTCGGGCACCTCGATCTCCGGGGCGGGGGGCGCCTCCGCGACGACGGGGTCCTCGAGGGCGGCCGGGGTCTCGACGGCCTCCTCGGCGGTCGGGAGGTCGACCTCCTCGATCGTGCGGCGTGGTTCTTCCCGCGGTGTCTCCGCCTCGTCGCCGACATGCGGTTCGGCGGGCGGAGCGGTGATGGTCGGCGTGGTGGACGGCGCCTCGGCCGGCGGCAGCTGCTTCTTCTTGCGGCCGCTGATCACGAGCCCGCTGGTCACGGCGACCGCGACGACGAGAGCGATGACTACAGCAAGGATGAGTTCCATAACCCGTCCAGTATCGGCCACGACCGGACCGAAGGAGGAGCACGTACGCTGGGTGGGTCCCCCACATCTGTACGGAGTACCCCCATGCCCCACGCCTCCGAAGCCGAAGGCGCGACGAACGACGGCGCGATGGAGACCCGAGGTCTCGAACCCGTCCCCGACGCCGAGCGCACGGGCCGTGTGCGCGAGCTTTTCCCGACCTGGGTCGCCGCCAACATCAGTGTGCTTCTTCTCACGATGGGCGCCGGCCTGATCGTCTTCAACGGTCTGAACTTCTGGCAGGTGCTGGTCGTCGCGATCGCGGCGCCGGTCCTGTCGTACGGGATCGTCGGGCTGATCTCGATCGCGGGGAAGCGCGGCGGCTCGCCGGGCATGGCGCTGTCGCGGGCCGTCTTCGGACAGCGGGGGAACCTCTTCCCCGGCTCGTTGATCTGGGTGGCCCGTTGGGGCTGGGAGACCATCAACGCGGTCACCGGCGCCTATGCCGTGCTGACCGTGCTCGACCTGCTCTTCGGGATCGAGTCGAACACGCTGCTGATCGTCGTCACGCTGCTGCTCTTCGTCGCCTGTACGTTCCTGGTCTCCGGGCTCGGCATCAACGCGCTGCGGGTGTGCAGCAAGTGGTCGACGTATCTGTTCGGCGCGTTCTCGGTGCTCGTGCTGGTCTATCTGATCGCCGACACCGACTGGTCGGCGGTCTTCGACAAGCCGGCCGGTTCGACGGCGATGATGATCGCGGGCATCGGCACCATCGCGGCGGGTGGCATCAGCTGGGTCCCCTCGGGGCCGGACTTCACCCGCTACCTCCCGCGTACCGCCTCCGCCAGGGCGATGGTCGGTTCCACGATCGGCGGCGCCGGGATCGTCGTCCTGCCGATGGTGCTGATGGGCGCGGTGATGGCGGTGGCGACGCCCGGTCTCGCCTCGGCGCAGGACCCGGTGTCGTTCATCGGCGAGCTGCTGCCGGCCTGGATCTCCGTCCCGTACCTGCTCATCGCGCTGATCGGGATGCTGCTGATCAACTCGATGTCGATGTACTCGGCCGGGTTCACCGCTCAGACGCTGGGGATCAAGGTGTCGCGCGCCGCGGCGGTCAGTGTGAACGCCGTGATCAGCCTGGTCTTCGGCTTCCTGCTGATGGTGGTGGCGACGAGCTTCATCGGTTCGTTCATCTCGTTCCTGACGCTGCTCGCGGTGGCGTTCTCCGCGTGGATCGGCGTCTTCGGCGTCGACATGCTGCGCCGTCGGTCGTACGACGGGGCGGCTCTGATGGACACCACGAGGACGAGTGCCTACTGGTACCGGGGCGGTTTCGCCTGGCAGGCGATGACGGCCTGGGCCGTGGCGCTGGTGGCGGGTCTGCTGTTCACCAAGGTCGACTGGTTCTCCGGCCCGCTGGCGTCCTCGTGGATCGGTGAGAACGGGCTCGGCTGGGCGGCGACGATCGTGGTCGCGGGTGCGCTGTACGCCGTGCTGCCGCGGACGTCCGCCGGGGTGCCGGCGGAGCCCGTCGAGGTCCGCGAGACTGTTTCCATCTGACGCTGCGTCAGATAACGTCCCCCTTCGCCGGCTTCCACGCTTGCCCGCCCGCGGAGGGGGACTTCCCATGCCCTTCACAGTCGTACGGTTCAACCTCGTCGATCCCCGCGCGACCCCCGAGTCCCTCTCGGAGCGCTACCGCGCCGCTCTCGCCATGGCCGCCTACGCCGACGGGCACGGGATCGACACGGTCCAGACCGAGGAGCACCACGGGGCCGCGAACAACTGGATCCCCTCCCCCTTCGCCTTCGCCGGCGCCGTGTTCGGGGCGACGAGGAGGATCGCGGTCACCGTGTCCGCCGCCATCGGTCCGCTGCACGACCCGCTGCGGCTGGCCGAGGAGATCGCGGTCCTCGACCTGCTGAGCGGGGGCCGGCTGGTGACGGTGGCGGGCATCGGCTACCGGCCCGAGGAGTACGAGGAGCGCGGGGTCGACTGGGGCCGGCGCGGCAAGCTGCAGGACCTGCTCCTGGAGACCCTGCTGCGGGCGTGGTCCGGTGAGCCCTTCACGTATCAGGGCCGTACGGTACGGATCACTCCGCGGCCCTTCACCCAGCCGCATCCGCTGCTGCTGGTGGGCGGCTCCTCTAAGGCGGCGGCGCGGCGGGCGGCCCGGCTGGGCCTGCCGTTCTTCCCGAGCGCCCATCTGCCCGAGCTCGAGGCGTACTACCAGCGGCTGTGCGCGGAGTACGGCACGGAGGGCTGGACGATGATGCCGGCGCACCAGACGCCGCTGCTGCATCTCTCGGCGGACCCGGACCGGTCCTGGGAGCTGTACGGGGAGCATTTCCTGCACGAGGCGCGGACGTACGCCTCCTGGCAGTCGAAGGACATCCGCTCGGCCGTGCGGTCGACGGCGACGACGGTGGCGGGGCTGCGCGCGGAGGGGGTCTACCGGATCGTCACGCCGGAGGAGTGTCTGGCTCTCGGGCTGGACAGTCTGGTGCTGCATCCGCTGTGCGGCGGGATGCCGGTCGACGAGGGCTGGCGGAGTCTGCGGCTGTTCGGGGAAGACGTACTGCCCCGGCTCGGGGCATAGGGCCCTGAGCCGGGGCAGTTCTCGTGATCGAGGAGAGGGGCAGCGGGGATTAGCCCATCTCCTCCAACGCCTTGCCCTTGGTCTCCTTCACGTACCGCAGCACGAAGGGGATGGAGAGCACGGCGAAGACCGTGTAGATGATGTAGGTGCCGGAGAGGTTCCAGTCCGCGAGGGACGGGAAGCTCGCGGTGATGGCCCAGTTGGCGATCCACTGCGCGGAGGCGGCGACGCCCAGGGCGGCGGCGCGGATCCGGTTGGGGAACATCTCGCCCAGGAAGACCCAGACCACCACGCCCCACGAGAGGGCGAAGAAGAGCACGAAGACGTGGGCGGCGACGAGCGCCACGACGCCCTCGGTGCCGGGGAGCTTGCCGTCGACGAGGTCGGCGGAGAAGGCCCACGCCTCGAAGGCGAGGGCGATGGCCATGCCGATGGAGCCGACCAGCGCGAGCGGCTTGCGACCCACACGGTCGACCAGGACCATCGCGATCACCGTGCCGACGATGTTGATGATCGACGTGGTGAACGAGTAGAAGAACGAGCTGGACGGGTCGATGCCGACCGACTGCCAGAGCGTCGCGGAGTAGTAGAAGGCGACGTTGATGCCGACGAGCTGCTGGAAGACCGAGAGTCCGATGCCGACCCAGACGATGGGCAGCAGCTTGAAGCGGCGGCCGGTGGCGAGCAGGTCCCTGAAGGTGGACTTGTGCTCCCGGCGCATGGCCAGCTCGATCTCGGCGACGCGGTGGTCGAGGTTGACGCTGTGGCCCTCGACCTCGGCCAGGACCTCCTTGGCCCGGTCGACCTTGCCCACGGAGATCAGGAAGCGCGGGGACTCGGGGATGGCGAAGGAGAGCAGCCCGTAGAGGACGGCGGGGACCACCATCACGCCGAGCATCCACTGCCAGGCTTCGAGGCCGCCGATCTCACCGCGCTGGTCGCCGTCGGCCAGCTGCAGGATGCCGTAGTTGACCAGCTGGGAGATGGCGATGCCGATGACGATGGCGGCCTGCTGGAAGGAGCCGAGGCGGCCGCGGTAGGCGGCGGGGGCGACTTCGGCGATGTACGCGGGGCCGATCACCGAGGCCATGCCGATGGCGAAGCCGCCGACGATCCGCCAGAAGGCGAGGTCCCAGAGGGCGAAGGGCAGGGCCGAGCCGACGGCGCTGATGGAGAACAGCACGGCGGCGATCTGCATGCAGCGGATGCGGCCGATCTTGTCGGCCATCCGGCCGGCGGTCGCGGCGCCGATGGCACAGCCGATCAGGGCGATCGCGATGACCTGGGCGAGCGTCCCGGAGCCGATGTCGTACCGGTCCCGGATGGCTTCGACGGCGCCGTTGATGACGGAGCTGTCGTACCCGAAGAGGAAACCGCCCATCGCGGCGGACGCCGTGATGAAGATGACGTGGCCGAGGTGGTCCGGGTGGGCGGCTCGGCCTTCGGAAGGCGGCGGCGTGGGCGCCTGCGCGGTGCTGGTCACATGGACTCCTGGAGGCTCCGGCAGCGTCGCCGGGGCATGGGGGGCGAGCCCTTCAAGTGGCGCACAACTTCCCGCCGCCCACCACTTGAAGGTAAAAGCAACGTTGCAGAGACTATTCCTTCAAGTTTCGAAGTCAAGACTTGTTCTCTTGTGAATTTGAGACAACGGCGCGTCATCTTGCGTTCAAGTCTTGAATGACTAGGGTCAGCGCAGCCGCTGGCTGATGACCTTCGATACCCCGTCGCCCTGCATGGAAACGCCGTAGAGGGCGTCCGCGACCTCCATGGTCCGCTTCTGGTGGGTGATCACGATCAGCTGCGAGGACTCCTGGAGCTCCCGCATGATCCGGATCAGCCGCTGGAGATTGGTGTCGTCCAGCGCCGCCTCCACCTCGTCCATCACGTAGAACGGGCTGGGGCGGGCCTTGAAGATCGAGACCAGCATCGCCACGGCGGTCAGCGAGCGCTCGCCGCCGGAGAGCAGCGAGAGCCGCTTGACCTTCTTGCCCGGCGGGCGGGCCTCCACGTCGACGCCGGTGGTGAGCATGTTGTCGGGGTCGGTCAGGACCAGCCGCCCCTCGCCGCCCGGGAAGAGACGTGAGAAGACGCCCTCGAACTCCCGGGCGGTGTCCCGGAACGCCTCGGTGAAGACCTGCTCGACGCGGACGTCGACCTCCTTCACGACCTGAAGGAGGTCGGCTCGCGTCTTCTTCAGGTCCTCCAGCTGCTCGGAGAGGAACTGGTGGCGTTCCTCCAGCGCCGCGAACTCCTCCAGAGCCAGCGGGTTCACCTTTCCGAGCTGCTGGTACGCCCGCTCGGCGGCCTTGAGCCGCTTCTCCTGCTCCGAACGGACGAAGGGGCGCGGCTGATTGCGCGGGTGCTCCGGGTCCTCGGGAAGCTCCTCGCCCTCGGCGGGCGGCGACGGCGGTACGAGCTGGTGGGGGCCGTACTCGGAGACCAGGCCGGCCGGCTCGACGCCGAGCTCCTCCAGGGCCTTGGTCTCCAGCTGCTCGATCCGCAGCCGCTTCTCCGCACCGAGGACCTCGCCCCGGTGGACGGAGTCGGTGAGCTTGTCGAGCTCGGCCTTCAGGTCGCGGCCCCGGGCACGGGCGGCCGCCAGGCCCTGCTCTCGGGCGCCCTTGGCGGCCTCGGCCAGGGCACGCTCCTGCTCGGCGCGGACCAGGGAGACCTCGATGTGGGCCAGCAGCTGCCGGGCTCCGGCGGCGACGGCGGCGGCGACCTCGGCCTCGTGGCGCAGCCGGGCGCGGCGCTGCTCCGCACGCGCGCGTGCCTCGCGTTCGGCGCGTGCTCCCCGGTCGAGCGAGTCGGCGCGGCCGGCGAGACCCTTGACCCGCTCCTCGTGGGTACGGAGCTGAAGCCGGGCCTCCATCTCCGTCTGGCGGGCGTTGGCGCCGTCGGCGGCGAGCCGGTCGCGCACGGAGGTGTCGGGCTCCTCGTCGGCCGGGGCCTCCTCGGCGACGAGGAGCCGCTCGGCGAGCTCTTCCGCCTCGTACAGCGCCTTCTCCAGGGCCTCCTGCGCGCGGGCGGCGGCCGCGGCGGTCCGCTCGGCCTCGCCGGCGGCGCCGCGGGCCTGGCCCGCGAGGCGGCCGAGCCGCTGCGCCACGGCGGACTTCTCGCGGTCGGCGGCGCGGCGGCGTTCGGCCAGCTCCTCGACGAGCGCGGCGGCGGCGCGGCGGCGTTCGGCGGCCTCCTGCTGGGCCAGCGCCAGCGCTTCGCAGCGCACGTCGAGCTCCGCCAGCTCGGCGGCGGCCTCGTCGACGGACGCCTGCACTTCGAGCAGACTCGGCGCCCCGGCGGAGCCGCCCTGCGCGAAGTGCGCCCCGAGCAGGTCCCCTTCGGCGGTGACAGCGGTCAGCCGCGGCCGGACACGAACGAGCTCCTCGGCCTCCTCCAGGCTCCCGACCACCACGATCCCGTCGAGCAGGCGCCGCACGGCACCCATGATCTCCTCGGGCCCGCGCACGAAGGAGACGGCGGGCGTGCGACGCAGCGCGGGGCCCGGGTGCGCATCCTGCGTGGCGGCGCCGTGGGCGCGGGGCTCCCGTCCGGCGACGACGCCGTCCGCCTCGCGCGCCGCGAGGCCGTCGTGCGCGTCCCGCGGGGCGAGGCCGTCGCCCGGCTCCGCCGCGACGGGGCGATGCGCCTCCGGCGATGCGAAGCCGCCGAATGCGTCCCGGGAGGCGAGGCCGTCGCCCGGCTCCGCCGCGACGGGGCCCTGCGCGCCGGCCTCCCGTCCGCCGGCGGGGTCGTACGTCTCCGACGCCGCGAGGCCAGCGCCGGCTGCGGCGTCCGGCCGGTCCTCGGGGGCCATGGCCGTGCGTGGTGACGGAAAGCCGCCGTGCGCGCCCTGGCCGATGTCGGAGTCGACGGCCTCGTGGGCCTCCGCGCCCGTGAGCAGCAGGGACGCGCGGCCGGCGTCCTGCTTGCGTAGCAGGCGCAGCGCTTGGGCCGCCGAGGCGGGGCCCGAGACGGCGATCGCGTCGGCCGCGGCGCCGAGGGCGGCGGCGACGGGAATCTCGTACCCGGGTGTGACCGTGAGGAGTTCCGCCGCGGGGCCGAGGAGGCCCTCGACGATGTCCTGGGCGGCGAGCAGCGCACCGGTCCCGTCCTTGCGGCGAAGGCCCAGGGCCAGGGCCTCGTGCCGGGCGCGGGTCGCCGCGCGGCTGCGGTCGGCGGCGGTGGCGGCCTCCCGGGCGGCCGTCAGGGTGGCCTCCGCCTCGGCGAGGTCCCGGCGGGCGGCCTCGTACCGCTCTCCCAGCTCGGTGTCGTCCGCGTCGAGCCCGTCGACCTCGGCCTTGAGCTGCTCGTACTCCTCCTGAGCCTGGGTCGCCCGCTCCCGCGCCTCGTCGCGCGCGGCCGCGAGCCGGTCGATCTCGGCCTGGGCGGACGCGGCACGCGAGCGGGCCGCGTTGACCTGGCCGTGCAGCCGGGCGAGCCCCTCGCGCCGGTCGGCGATGGCCCGGGCCACGTCCTTGAGCCGTCGCTCCTCCACCGCCAGCTCGCGTTCCAGCTCGGCGCGGTGCGCGACGGTGTCCTCGAGAGCCCGCTCGGCCGCCTCCAGCGCGGCCTCCAGTTCGGCCTCCTGCTCGCGGATACGGGCCGCCTCGCGCTCCATGTCCTCCGGATCGCGTCCGCGACGCTCCTCCGGCGGCTGGGCGGTGGCGCTCTTCACGCGCGCGTCGGCGAGCGAGACCGTGCCGCGCACCCGCTCGGCGAGCTGGGAGAGTTCGTACCAGGTCTGCTGGGCCCGCTGAAGGCGCGGGGCGAGCCGCCGCACCTCGTCCTCCAGGTCCGCCTCCTTGGCGAGCGCGGCCCGCAGCTCGGCCTCGGCGCTCTCCTTGCGTTCCTTGAGCGCGGCCTCGTCGGCGACCTCGGCCTTCAGCGCCTCCTGGAGCCGTACGAGATCGTCGGAGAGCAGCCGCAGCCGCGCGTCGCGCAGGTCGGCCTGGATGACCGCGGCGCGGCGGGCGACAGCCGCCTGCCGGCCGAGGGGCTTGAGCTGGCGCCGCAGTTCGTCGGTGAGGTCCTGCACGCGCGCGAGGTTGGCCTGCATCGCGTCCAGCTTCCGCAGCGCCTTCTCCTTGCGCTTGCGGTGCTTGAGGACGCCGGCCGCCTCCTCGATGAAGGCGCGACGCCCCATCGGGTCGGCGTGCAGGACGGAGTCGAGCTGTCCCTGGCCGACGATCACGTGCATCTCGCGCCCGATGCCGGAGTCGGAGAGCAGGTCCTGGATGTCGAGGAGCCGGCAGGTGTCGCCGTTGATCTGGTACTCGCTGCTGCCGCCCCGGAACATGATCCGGGTGAGGGTGACCTCGGCGTAGTCGATGGGCAGCGCGCCGTCGGAGTTGTCGATGGTCAGCGAGACCTCGGCGCGGCCGAGCGGCGGCCGCCCGGTCGTTCCGGCGAAGATGACGTCCTCCATCTTGCCGCCGCGCAGCGACTTGGCGCCCTGCTCTCCCATGACCCAGGACAGCGCGTCCACGACGTTGGACTTGCCGGATCCGTTGGGGCCCACGACACAGGTGATTCCGGGTTCGAACCGCAGCGTGGTGGCGGAGGCGAACGACTTGAAACCGCGGAGTGTCAGGGCCTTGAGATGCACGCCCCCGGACTCTACCCGGGCGCGTGCGTTTCGCCCCTGAAGGTGCAGGGCACACCCTCACTCAAGACAAGGGGTGGGACATGGGGGACGCAAGAAAGAAGGGACGCCGAAGCGTCCCTTGCATATCTGGCTGTGCCAGCGAGAGTGTTTCTCACCTGGCCCCTGCGGGCTGGGACATCAGGTGAGCGCAGGCTCCGCCTGGGGTACGTCGAGGTCCATGCGGTCGAGCAGCGACTCTCCGTGCTGTGCGGCGGCAGCGTTGAGCGCGTCGTTCTCGGACTGAATCCGTACAAGCTCGGACTCGAGGTCCTGGACGCGCTGCTGAAGCCGTCGCATCTCGGCGAGGAGTCGCGGGTCGGAGCCGCCGACGTAACCGAGAAGCGCCTTTGCCATGATGGATGGTCCTCCACAATGAGTGACCGACCGATGCGGTGTGGGTCGTGAGGGATTCGCACCCGCGGTGCTCGGCAGTACTTCTTGTCGTGCCGGTTCTCACTGCCAAACAGCTAAGGTGCGCGGGGCTTCCAGAGTCTCACCAAAAAGTTTGACGGTCAACACGATCACGCCCCGCATCAAGGGGCGACCGGGGGGCCACGGCCGCAGAACATGCGGCGGGCCTCGCGACATCGGTGCCTCTGGGGCTGTGGAGATCATCCTTCCTCGTGCGGCCGGACAAGGCAAGCCCTTCTCGGCAACCACCTGGTCATTTCCCCGTCAAGGGATGTTGCTCGAACGTCCGCCCGGCGGTCGGGCGGACCACCGGGCGGAGTGGGCGAAAACGATCGTCAGCGGATCGCGAAGCCGTCGTAGCCGCCGCGCGGGGTGTCCCAGATCTCAGTGACTCCGTCGACGCGCCCGGGTGTGTCGTCGGAGCGGAGCCAGTCGAGCAGACGGTGGCAATTCTCACTCGGCCCTTCGGCGACGACCTGCACCCGTCCGTCGTCGAGATTGAGCGCGAATCCGACCAGGCCGCCGATCTCCAGCGCGTTTGCCCTGGTGAACCAGCGGAAGCCCACTCCCTGTACTCGGCCGCGCACCCAGGCGGTGAGCCGTACGTCTTCGTTCATGGCTGCACGCTAACGGGCCGATCACCGCGGAAGGGCACCGCCCCCGCGCGTCATGGCGTACAGTCCCGACCGAATGAGACTCACCCACATGGGCGAGTCCCCTTCGACAGGCTCCACAGAAGCAAAGATCAGCAAAGAGCACAGCACAGGTCGTCAGGAAGGCAGAGCAGATGGGACGCCATCGTCGCTCCGGCGCCGCGCCCGCCGCAGAAGGCTACGCGGCGGACGGGGACCGCCGGCACAGGGGTGCCCGCCCCAAGAAGCGGGGCGCGCCCGTGCGCACCGGGCTGCTCGGCGCCTCCGCCGCCGTGGCGGTGGGCGCGGTCGCCGTCGCCTCGGGTCTGCTGCCGGGTGGGGACACGTACACCGTCGGCAGCGCGGGCTCGGGCGAGACCCGGTCGCACTCACAGCCCCAGTCCCAGCAGGCTCCTGAGCTGACGACGCAGGGCGGCGCCTCGGCGACACCGTCCGACCGGTCCTCCTCCCCCACGGCGAGCGCGAGCAAGGGTGCGGGTACGGGCGCTGCCGGGAAGAGTGCCTCGCCGTCGGCGAAGGCGTCGGCGAAGCCGTCGCCCACCCCGTCGAAGACGACGGCCTCCCCGACGCCGAAGAAGCCCTCCCCTCAGCCGTCGAAGACGGTGAGGACGGCGAAGCCCAAGCTCAAGCCGAAGCCGGCGCCCACGACCGAGAAGCCGGTCGTGCGGACCGAGGCCCCGGCGCCGGTGAGCCGTGACGCGGCCACCGCGGCGGAGGTGGTCCGCCTGGTCAACCAGGAGCGGGCCAAGGTCGGCTGTGTCCCCGTGCGCTCCGACGCGGAGCTGGCGGAGCTGGCCGACGCCTTCAGCGAGGACATGGCACGGCGCGGCTTCTTCGACCACACGGACCCGGACGGCGCGACGCCGTGGGACCGAGCGGCCAAGGCGGGCATATCAGGCATGGGCGGTGAGAACATCGCCCGCGGGCAGGTGGACGCCGCGGCCGTGATGTCGTCCTGGATGAACAGCGACGGCCACCGCGCGAACATCCTGAACTGCGACTACAAGTCGCTGGGCGTCGGGGTGCACTTCGCGGACGGCGGCCCCTGGTGGACCCAGGACTTCGGCTTCTGAGCCGTAGCCGCCCTCGGTGAGAGCGCCGGCCACCTCTCCGGAGCGCAATCCCTGAGTGAGCGCACTCCTGGACGCAGCGCTTCGCGCGTATCGTGGAGGGATGACTGACGACCTCGTGTTCGACGTGTTCGCCCGGGCCTGCGCCTCGCGCGAGACGTTGGAGCATGTGACCGGGCGCTGGGGTTCGCTCACCCTCGGGGCGCTGTACGAGGGCACGTTCCGCTTCAATGAGTTGCGCCGCCGGGTCGATGGCGTGAGCGAGAAGATGCTGGCGCAGACCCTGCATGCGCTGGAGCGTGACGGGCTCGTCCACCGCGAGGCACAGCCGACCAATCCGCCGCGGGTGGACTACCGGCTGACGCCGCTGGGCCGGGAGATCGCGGAGCAGCTGCGCCGGCTGATCGACCTGGTCGAGGGGCGGATGCCGCAGGTGCTGTCGGCGCGCGAGAGCTACGACGCGGCGCGCGTGCCGAGCGTGCCCGTCGCGACGTGACGCCCGGCGCTCCTCAGAGGGTGGCGCGCGGCGGGCGCTGGCAGCGCGGGCAGAAGTAGCTGGACCTGTTCATCCAGGGGCGGCGGCGCATCGGCGTACCGCAGCGCCGGCACGGCTCGTCCTCGCGGCCGTACGCGTCCAGGGAACGGTCGAAGTAGCCGGATTCGCCGTTCACGTTGACGTACAGGCTGTCGAAGCTGGTCCCGCCGGCCGCGAGCGCCGCGTTCATCACGTCGCGTACATGGCCGAGCAGCTCGGCCGAGCGGGGGCGGGTCAGGCTCGCGGTCGGGCGTTCGTAGTGCAGCCTGGCCCGCCACAACGCCTCGTCGGCGTAGATGTTCCCGACCCCGCTGATCAGCGACTGGTCGAGCAGCGCGCGCTTGATGGTCGTACGGCGCAGGCGCAGCGCGGCCTGGAAGGCGGCGTCGTCGAACGCCGGGTCCAGCGGGTCGCGCGCGATGTGGGCGATGACGTCGGGCAGGCCGTCCGGCGTGTTCTCGTGGAGCGAGAGTCCGCCGAAGGTCCGCTGGTCGACGAAGCGCAGCTCGGTGCCGAGATCGTCGTCGAAGCGGACGCGGATGCGCAGATGCTTCTCGTCCGGCGCCGTCTCCGGCTGGACGAGCAGCTGGCCGCTCATGCCGAGATGGCCGAGGACGGAGGCGTCGGAGTCGGCGAGCGGGATCCAGAGGTACTTGCCGCGCCGCCGGGCGGTCCCGAACCGGTGCCCCTTGAGCCGCGCGGCGAAGTCCTCCCCGCCGGCCGGGTGCCGCCGCACCGCCCGTGGATGCAGGACCTCGACCTCGCCCACGGTCCGCCCGGCGACCCAGCGCTCGAGACCGCGCCGCACGACCTCGACCTCGGGCAGCTCGGGCACGGGGCTCCTCCGGAAGGGGTACGGGAAACGATGTCCGAAGCCTACCGCTCGGACGGTCTCCGCCCGGGCGAGGGGCCCGGGCGAGGGGCCCGGGCGGAGAACGACGGACAACAACGGAGAACGACCCCGCCCGGGACCCTGTTCAGGGCCCCGGGCGGGGTCGTCAGGAAGCGGTGGTCTCAGGCCGAAGCCTGGTCCGCGGTGGAAGAGACGTCGGCGCTCTCTTCCGTTCCCGCCTCGGCCGCGGCCTTCGCCGCCGCCAGGCGTTCGTCCGCGGCCGAGCGGATCGCACGCCACGCGGATTCCGCGGCCTGCTGCTCCGCTTCCTTCTTGCTGCGGCCGGTGCCGGTGCCGTACGAGACACCACCGACGCGGGCGGCAGCAGTGAAGACCTTCTCGTGATCCGGGCCCGTCTCGGAGACGAGGTACTCCGGAACCCCCAGGCCCTCGGCCGCGGTGAGCTCCTGGAGGCTGGTCTTCCAGTCCAGTCCCGCACCGAGGTTCGAGGACTTCTCGATCAGCGGGTCGAAGAGCCGGTGCACCAGCTCGGACGCCGCGTCGAGGCCCTGGTCGAGGTAGACCGCGCCGATCACCGCTTCAAGGGTGTCGGCGAGGATGGACGCCTTGTCCCGGCCACCCGTGCCCTCTTCGCCCCGGCCGAGCCGGATGAAGGAGCCGAGTTCGAGGCCGCGGCTGACCTCCGCCAGCGCACGAGAATTGACCACCGCGGCCCGCAGCTTGGCCAGCTGGCCCTCGGGCAGGTCGGGGTGGGTGCGGTACAGCGTGTCCGTGACCACCAGTCCGAGCACGGAGTCCCCGAGGAACTCCAGACGCTCGTTGGTGGGCAGACCGCCGTTCTCGTACGCGTACGAGCGATGCGTCAGCGCACGCACCAGAAGGGCGGACTCGAGCTGATACCCGAGCCGCCCTTCCAGAAGCGTGTGGGACGAGGCATTGTCCGTCTTGTTGTCCGTCTTGTGGGACTCAGACATTGCGCCTCTCACCAGCCACTCAGACCGAGAGGACCTGGCGCTTGTTGTAGGTGCCGCAGCTCGGGCACGCGATGTGCTGCTGCTTCGGCTCCTGGCAACGCTCACACGAAACCAGGGTGGGGACCGCAGCCTTCCACTGCGACCGGCGGTGGCGCGTGTTGCTGCGCGACATCTTCCGCTTCGGAACAGCCACGGCTACTTCTCCTGCTTCTCGTCGACGCCCGCTTCGGCGCCGCTCATGTTGTCCTTCTCCCCGGTTCCCAGCGAACCGGCGAGTCCCTGCAGTGCCGCCCAACGGATGTCGACGGCGTCATGGTGGTGGTCCGGATTGTCGTTCAGGTTGGTTCCACATTCGGAACACAGACCCGCACAGTCCTCCCGGCACACCGGCTGCATCGGCAGTGCGAGCACCACCGCATCACGCAGCACGGGTTCGAGGTCGAACATGCCGTCCTCGAGGGGGATCATGTCCTCGTCTTCCTCGGCTTCGTCGCCCGCGGCCGCCTTGGAGCGGCCCCGGTCGTCGGAGTCGGGGTACGAGAACATCTCCTGGAAGTCCACGTCGAGCTCCAGCTCGACGGGCTCCAGACACCTTACGCACTCCCCCTCGGCCGATGCACGGGCGGTGCCTGTGACAAGCACCCCTTCCATGACCGACTCGAGACGGAGCTCGATCTCCACGGGCGCGCCTTCCGGCACGCCGACGACCCCTTCGACACCGAAGTCGGCGGGGGCCGCGACCGAACGGGAGAGCCGCTGCAGGGCACCAGGACGCCGCCCCAGCTCGTGTGTGTCGAACACGAGGGGATTGCGGTGGTCGAGGCGCGTACTCAGGGCTCTTCCTGCTTTCGGATCGTGAGAGGGCTGCCGTGTTCGAATCGAGAGACGAAGCGGGCAGCATGGATCGCGGGCATACGCGCGACCGAAGAGCCAGGATACTGGACGCTTCGCTCAGGGCCCAATCCGGGCCCGTGCCGCACCGGGGTTCAGTGCCCCTGCTCGTACCGGCGCAGCTGCTCCAGGTCGATCATGCTGGTGTCGAAGAAGCTGGTCTCGTCGAGAGCGGCGGCCTGCGGCTGCTGGACCTGCTGCTGGTGCTGCTGGGCCTGCGGCTGCTGGTCGTACGCGTACTGCTGCTGGTACGCGTACGGGTCCTGGTTCTGGTACGCGTACGGATCCTGCCCCTGGTACGCGTACGCCTCCTGGGGCTGCTGGTAGCCGTACGGATCGGGCTGCTGGGCCGGGATCTGCGGGGCCTGCTGCGGGGGCTGCGGGGCCTCCTGCGGGACGTACTGCCGCACCGGCTCCGGGTCGGCCAGCTCCGCGAGCCCGGCCAGATAGTCGGCGTCGCTGGTGTGCACCACGCCGCCGGCGGCGTCCTGGGCCGCCATGTGGGCGCCGAGGTCGTCGGTGGCGATCCTGCCGTGCAGCTTCTGCCGGCCCCGGCCGACCGCCTCCAAGGTCTTGGACAGCACGGCCTCGAAGGCGCCCAGCTTGGCGTCGACGTACGCGTCGGCCCGGTGGATCAGGGTCTGCGGGTCCGAGCTGTACTCGGGGGCGTCCTCGTCGGCGTACCCCTGCTCGTCCAGACCCGGGCCCCGGCCGAGGAGCTTCTCGCGGCCGCGGTCGACGGAGCCGATGGTCTTGTTGAGGACGACCTCGAAGTTGGCGAGCTTGGAGTCGACGTAGTCGTCGGCCTCGGCGCGGATCTCCTCGGCCTCGCGGCGGGCCTCGGCGAGGATCCGGTCGGCCTCGTCCTGGGACTGACGGGCGACCTGCGTGTCGGAGATCAGGGAGCCGCGCTCGGCGTGGGCGGCCTCGATGATCCGCTCGGCCTCCTGACGGGCCTGCTCGACCATCTGTTCCCGCCCGCCGAGGAGCTCCTGGGCCTGGGCGAGGGAGCCCGGGAGGGCCTCCCGTACCTCTTCGAGCATGGCGAGCAGCTCGGCGCGGTTGATCACGCAGGATGCCGACATGGGCATGGAGCGGGCGTTGGCGACCGTCGAAACGATCTCGTCGAGCTTCTTCTGCACGTCCACCGGGTGCTCGCCACTCTCTACAGCTGAATGAAGACGGACGGGACGACTGTAAGGGCAGTCGTCCCCCGTCCGACACCGGGTGACGGTCTGTCAGCGGCGGTGGCGCGTGGTCACTGCCCGCCGCGCTGCTGGGCGAGGCGCTCGGTGAGCCGTCCGAGTACGGCCTCGGGCACCAGGTGGGAGACGTCGCCGCCCCAGGCGGCGACCTCCTTGACCAGGGAGGACGACAGGAAGCTGTAGGTGGGGTTGGTGGGGACGAACAGGGTCTCGACGCCCGAGAGGCCGTTGTTCATCTGCGCCATCTGCAGCTCGTAGTCGAAGTCGCTGACCGCGCGGAGGCCTTTGACGATGGCCGGGATGTCGCGCTGCTTGCAGAAGTCGACGAGGAGGCCGTGGAAGGACTCGACCTCGACGTTTCCGAAGTCGGCGGTCACCTCGCGGATCAGCTCGATCCGCTCGTCGACGGTGAACAGCCCCTTCTTGGACTGGTTGATCATCACCGCGACGTGTACGACGTCGTACAGCTTGGAGGCGCGGGCGATGATGTCGAGATGTCCGTTGGTGATGGGGTCGAATGACCCCGGACAGACGGCGCGGCGCAACTTGGGTCCCTCGCTCTCCGGTCCGGTCATCGTGCGTCTTCGCACGTAGAGGCGGCGCGACCGTACCAAAACGTTCCCTCGCCGTAGCGACGGGCTCGCAGTGACTCGAAACCGGCCGGCCAGCCGAATTCCCCGCCTCGGGTGCTGCGCTCCACGGTGACGAGGGCAGCGTCCGCGATCCAGCCCCCGGAGCGGAGTGTGAGGAGGATCTCGCGAAGATCGTCGTCCGAGACGGCGTACGGCGGGTCCAGGAAGACCAGGTCGTAAGGGGCCGCGGGGGGCGGGCCGGTGACGATCTGTTCCGCTTTGCCGGTACGGAGTTCGGCGCCGGGCAGTCCGAGGGAGCGGATGTTCTCACGGACGGTCTTCGCGGCTCGTGCGTCGGCTTCGACCAGGAGGGCGTGGGCGGCGCCCCGGGAGAGCGCCTCCAGACCGACGGCGCCCGAGCCCGCGTAGAGGTCGGCGACCCTGACGCCGTCGAGGGTGCCGAGGAGGGACTCCCAGGTGGAGAAGAGGCCCTCGCGTGCCCGGTCGGAGGTGGGGCGGGTGCCGTTGCCCGGCGGCACGGCCAGTCGGCGCCCGCCGGCGGTGCCGGCGATCACGCGGGTCATGGTGGCCTCGTTCTCCCTCTTCAACGTATTGCGTACGCAATACGTTAGAGGGTAGTCCGGGTCATCCCTTCTCCAGGAATTCCTCCCGCTCCTTGTCGAGGAGGGCGTCGAGGGCCGTGCGCAGCTCGGGGTGGGCGGTGAGCTCCGGGTCGGCGAGGACGACCGCGGTGGCCTCCTCGCGGGCGGCCGTGATGACGTCCTCGTCGTCGATGACGGTGAGCATCCGCAGCGAGGAGCGGACGCCGGACTGGGCCTGGCCGAGGACGTCGCCCTCGCGGCGCTGTTCGAGGTCGATCCGGGAGAGTTCGAAGCCGTCGAGGGTGGAAGCGACGGCGCCGAGGCGCTGCCGGGCGGGGCTCGCCTCGGGCATCTCGGTGACCAGGAGGCACAGGCCGGGGGCGGAGCCGCGGCCGACGCGGCCGCGGAGCTGGTGGAGCTGGGAGACGCCGAACCGGTCGGCATCCATGATCACCATGGCGGTGGCGTTGGGGACGTTGACGCCGACCTCGATGACGGTGGTGGCGACGAGGACGTCGACCTCGCCGGCGGCGAAGCGGCGCATGACGTCGTCCTTGTCGTCGGGGTGCATCCGGCCGTGCAGGACCTCGACGCGCAGCCCGGCGAGCGGGCCGGCCCTCAGCTTCTCGGTGACGTCGAGGACGGCGAGCGGCGGGCGCTTCTCCGCCTCGTCCTCGGGGGTGGACTTCTTCTTGGCCTTCGGGTCGTCCTCGCCGTCGCCGATGCGAGGGCAGACTACGTACGCCTGATGGCCGTTCTCCACCTCCTCGCGGACGCGGTCCCACGCGCGCGTGAGGAAGTGCGGCTTGTCGGCGGCGGGGACGACATGACTGGCGATCGGCGAGCGCCCGGCGGGCAGCTGGTCCAGGACGGAGGTCTCCAGGTCGCCGAAGACGGTCATGGCGACCGTGCGCGGGATGGGTGTGGCCGTCATGACCAGCAGGTGGGGCGTCCGCTTCTCCCCCTGGGAGTGCCCCTTGCCTCGAAGGGCGTCGCGCTGCTCCACACCGAAGCGGTGCTGCTCGTCGACGACGACCAGGCCCAGGTCGTGGAGCCGGACCTTGTCCTCGATGAGGGCGTGGGTGCCGATGACGATCCCGGCCTCGCCGGTGACGAGGTCGAGCAGGGCCTGGCGGCGGGCGGCGGCGCCCATGGAGCCGGTGAGCAGCACGACCTTGGTGGCGTGCTCGGAGCCGCCGAGCAGGCCGCCCTCGGCGAGTTCGCCCATCATCTCGGTGATCGACCGGTGGTGCTGCTGGGCGAGGACCTCGGTGGGGGCGAGCATGGCGGCCTGTCCCCCGGCGTCGACGACGGCGAGCATCGCCCGCAGGGCGACCATCGTCTTTCCGGATCCGACCTCGCCCTGGAGGAGCCGGTGCATCGGGTGCTCGGTGGCGAGGTCGTCGAAGATCTCCTTCGAGACCTTCTGCTGGCCGTCGGTGAGGGTGAAGGGGAGTTTGGCGTCGAAGGTGTCGAGGAGGCCGTCCGGGACGGGACGGCGGGCGACGGCGGGCAGTTGGGTGTCGGCGAAGCGCCGGCGGGCGAGGGCGACCTGGAGGACGAACGCCTCGTCCCACTTCAGCCGCTGCCGGGCGTCCTCGATGTCCGCCTTGGTGTGGGGGCGGTGCACCTTCTGGAGCGCCTCGGGCAGGGCGGCGAGACCGCGGCCCTCGCGCAGGGCGGGCGGCAGGGGGTCGGCGAGCCCGGCCCAGCCGGTGGCGGCCATGGAGTCCAGGACGATGGAGACCGACTGCTCGATGGTCCAGGACTCCAGCTGCTTGCAGGCGGGATAGATGGGCAGCAGCTCGCTCGCGAACGCCTTGACCGTCTCGTCGCTGCTGTCGGCGTCCAGGAGTTTGTACTCGGGGTGGGAAAGCTGGAGCTTGCGGTTGAAGACCCCGACCTTGCCGGCGAACATGCCGCGCCGGCCCGGCAGCAGCTCCTTCTGGTGGAAGAAGACCGCCCGGCCGAAGAAGACCAGCTGCATCCGGCCGCTGCCGTCGGTGATCGTGACCTCGAGCCGCTGTCCCTTGCCCCGTCCGCCCTTGTTGAAGGTCAGCACCCGGGCGTCGGCCACCTGCGCGACGACCGTGACGTGCTCGTCCAGGGGCAGATCGGCGAGGGCGGTCAGCTCCCCGCGCTCGGCGTACCGCCGCGGATAGTGGTGGAGCAGGTCGCCTACCGTACGCAGGTCGAGATGGTCGGCCATCACCTTCGCGGTGGCGGCCCCGAGGACGTTCTTGAGCGGGTCACCGAGCAGCACGGCGGCTCCCCTCGGGCAGTCGGTTCAGTGGTTCGTCGAGCACGGGCACGCGTTCCATTGCACACCACCGGACCGACAACCGTCCCGCAGGCTGTGGATATCCGCTGGTCACGTCGGCTCCGTGACGCCTAGGATGGCGGCTCTTCCCTCCCCTTCCGCGATCACCGGCCGACGGGATCGCCCGACCCGCGCCGTCGCCCGTCCCCCCACCGGCGCAGCGACGATGACTGCTGACCAGACACCGCACACCTTCCAGGTCGATCTGCGCGGCCTCGTGGATCTCCTCTCCCACCACCTCTATTCGAGCCCCCGGGTCTATCTGCGCGAACTGCTGCAGAACGCCGTGGACGCCATCACCGCCCGCCGCGCCGAGCAGCCGGACGCGCCTGCCCGGGTCCGGCTGTACGCCGACGGCGCCGGCCTGCGCGTCGAGGACAGCGGCATCGGGCTGACCGAGCAGGACGTCCACAGCCTCCTCGCCACGATCGGCCGCAGTTCCAAGCGCGCCGGCACCGACGGCATCGCGTCCGCCCGCGCCGAGTTCCTGGGGCAGTTCGGCATCGGGCTGCTCGCCTGTTTCGTCGTCGCCGCCGAGATCCGGGTGGTCAGCCGCAGCGCCCGCACGCCCGACGCCCCTCCGGTGGAGTGGACGGCCCGCGAGGACGGTTCGTACACCGTCCGTACGCTCCCCGACGGCGCCCGGACGGAGCCCGGCACCACGGTGCATCTCGCCGCGCGCCCCGGCTCGGGCGAGTGGCTGGCCGAGGAGAAGGTGCTGTCGCTGGCCCGGGAGTACGGCTCCCTCCTCCCGTACGAAGTACGGGTCGGGGACCGGCCGGTCACCGATCTGCCCGCGCCCTGGGACCGGCCGTACCCGAGCCCGGCCGCCCGCCGGGTCGCACTCGCCGGGCACTGTCAGGAGCTGTTCGGCTTCACCCCGCTCGACTCGATCGACCTGGACCTGCCGCTGGCCGGCATCCGGGGTGTGGCCTACGTCCTGCCGTCGGCGGTGAGCCCGGCCCAGCGGGCGGGCCACCGGGTCCACCTCAAGGGCATGCTGCTGACCGAGCGGGCCGACGGCCTGCTGCCCGACTGGGCGTTCTTCGTGCGCTGTGTCCTGGACACGGACAGCCTGCGGCCGACCGCCTCGCGCGAGTCGCTGTACGAGGACGAGACGCTGGCGGGCGTACGGGACGCGCTGGGCGCGGCGATCCGTGACTGGCTCGCCGGCCTCGCCGTCGGCGCGCCCGAGCGGCTGGAGGCCTTCCTCGCCGTGCACCACCTCGGGGTGAAGTCCCTGGCTCGGCACGACGGCGAGATGCTGCGGACGATGCTGCCCTGGCTGCCGTTCGAGACGACCGACGGGCGGGTCTCCCTGGAGGAGTTCGCCCGGCGTCACCCGGTGGTGCACTACACCCGTACCGTCGAGGAGTTCCGGCAGGTCGCCGCCATCGCCTCCGCGCAGGGCATCGGCGTGGTCAACGGCGGCTACACCTACGACACGGAGCTGGTCGAACGGCTCCCCGAGGTGCGGCCGGGCACCCCCGTCGCCGAACTGGACGCGGACACCGTCACCGCCCATCTGGACGCGGTCGATCCGGCGCAGGAGCTGGCGCTCTCGCGGTTCCTGTCGGTGGCGCGTGCCACGCTGGATCCACTGGGCTGCGATGTGTCGCTGCGTTCCTTCCACCCGCTGACGGTGGCCGCGCTGCACCTGGACGACCGCTCGGCCCGTCATGAGCGGGCCCGCGCGGACGCCGAGGAGGAGGCCGACGGTCTGTGGGCGGGCATCCTCGGTTCGCTGCGCGGCAGCGCGCCGCGGGCCCGGCTCGTCCTCAACCACCTGAATCCGCAGGTCCGCCGGATCGGCGCCCTCGACGACCCGGGGCTGGCCGGGACGGCCGTCGAGGCGCTCTACGGCCAGGCGCTGCTGATGGCCCAGCGGCCGCTGCGTCCCGCCGACTCGGCGCTCCTCAACCGGGCTTTCGCCGGGCTGCTCGACTGGGCCACCCACGACGGGGAGAACCACAAGGGGGAGAAGAAGGCATGACCCTGACGTTCGACGCTCTGCGCGAGGCCATGCGGGACAACTACGAGCAGCCGGAGGGCGCGGCGCGCAACGCGCGTGCCGAACGGCTGCTCGCCGAGGCCGAGCGGATCGGCGAGCCGCTGGCCGTGATCGAGGCCCTCGGCCATCAGCTGCAGGTCTACAACTACAGCTCCGAGAAGGCGAAGATGTTCGTCCCCTTCGCCCGGCTGCTGCGGATGTGGGACGAGAACCCGGCGGACTTCGACGCGTACGAGACGCACTCGCTGCACTGGGTCTTCAAGTGGGTCTCCAGCGGCATGCTCGACCAGCCGCACATCCCGCTCGCCTCGATCGAGAAGTGGCTCGGCGAGATGGAGCACCGCTACCGCCTCGCCGGGCACTCGGAACGGGCCGTGCGTCAGGGTGAGTTCCGGGTGGCGCGGCATGTCGGGGACATGGAGCGGGCGGCGCGGGCGTACGCGGCCTGGCTGGCGGCCGACCGCGACCGGATGGCCGACTGCCACGCCTGCGAGCTGCACACGCAGGGCCTGTGGCGCGCGGAGCTCGGTGAGGACGACAAGGCCCTGGAGACGTGGGCGCCGGTCCTGGACGGCGAGCACACCTGCGCTCATGAACCGCACGCGGTCCTGGCGTCCTCGCTGCTGCCGCTGCTCCGGCTGGGCCGGGCCGAGCAGGCGCGGGCGAACCATCTGCGGGGTTACCGGCTGGTGCGGCCGATGGAGAGCATGCGCGGCTCGGCGGCGCTGCACATCGAGTTCTGCGCGCTGACCGGCAACGAGGCGCGGGGTCTGGAGATCCTGGCGGAGCGTCCGGCGTACTTCACCGACAGCGGCGACCCGGACAGTCACGCGGACTTCCTCGCCGTGACGGCGCTGCTCATGGACCGTCTGGTGGCGCTCGGGCACGGCGAGCAGTCGGTCCCGGGGCCCGCCGGATCGTCGTGGACGGCGCGGGAGCTGGGCGTCCACGCGCGCGTGGAGGCGCTGGCCATCGCCCGTCGCTTCGACGAGCGCAACGGTACGGGGCGGGTGAGCGAGGTCGTACGGAAGCGGATGGACGCGCGGCCGTTCCTCGACCGGCTGCCGTTGGGGGTACGGGCGTCGGCGCCGGTCCCTCTGCGGGCGCCGGCGCGGGTGCCCGATCCCGCGGTGGTCTCCCGTGATCCGCTCGCGGAGGCGCGGCGGCTGTCCCGGGAGCGGCGTCCGGAGGCCCGTGAGGCGTGGGCCGCGCTGGGGCGGGCGGTGGACGCGGGCGAGGTGACGCTCGACGCCCTCGCCCGGGCCGAGCTGGCCGATCACCGGGCGATGTCCCTGGAAGAGGGCCCCGAGGGCTCCGTGAGGCTGTTCCTGGCGGCGGCCGAGGGGTACGAGGCCGTGGGCGATCCCGGCAAGGCCGCGGCCGCGCGGGCCCGGGCCGCCTACGCGCTCTGGATGGACGAGAAGCCGGAGGAGGCGCTCGCGGCGGTGGCGGAGCCGATCGCCCGGCTGCGCGCGCTGTTCGAGGACGGCGGGGCGACGCCGCGCCAGGTGTCCGGGGCGCTGCTGCTGCGGGCGCGGATGCTGAGGACGGCGGAGGCGGTCGGCGAAGTCCTGGAGTTCGCCGAGGCGTACGGCGAGGAAGGCGACGGCGGCTCTTCGGCCACGGACCGGGTCGCCGAGGCCGAGTCGCTGCTGGGCGATCTGGCGGCGCGGGACGGTGATCTGCCGGAGGCGATCACCCGGTACCAGCGGTCGGCGGAGCTCTTCCTCGCGGCCGGGACGCCCTGGTACGCGGCGGAGCCGGAGGCCGACATCGCCGGAATCGCCCAGCACCTGGGGGACGAGGCGACGGCCGAGCGGGCGGCGCGGGCGGCCCTGGAGCACGGGGCGGCGCACGCTCCGGCGGCCGGTCAGGCGCGGCTACGGCTGCGGCTCGCGGAAGTGCTGGGCGGGACCGGACGGTTCGGGGAGGCGGCGGAGCACGCGCTGGAGGCGGCGCACTGGGCGGACGAGGCGGGCGAGAGCCGGGGCCTCGGGACGTACGCGCGGCATCTGCTCGGCGGCTGGCTGCTGCGCGACGGGCGGACGGCGGAGGCGGCGGCGGTCCTGGAGGCGGTGCTGCCGGACCTGTCCGTGGAGGACCACGGTGACGGGATGGTCGTCCAGACCCTGTGGTGGCTGGGCGACTGTCTGACGGAGCTGGGCGAACCCCGGTCGGCGGCGGAGCAGTGGCTGCGGGCGGCGGAGCTGGCGAAGGAGTGGCCGGAGCAGCGGGACCACGCGATGCTGGCGAACCTGGCGGCCCAGGCGCTGATGCGGGCGGAGCTGAAGCCGCAGGCCGCGGCGGCTTACGAGCGGGCCGGCGAGCTGTGGCGGGAGCTGGGCGACACGACGGCGTACGTCCGCACGGTCCGGGTCCGTGCGTGGATCGCCGGGCCGGAGTCGGGGGGTGTGGAGCTGATGGACGCGGCCGCGGAGGCGTGCGGGGAGGACGCGGCGGAACGCGCGGACACGTACCGCCAGACCGCCGAGCTGATCGCGGGCGCGGAGGGGGCCGGGGAGCGGGAGCTGCGGGCCGCCCTGCCGTACGCGCGGCGCGCGGCGGCCGCCTTCGCCGAGGCGGGCCCGGACTTCGGGGACGGCCGGGCTGCGGCGGAGCTGCTGGTGGGCTGGCTCCACCTGGACCTGGGCGACGGTTCGGCGGCGGCGGACGCGGCGCGGGGCGTACTGGCGGAGTACCCGGACGAGGACGCGCCCCGGCACGTGGAGGCGGCGGACCTCCTGAAGCGCGCGGCCGCCTGAGCGGACGGGTGAATCCCCCGCCCCACCACGGGGCGGGGGTCCGCCGAGGGCTACTCCACGCCGATGAGGAGGGGCGGTGCGCCAGGGCCCGCGTGGTAGGTCGTGGTGTCGACCGCCAAGTACGTGTCGCGGACGTGGCGTTCCAGGGCGGGCGCCAGGGTCTCGGGGGTGTCGGTCGCGACGATCAGGGTGACCAGTTCGCCGCCCGCCGACAGCATCCGGTCCAGGACCGTCCGTGCCGTCGTCGTCAGGTCCTGGCCGATGACCGCCACGTCGCCCTCGATCAGGCCGAGGACGTCGCCGGCCTGGCACACGCCCGCCGAGGTGAAGGACTGCCGTTCGGCGACGGCCAGTTCGGCGTAGCGCGTGGCGCCCGCCGCCGCCGTCATCGCCACCACGTCCTCGTCGAAGCGGCGCTCCGGTTCGTGGACGGCCAGGGCCGCGATGCCCTGGACGGCCGCGCGGGTCGGGATCAGGGCGACCCGGATGCCCTCGGCGCGGGCCTGTTCGGCCGCCGCGCCCGCCGTGTGCCGCAGGGTGGTGTCGTTCGGCAGGAGGACCACCTCGCGCGCGTGGGCCCGCCGGATCGCGTCGACCAGTTCCCCGCTGCCCGGCGGCTCCCCCGCCCGCGCCAGGACCGTCGTGGCGCCCGCCTCCTCGCACAGGCCCGCGATGCCCTCGCCGGGGACCACCGCGACCACCGCGCGCTGCGCCCGCTCGGCCGGTGCCACCCCCGCGAAGTGGGTGATCCGGATCCGGTACGGGCGTCCCGCCTCCACGCCCGCCTCGACCGCCGCTCCCGCGTCGTCGACATGGACGTGGACGTTCCACAGCCCGTCGCCGCCGACGACGACCAGGGAGTCCCCCAGGTCGTCCAGCCGGGCCCGCAGTCGTGCCACGGCCGCGTCCTCCGCCTCCAGGAGGTAGATCACCTCGAACGCCGGCCCGCGCCGCCCTTCCTCGGCCGCGCACTCCTCCTCGTCCCGCACGGGTCGCCCGGGGCGTACCGGCCGCACCTGCGCCTCGCCCGACACCACCTCGACCAGGGCGCCGAGGACCGCCACCAGACCGCGTCCACCGGCGTCCACGACCCCCGCGCGCTCGAGGACGGCCAGTTGCCCAGGGGTCGCCTCCAGGGCCGTCCTGGCCCCCTCGTACGCCCCCCTGGCCACCGTCACGAGGTCCCCGCCCCCCGCACAGGCGTCCGCCGCCGCGTGCGCGACGGTCAGGATGGTGCCCTCGACCGGGTGTGCCACGGCCTGGCGGGCGGCGGCGGAGGCCGCCGTCAGCGACCTGGCCAGGTGATCGCCGTCCCGGCCGTCGGCGAGGACGGACGCCATGCCGCGCAGCAGCTGCGACAGGATGGTCCCGGAGTTGCCGCGCGCCCCGATGAGGGCGCCGTGCGCCATGGCCCGTATCGCGTCCACGGCGTCCGGCTCGTCGGCCGCGAAGACCGCCTCGACCGCCTGGGCGGCGGATTCCACGGTCAGATAGAGGTTGGTCCCGGTGTCCCCGTCGGCGATCGGATAGACGTTGATCGCGTCGATCTCCTCGCGCTCCCGGCCGAGCGCCTCCAGCGCCCTCACGCACCAGGATCGGACCGCTGCGGCGTCGAGGGTCTGCGCGGTCTGCGGCAACGGGTGATCCTCCTGTGGACGGCCTGGGCGGCCGGGGGCGGCCTCGGCAGCGAACTCACCGCAGGGTAGACCCGCTCGTGACCTGGGCCCGGGGCGGGGGCCGCCGAGGTCATGGTAGTTTCGTTTCACGGGAGCAGCCGTTGTATGCTGCTTCGGTTGCCCGGCGAGAGTCGGGCCATTCCCCCGGCAAGCCACTTCAGAACTCTGATTCCGGTGCGCCGGATTTCACTGTAAATCTGAAGTCTTTGGAGTGACCCGTGGCTGCCAACTGCGACGTCTGCGGCAAGGGGCCGGGCTTCGGCAACAACATTTCGCACTCGCACCGCCGTACGTCCCGTCGCTGGAACCCGAACATCCAGCGCGTGCGTGCCGTGGTCGGTCGGACGCCGAAGCGGCTCAACGTCTGCACCTCGTGCATCAAGGCCGGCAAGGTCTCGCGCTAACGCCGACGTTTGGTCGTAGCGCAGCCCCTGCGGTTGCCTTGAAAGGCCGGTTCACCTCGGTGAACCGGCCTTTTGCCGTGCCCGGAGACCGAGCCCGCTAAGCGCGCAGCCGCTAAACGCGCAGCCGCCAGGCGTGGTCCACCGGGCCGATCCCCGCGCCCAGCGCGAAACCGGCCGCGATAGCGCCCGTCACATACGCCTTCGCCTCCCGCACCGCCTCCGGTACCGGCAGCCCCTTCGCGAGGCCCGACGCCACCGCCGAGGCCAGCGTGCAGCCCGTGCCGTGCGTGTGCCGGTTGTCGTGGCGCGGCGCGCGCAGCCAGTGCTCCTCGTCGCCGTCCGTGAGCAGGTCCACAGCCCCCTCGCCGGTCGGCAGGTGTCCGCCCTTGATCAGCGCCCAGCGCGGGCCGTACGACAGGATCGCCTCGGCGGCGGTCCGCATGTCGCTCTCGTGGACGACGTGGACCCCCGTGAGCTGCGCCACCTCGTCCAGGTTGGGCGTGGCGACGGTCGCGACCGGCAGCAGCCTCGTCCGTACGGAGTCCAGCGCGGAGGCGGCGAGCAGCGCGTCCCCGTGCTTGGAGACGCCCACCGGGTCGACGACCACGGGCGCGTCCGTCGCGGCGAGCAGTTCGGCGACGGTCTCCACGAGGGTCGCCGAGGCGAGCATGCCGGTCTTCACAGCCTGTACGCCGATGTCGTCGACGACGGCCCGGTACTGGGCCCGTACGGCCTCCTCGGGCAGTTCCCACGCCCCCTGGACGCCCCGGGAGTTCTGGGCGGTGACGGCGGTGATCACGCTCATGCCGTGGACGCCGAGGGCGAGCATGGTCTTCAGGTCGGCCTGGATGCCCGCGCCGCCGCCGGAGTCGGATCCGGCGACGGTCAGGACCAGGGGCGGAATCACTCCGTCTCCCCGAAGTGGTCCCAGCCGCCCGTGCTGTGCCAGGGCGCGCCGTCCACGGTCACCTGCGGCAGCGCCGAGGGGTTGAGGACCTCGCCGATGACCTTCCAGCGGGCCGGCAGCTTCACGTCCGGCGGGAAGGTGGCCACGATCGCGTGGTCCTCGCCGCCGGTGAGCACCCACTGCAGGGGGTCCACGCCGACGGCCTGGCCGATGTCGTGCATCTGGGTGGGGATGTCGATGAGGCCGGAGCGCAGGTCGATCCGGACCTTGCTGGCCTCGGCGATGTGGCCGAGGTCGGCGATGAGTCCGTCGCTGACGTCGCACATGGCGGTGGCGCCGAGCCCGGCCGCGGCGGGGCCCGCGTGGTACGGCGGTTCGGGCCGCCGGTGGGCCTCGACGAAGGCGCGCGGCGAGCGGAAGCCGCGGGAGAGGACGGCGTAGCCGGCGGCTGACCAGCCGAGCCAGCCGGTGTACGCGACGACGTCGCCGGGCTGCGCCCCGCCGCGGGTCACCGGATCGTGGTTGCGCAGGTCGCCGAGGGCGGTGATGGCGACGGTGATGGTGTCGCCGCGGACGACGTCGCCGCCGACGACGGCCGCGCCGGCGACCTGGCACTCGTCGCGCAGGCCGTCCATGAGTTCGGTGGGCCAGGTGACGGGCAGTTCCGCGGGGACGACGAGGCCGAGGAGGAGCGCGGTGGGAACGGCGCCCATCGCGGCGATGTCGGCCAGGTTCTGCGCCGCAGCCTTGCGACCGACGTCGTACGCCGTCGACCAGTCGCGGCGGAAGTGCCGTCCTTCGAGCAGGATGTCCGTGCTGGCCACCACGCGCCGGTCGGGTGCGGAGACGACCGCGGCGTCGTCGCCCGGCCCGACCCGTACCGCCGGGGTGGAGGTGAGCCGGGACGTGAGCTCCTTGATGAGCCCGAACTCCCCCAACTCGCCGACTGTGCCCTTCACCGCGTCTCACCTCGTATTGTCGTGCCGGCCGTGCGCGCCGACCGCGGGTCGCGAGCCGTCACTGCGCCAGATACCGTCAAGTAGACCGTCAACTTCTGTCGTGCCTTCGCCACACTGTGGGCGCCTCGGGGCGCGCAGGTCTCCCCGCGGCCCGCGGCGACGCGGTACCGTGGCGTCCCTTTCTCCCACAAGATCCTCGTGGTCGCCCTGGAGGTTCCGTGGTACAGGCGTACATCCTCATTCAGACCGAGGTGGGCAAGGCGTCGTTCGTCGCCGAGACCATCTCCAAGATCCCGGGGGTGATCCAGGCGGAGGACGTGACGGGACCGTACGACGTGATCGTCCGCGCCCAGGCCGACACGGTCGACGACCTCGGCCGCATGGTGGTCGCCAAGGTCCAGCAAGTGGACGGCATCACGCGGACCCTCACCTGCCCGGTCGTGCATCTGTAGCCCCCGTCTACGCTTGGCCGGTGATGTCTTCCCACCGGCCCTTCGGCCTGCCCGTCGCCGCCGCGGCCGCGGCCGTGCTGCTGCTGTCCGCCGCGGGCTGCTCCTCCCCGGACGCGAAGGTGTCGGCCCCGGTTCCCAGCCCTCCGGCGGAGGAAGCCGCCTTCTGCCGGGCGCTGGCGAAGGAGCTTCCCGACACCGTGGCGGGGCTGGAACGGAACGACCCGGAGCCTGACTCCGAGCTGACCGCCGGGTGGGGGGACGCGGCGATCGTACTGCGCTGCGGCGTCCCCCGGCCCGACAAGATGAACGATCCCCAGGCACAGGGGGTCGACGCCGAGGGTGTGAACTGGCTGTTCGAGCCGCGGCAGGGCGACGGACCCCGCTTCACCACGACGTACCGGAAGGCGTACGTCGAGGTGACGCTGGACGAGCGGTACGCGCATGACGTCGGCCCGCTCGTGGATCTCGCCGCCCCCGTCGAGAAGGCGGTCCCGAAGAGCGTGTAGCGGTCAGCGCAGGCCCGTGGAGCGGGTCAGCGCGGCCTGGATCAGCCGGTCGACGAGCTCCGGGTAGCTGACGCCGCTCTCCTGCCACATGCGCGGATACATGGAGATCGGCGTGAAGCCGGGCATGGTGTTGATCTCGTTGATGACGAAGTCGCCGTCCTCGGTGAGGAAGAAGTCGGCGCGGACCAGGCCCTCGCAGGAGACGGCCTCGTAGGCGGCGACCGCCAGGCGCTGGACCTCGGCGGTGGCCTCGTCGCCGATCGGCGCGGGCACGATGCCGGACGCCGAGTCGATGTACTTCGCCTCGAAGTCGTAGAAGTCGTGGTCGGTGACGGGCGGGATCTCGGCCGGCACGCTGGCGCGCGGGCCGTCCTCGAACTCCAGGACGCCGCACTCGATCTCGCGGCCGCGCAGCAGCGACTCCACGAGGATCTTGGGGTCGTGGCGGCGGGCCTCCTCGATGGCCTCGTCCAGGCCGGAGAGGTCGTCGACCTTGGTGATGCCCATGGAGGAGCCGCCTCGGGCGGGCTTCACGAACAGCGGCCAGCCGTGCTCGGCGGCGAACTCGACGATCTTCTTGCGGGCGGCCGCCGGATTCTGGTCCCACTCGCGGGGCCGGATGACCTCGTACGGCCCGACGGGCAGGCCGAAGGAGGTGAACACCCGCTTCATGTACTCCTTGTCCTGGCCGACGGCGGAGGCGAGGACGCCCGCGCCGACGTAGGGGACGCCGGAGAGCTCCAGGAGCCCCTGGAGGGTGCCGTCCTCGCCGTACGGGCCGTGCAGCACGGGGAAGACGACGTCGACGTCGCCGAGGGCCTTGGGCACGGCGCCGGGCTCGGCGTACACGACCTCGCGGTTGGCGGGGTCGACGGAGAGGACCACCCCGCCCCGGTCCGACTCGGCGAGGTCGGAGACGTTCGGCAGGGAGCGCTCGGCGATGGCCATCCGCTCGGGGGCGTCGGCGGTCAGCGCCCAGCGCCCGTCGGTGGTGATGCCGATGGGCAGCACGTCGTACTTGTCCCGGTCGATGGCGCGCAGGACGGCACCGGCGGTGACGACGGAGATGGCGTGCTCCGAGCTGCGTCCGCCGAAGACGACGGCCACGCGCGGCTTGCGGGGGCTCTGGGTGTTCTCGCTCATATCGCGTTGAGCGTACCTTGCGTCTCCGACAGGCTTAAGTGCCCCGGTGCGCCGCGCGCGTCCGGCCCAACGGGGCTCCCCCGGCGGGCCGCTCGGCGTCGCTCAGCGTCGCTCGGGCTTCGCGCTGCGGGACATCAGCTCCTTGAGGGCGACGATCGGCGGCTTGCCCTCGTGGACGATGGAGACGACCGTCTCGGTGATCGGCATGTCGACGCCGTGGCGGCGGGCCAGATCGAGGACCGACTCGCAGGACTTGACGCCCTCGGCGGTCTGCTTGGTCGCGGCGATGGTCTCCTCGAGCGTCATGCCGCGGCCCAGGTTGGTGCCGAAGGTGTGGTTGCGGGAGAGCGGCGAGGAGCAGGTGGCGACCAGGTCGCCGAGTCCGGCGAGGCCGGAGAAGGTGAGCGGGTCGGCGCCCATGGCGAGGCCGAGGCGGGTGGTCTCGGCCAGGCCGCGGGTGATGAGCGTGGCCTTGGAGTTGTCGCCGAGTCCCATGCCGTCGGCGATGCCGACGGCCAGCCCGATGACGTTCTTGACCGCTCCGCCGAGTTCGCAGCCGACGACGTCGGTGTTGGTGTACGGGCGGAAGTACGGGGTCATGCACGCGGCCTGGAGGCGCTGGGCGACGGATTCGTCGGAGCAGGCGACGACGGCGGCGGCGGGCTGCCGGGCGGCGATCTCCTTGGCCAGGTTGGGGCCGGTGAGGACGGCCACGCGCGCGGCGGGGACGTCGGCGACCTCGGCGATGACCTCGCTCATCCGCTTGGCGGTGCCGAGTTCGACGCCCTTCATCAGGGAGACGAGGACGGTGCCGGGGGCCAGCTTGGGGGCCCAGTCGGCGAGGTTTCCGCGCAGGGTCTGGGAGGGGACGGCGAGCACGGTGAACTCGGCGTCGCGGGCGGCCTCGGCGGGGTCGGTGGTGGCCCGGACGTTCGCCGGGAGTTCGATGCCGGGGAGGTAGTCGGGGTTGGTGCGGGTGGTGTTGATCGCGTCGACGAGTTCGGCGCGGCGCCCCCAGAGGGTCACCTCGCAGCCCGCGTCGGCGAGCACCATGCCGAAGGCGGTGCCCCACGATCCCGTACCGAAGACGGCTGCCTTGGTCACTTCTTGCCCTCTCCGGCGGCCTTGCGCCGCTGTTCCAGCCGTGCCTTGCGGTGGTCGTACGGTTGGGCCGGCGCCTTCTCCCCGCGTACGTCCTCCAGGAGTGCGGTGATCGCGGCCATGATGACCTCGGTCGCCTCGCGCAGCACGTCGGGCGTCGGTTCCTTGCCGTAGAACCGGGAGAGGTCGACCGGCGGACCGGCCTGGACGATCAGCGTCTTGCGCGGGAACAGCCTGAGCTTGTTCTCCTTGGCGTACGGCGGCATCGCGAGGTTGGCGCCCCACTGGGCGACCGGGATGACGGGGGCCTTGGTGAGCAGTGCGACGCGGGCGGCGCCGGTCTTGCCGGCCATGGGCCACATGTCGGGGTCGCGGGTGAGGGTGCCCTCGGGGTAGAAGGCGACGCATTCGCCGCGCTCGATGGCCTCGACGGCGGCGCGGAAGGCGTCCAGCGCGTCGGTGGTCTCGCGGTAGACGGGGATCTGTCCGGTGCCGCGCAGCATCATGCCGACGAACGAGCCCTTGAAGAGGCCGGCCTTGGCGAGAAAGCGCGGGACGCGCCCGGTGTTGTACTGGTAGTGCGCGTAGGACAGCGGGTCCAGATAAGAGTTGTGGTTGACGGCGGTGATGAATCCGCCGTCGGCCGGAATGTGTTCCGTTCCGCGCCAGTCCCGCTTGAAGAGAACCACCAGCGGCGGTTTGGCGATGACCGCCGCCAGGCGGTACCAGAAGCCGATTCTGCGGCGGGACACTCGGACACCTTCCTCTGGGACTGGCTTGCAGGGGGTCAAGTGTCGCCCCATGCTCCTGGTCTGTCGAGAACACCGTACGCCCCGGGCCGCGGCTCCCGCCGGACAGCGTGACCACGCGCGGGGACACAATGGCCCCGATGAACACCGATCCGGATGGCGGCTGGTCCCTGGTCGTCCCCCTGAAGCCCCTCGCGCGGGCGAAGAGCAGGCTGGCCGCGGCGGCCGGTGCGCGGTTGCGGCCGCGGCTGGCGCTGGCGTTCGCGCAGGACACGGTGGCCGCGGCGCTGGAATGCGCGCGGGTGCGCGATGTGGCGGTCGTCACGGACGATCCGGTGGCGGCGGTGGCGCTTTCGGCGCTGGGGGCGCGGATCGTGCCGGACTCCCCGGCCGCCGGGCTCAACGCGGCGCTGGCCCACGGGGCTCGTACGGTGCGCGGCGGCCGCCCGGCGGCGTGGGTGGCGGCGCTGAACGCCGATCTCCCGGCGCTGCGGCCGGCGGAGCTGGCCCGGGTCCTGCGGGTGGCCGGACAATTCCCGCGGGCATTTCTCGCGGATGCCGCCGGAATAGGTACGACATTCCTCTCGGCCGGCCCGGGAGTGGAATTGGCACCTGCATTCGGGGGCGCTTCGCGGCGGCGGCATTTGTCGTCGGGGGCGGTGGAAATCCGGCTGGCCGGGGTGGATTCCGTACGCCGGGACGTGGACACCGGCGAGGATCTGGCGGCGGCGCTCACGCTGGGCGTCGGTCCGCGGACGGCCGCTCACCGGGCTCGCGCGGCCGGATAGGCTGCGGTCCATGCAGGCGACCGCGTACACGTACGACCCCGAGACCCGCAGCGGAAGTGTGCTGCTCGACGACGGCACCCCGGTGGAGTTCGGGGCCGACGCCTTCGACGCGGGCGGGCTGCGGCTGCTGCGTCCGGGGCAGCGGGTGCGGATCGAGACGGAGCCCGTGTCCGGGGCTGCCGCCCCCCGGATCACCCTGATCACGCTGCAGACGTTCTGACACGTCCGGCAACACCGCGGGCCGCGCTCCCCCCAAGGGGAGCGCGGCCCGGCGTGTGAGTGGCCCTATGACCTTGCGCCGCTTACTTCTTGCGGGCGGTGGTGGTCTTCTTGGCGGGAGTGGTCTTGCGCGCGGTGGTCTTCTTCGCCGGCGCCTTCTTCGCCGTGGCCTTCTTCGCCGGGGCGGTCTTCTTCGCGGTGGTCTTCTTCGCGGCGGCGGTGGTCTTCGCCGGAGTCGCCTTCTTGGCGGCCGTCGTCTTCTTGGCCGCGCTCGTGGTCTTCGTGGCGGTGGTCTTCTTCGCCGCGGTGGTGGTCTTCTTGGCCGGGGTGGCCTTCTTGGCGGCGGCCTTCTTCGCCGCGGCGGCCGAGGTCTTCTTGGCGGCGGCCTTCTTGCCCGCGGTCTTGGCGATGGTGGGCGGCGGCCCGGAAAGGCTGCCCTTGGGCGCCTTCTTGACGGAGACCTCGCCTCCCTTGGGGAGCTTCTTCGAGCCGCTGACCAGGTCCTTGAAGCCCTGACCCGCACGGAAGCGCGGAACGGAGGTCTTCTTGACCCGCACGCGCTCGCCCGTCTGGGGGTTGCGGGCGTAACGGGCCGGCCGGTCGACCTTCTCGAACGAGCCGAAGCCGGTGACCGAGACCCGGTCCCCGCCGACCACGGCACGCACGATGGCGTCGAGCACGTGGTCGACGGCGTCGGCGGCCTGCTGGCGACCGCCCATCTTGTCGGCAATCGCTTCTACGAGCTGCGCCTTGTTCACGTCTTCCCCTTCGGAGACATTGCCAGAACGAAAGTGTTCAAGCTTTTTCGCACGTTAGGCATGTATATACCGCAAATCAAACACGAAACGGTCTAATCACCCTAGTGCCGCAACGCGGAAGTCCCGTTGCGGAGTTCCTGGTGTCAGTCGTCTTCAGGGAATCGGCCCTCATCGAGGTCCTTCATCAACCGGTCCAGACGCGTTGCCGCGTCCGTGAGATCGTGCTTCGCCGCGGCCGTCACGACCAGCAGCTTCCGGGACAGCGCCATCCTTACGCCCTCCGGGACTTGCAGTTCGCGCACCCTTGTGTGCGCTTCCTTCAATCGGGCGGCGACTGCCTCGTAGAGCTCGAGTTGGCTGTCGCGTTCCATGCACCGATTGTGCCATCTAGGGCGAGTTGTCGCCCGACGGGGTCTCAACAAGCGACTGCGCCCCCCACCGGAGGGTGGGGGGCGCAGTCGTGGAAAAGCGCTGCTCAGACGGTAATTGTACGGGGCTTGAAGGCCGGCCGCGCCGCCTCGTAAGCCGCGATGTCGGCTTCGTTCTGAAGGGTGAGGCTGATGTCGTCCAGGCCGTTGAGCAGTCGCCAGCGGGCGTTCTCGTCGAGCTCGAAGTCGGCTTCGATCCCGGCCGCGAGCACCTTGCGCTGCTCCAAGTCAACGGTGATTTCGGCCGTCGGGTCGGCCTCGGTCAGCTCCCAGAGCCGGTCCACGACCTGCTGGTCCAGGACCACGGTCAGCAGACCGTTCTTGAGCGAGTTGCCGCGGAAGATGTCGGCGAACCGGGAGGAGATCACGGTCTTGAAGCCGTAGTTCTGCAGCGCCCAGACGGCGTGCTCACGGGAGGAGCCGGTGCCGAAGTCGGGGCCGGCGACCAGGACGGAGGCGCCCTGCCGCTCGGGGCGGTTGAGCACGAACTCGGAGTCCTTGCGCCAGGCCTCGAAGAGCCCGTCCTCGAAGCCGTCGCGAGTGACCTTCTTCAGCCAGTGCGCGGGGATGATCTGGTCGGTGTCGACGTTGCTGCGGCGCAGCGGGACGGCACGGCCGGTGTGTGTGGTGAAGGCTTCCATGGTTCCTCAGACCCCCGCGGGCGTAGCGACGTCGGACAGATCGGCCGGGGAGGCCAGATGGCCCAGTACGGCGGTGGCGGCGGCGACCTGGGGAGAGACCAGGTGGGTCCGGCCGCCCTTGCCCTGCCGGCCCTCGAAGTTGCGGTTGGAGGTGGACGCGGAGCGCTCGCCCGGCGCCAGTTGGTCGGGGTTCATGCCCAGGCACATCGAGCAGCCCGCGTGCCGCCATTCGGCGCCGGACTCCTTGAAGACCTTGTCCAGGCCCTCCTCGACCGCCTGCAGGGCGACCCGGACCGAGCCGGGGACGACCAGCATCCGGACGCCGTCGGCGACCTTGCGGCCGCGCAGCAGGTCGGCGGCGTTGCGCAGGTCCTCGATGCGGCCGTTGGTGCAGGAACCTACGAAGACGGTGTCGACCTTGATGTCCCGCAGCCGCTGCCCGGCGCTCAACCCCATGTACTCCAGGGCCTTTTCGGCGGCGAGGCGCTCCGAAGCGTCTTCGTACGAAGCCGGGTCGGGGACGTTCGCCGAAAGCGGCGCTCCCTGGCCGGGGTTGGTGCCCCAGGTGACGAACGGCGCCAGGGAGGCGGCGTCGATGACGACCTCGGCGTCGAAGACCGCGTCGTCGTCGCTCTTCAGGGTCTTCCAGTACGCGACGGCGGCGTCCCAGTCCTCGCCCTCGGGGGCGTGGTCGCGGCCCTTCAGATACGCGAAGGTGGTCTCGTCGGGGGCGATCATGCCCGCGCGGGCGCCAGCCTCGATCGACATGTTGCAGATGGTCATCCGGGCCTCCATCGAGAGCTTCTCGATGGCGGAGCCGCGGTACTCCAGGATGTAGCCCTGGCCACCGCCGGTGCCGATCTTGGCGATGATCGCCAGGATCAGGTCCTTGGCGGTCACGTCGTGGGGCAGCTCGCCGTCGACCGTGATGGCCATGGTCTTGGGGCGGGCCAGCGGCAGCGTCTGGGTGGCCAGCACGTGCTCGACCTGGCTGGTGCCGATGCCGAAGGCCAGCGCGCCGAACGCGCCGTGCGTGGAGGTGTGCGAGTCACCGCAGACCACGGTGGTGCCGGGCTGGGTCAGACCCAGCTGGGGGCCCACGACGTGGACGACGCCCTGCTCGACGTCGCCCAGCGGGTGCAGCCGTACACCGAACTCGGCACAGTTCTTGCGCAGGGTCTCCAACTGCGCGCGGGAGACCGGGTCGGCGATCGGCTTGTCGATGTCGAGGGTCGGGGTGTTGTGGTCCTCGGTGGCGATGGTGAGGTCGAGGCGGCGCACCTGGCGGCCGTTCTGACGGAGACCGTCGAACGCCTGGGGGCTGGTCACCTCGTGCAGCAGGTGCAGATCGATGAAGAGGAGGTCGGGCTCGCCCTCGGCGCGCCGGACGACATGATCGTCCCAGACCTTCTCCGCGAGTGTCCTACCCATCGCTTTCCCTCCGGCCGACGTATACGCCGGCACAACTAGAGACCCGTTTCGCGGGCCGTTGTGCGGCCGCCCCACCAGGGTCACAGGTTCCGGGAGAAATTGAACTTGCGTTTCACAGAGTGAGACGTGAATATCGTTGCATGGACAACTCTAGCGGCGTGGGCGTTCTCGACAAGGCAGCCCTTGTCCTGAGCGCCCTGGAGTCCGGTCCGGCCACCCTCGCAGGTCTGGTCGCGGCGACGGGACTCGCACGACCCACGGCACATCGACTCGCCGTGGCACTGGAACACCACCGGATGGTGGCTCGCGACATGCAGGGCCGGTTCATCCTCGGACCGCGCCTGGCGGAGCTCGCCGCCGCGGCCGGTGAGGACCGCCTGCTCGCCACCGCGGGCCCGGTACTGACGCATCTGCGCGATGTCACCGGCGAGAGCGCCCAGCTCTACCGCCGGCAGGGAGACATGCGCATCTGCGTGGCGGCGGCCGAGCGGCTGTCCGGCCTGCGGGACACCGTCCCGGTCGGCTCGACGCTGACGATGAAGGCCGGCTCCTCCGCGCAGATCCTGATGGCCTGGGAGGAACCCGAGCGGCTCCACCGCGGCCTTCAGGGCGCCCGCTTCACCGCGACCGCCCTGTCGGGCGTACGGCGCCGCGGCTGGGCCCAGTCGATCGGCGAGCGGGAGCCGGGCGTGGCGTCCGTCTCCGCGCCCGTACGCGGCCCCTCGAACCGCGTGGTGGCCGCCGTGTCGGTCTCCGGGCCGATCGAGCGCCTGACCCGCCACCCGGGCCGTATGCACGCCCAGGCGGTCATCGACGCGGCCGCCCGCCTCTCCGAGGCGCTGCGCCGCAACGGCTGACCTCTCCCGTCCCCTCCTCGTTCGTCCCGGCCCACCGCTTCAACGCCGCAGCGGTGGGCCGGAGTTGTCTCCGTCGATGCCCGAACACGAAGAAGCCCTCCCCCGAAGGGAAGGGCTTCCTCGATGCGTACCCCCGACCGGATTCGAACCGGCGCTACCGCCTTGAGAGGGCGGCGTGCTAGGCCGCTACACAACGGGGGCAAGATCTTGAACAACGATCCGCTGGCCTACCAGGACTCGAACCTAGACTAACTGAACCAGAATCAGTCGTGCTGCCAATTACACCATAGGCCACTGGTGGTTTAGACCAGTTGGTACCCCCGACCGGATTCGAACCGGCGCTACCGCCTTGAGAGGGCGGCGTGCTAGGCCGCTACACAACGGGGGCCCTAGCGATCCCGCCCGGCACGGGAGTGCCGGGCGATGTCACCGCGTGTTCACCGGGAGCGACCCTGGTGATCCGCGGGATGGATCTGTACCCCCGACCGGATTCGAACCGGCGCTACTGCCTTGAGAGGGCAGCGTGCTAGGCCGCTACACAACGGGGGCTTTGCGGATGAGATCCGCGTACATGCAGATGAGCTCTGCGAGCTGGCCTACCAGGACTCGAACCTAGACTAACTGAACCAGAATCAGTCGTGCTGCCAATTACACCATAGGCCACCAAAACTCAACCCCCGTATCGGGGATCTTGTTCGGGTTGTGCTCCGTGGGTTTCGGCCTTTCGGCTTGCTCCCCTCGGCGCAGGAAGAACATTACCCGAAGGTGTCCGGCGCTCCAAAACGGGTATCGCGCCGCAGCAGCGCGGGGAGCTGGTGGAGGTCCGTGATGCGGGTCAGCTCGGGTCTGCCGCCGCTGCCCGCGCGGTCCAGCCAGATGCCCGTGAGCCCCGCCTCGACCGCCCCGCGGGCGTCGATGTCCGGCTGGTCACCGACGTACGCCACCTCGTTCGGGGCGAGCGCGAGCGCGGCGCAGGCCGCGTGGAACGCCTCGGCCGCCGGCTTGGCGACCCCCAGTTCGGCGGCGCAGACGACGGCCTCGAAGCGGTCTCGTACACCGAGCACGCGCAGCTTGCGGTCCTGGTTGTGGATGCTGGAGTTCGACAGGACGGCGTGACGGTACTCACCCGCGAGCAAATCCAGGACGGGGACGGTGTCGGGGAAGAGCTCCCAGGCGGACTCGTAGTGCGTGATGTACCGCTCGAACCAGCCGTCGGCCTCGGCGGCGGTGAGAGCGGGCGCCCCCAGGAAGTCACGCACCCGCTCGCGCCGCTGCTCCTGGAAGTCGACCCCGCCGGCCTCGAACCGCCGCCAGTGGACGACGGTGAGCTCCTGCCAACGGACGAGGGCCTGGTCGACGGAGTCGAATCCGTCCACCAGGCCCTCGGCCGTGAGATGGTCGCGCATGCCGGTCAGGTCGGCGCGGGCGTAGTCGAAGATCGTGTCGTCGATGTCCCACAGGACCGCGCGGATCGGCATACCGCCGAGATTACGCCGCCAGCTTCGCCAGCGCCGCGTCGATGCGGGCCAGGGTCTTCTCCCGGCCCAGGATCTCCAGGGACTCGAAGAGCGGCAGGCCGACCGTGCGGCCGGTGACCGCGACGCGGACCGGGGCCTGGGCCTTGCCGAGCTTGAGGCCGTGCGCCTCGCCCGCGGCGAGGACCGCGTTCTTGAGGGACTCCGGGTCGCTCCAGTCGGCGCCGTCGAGCTTCTCGCGGGCGGTGGTGAGCAGCGCGGCCGGCTCGCCCTTCATGGCCTTGTCCCACGAGGGCTGGTCGAAGACCGGCTCCTTGAGGAAGAGGAAGTCGACGTTGGCCGTGATGTCCGACAGGACGGTCAGGCGCGTCTGAGCGTGCGGGGCGATGGCCTCCCACGCCGCGCGGTCGAAGTCCTCGGGGGCCCAGTTCGCGTGCGGGGCCCGGAGCCAGGGCGCGCAGGCCGCGGCGAACGCCTTCACGTCCAGCATGCGGATGTGGTCGGCGTTGATCGACTCGGCCTTCTTGAGGTCGAAGCGCGCCGGGTTGGCGTTGACGTCGGCGATGTCGAACTTCGCCACCATCTCGTCGATGGTGAAGATGTCCTGGTCGGCCGAGAACGACCAGCCGAGGAGGGAGAGGTAGTTCAGGAGGCCCTCGGGGAGGAAGCCGCGCTCCCGGTAGAGGTTGAGGGAGGCCTGCGGGTCGCGCTTGGAGAGCTTCTTGTTGCCCTCGCCCATGACGTACGGCAGGTGACCGAAGGCGGGGATCTCCTTGGCGACGCCCAGCTCGATCAGCGCCTTGTAGAGCGCGATCTGGCGCGGGGTGGAGGACAGCAGGTCCTCGCCGCGCAGCACGTGGGTGATCTCCATCAATGCGTCGTCGACCGGGTTGACCAGGGTGTACAGCGGGGCACCGTTGGCTCGCACGATGCCGTAGTCCGGGACGTTGTCCGGGGTGAAGGTGAGCTCGCCGCGGACCAGGTCGGTGAAGGTGATCGGCTCGTCGGGCATCTTGAACCGGACGATGGAGTCGCGGCCCTCGGCGCGGTAGCGCTCGATGCGCTCGGCGCTCAGGTTGCGGCAGGTGCCGTCGTAGCCGGAGGGCTTGCCGGCCAGGCGGGCGGCGTCGCGACGGGCCTCCAGCTCCACGGCGGTGCAGAAGCAGTGGTAGGCGTACCCGCCGGCGAGCAGCTTCTCGGCGACGTCCTTGTAGATGTCCATCCGCTGGGACTGGCGGTACGGCGCGTGCGGGCCGCCGACCTCGTCCGGGCCCTCGTCCCAGGTGAAGCCGAGCCAGCGCAGCGAGTCGAGCAGCTGCTGGTACGACTCCTCGGAGTCGCGCGCCGCGTCGGTGTCCTCGATGCGGAAGACGAACGTACCGCCGTGGTGCCGGGCGAAGGCCCAGTTGAAGAGGGCGGTCCTGACCAGGCCCACGTGGGGGTTGCCGGTCGGGGAGGGACAGAAACGTACGCGGACGTTCGCGTTAGCCACGCTTGATCACCTTATTGGTGAGAGTGCCGATGCCTTCGATGGTGACGGCGACCTCGTCGCCGACGTTGAGGGGGCCGACCCCGGCGGGAGTGCCGGTGAGGATGACGTCGCCGGGAAGCAGCGTCATGGCCTCGGTGATGTGGACGACCAGGTCCTCGATGGAGCGGATCATGTCGCTCGTACGACCGAGCTGGCGCTGTTCGCCATTGACCGTGGCCTGGATGGTGAGGTCGCTCGGGTCGAGGTCCGTCTCCACCCAGGGGCCGAGCGGGCAGCTGGTGTCGAAGCCCTTGGCCCGGGCCCACTGCTTCTCGCGCTGCTGGGCGTCGCGGGCGGTGACGTCGTTGGCGCAGGTGTAGCCGAAGACGACGTCCTTGACGCGCTCGCGCGGGACCTCGCGGCACATGCGGCCGATGACGACGGCCAGTTCGGCCTCGTGGTGCAGCTCGTTGGAGAAGGAGGGGTACTCGATCGCGTCGCCGGAGCCGATCACCGAGGTGGTGGGCTTGAAGAAGGCGACGGGGACATCGGGAACCTCGTTGCCGAGTTCGGCGGCGTGCTCCGCGTAGTTGCGCCCGATGGCCACGACCTTGTTGGGCAGCACGGGCGGCAGCAGCCGCACCTTGCTGAGCGGCACCTTGGTGCCGCTCAGTTCGAAGTCCGTGTACGGAATGCCCTTGATGATGTCGAGGACCAGGCCGCCGGACTCGACGGTTCCCTCGCCCTCGACGGCGCCGAAGGCGACATTGCCGTCGATGGAGAATCTGGCGATGCGCACGAGTGCTGTCGCCCCTCACTTGCTACTGGCTGGAGTCTGACGCTCCAGGCTAACGCGGGGAGGGGCGGCGAAGGTGAGCCGAAGGGGCGCGCGGGCGTCGAGAGGGAGACCGCGCACAGGCGGCGAGGAACGAGCCGCCGAGCACGGCCGACCGTCGACGCACGCACAATGCGCCCTGGAGGCGAACCGAGCCCAAAAAAGAAGGGGAGAGCGACTGCCTGCCGTACTACTCTGCGGGCTGGAGGGCCTCGGGGGCCGTCATGAGGATCGTGCGGCGCGGGTTGGCCGTCTGGGCGGGGAGTTCGATCGTGTGCTCCCGCTGCGCGCCGCGGGTGAGCTGCTCGGCGTCCTCGAGGTGCGCGAGCGTGGTGCGGCGGGGGTTCGCCGTGGAGCGGAGCAGCATCGTCGTCTTCATCGCGAGTGTCAGACCTCTACAGAGTGGCGGTGGGTGTAAAGCGTCAGGCTAAACGCCCCATTCCCTTCGAATGCATGGCTCAGGCAACGATCTAGGTGTGAGTTTGCTCACCACTGAGCGGGCAAATCAGGCATTACGGGCCACTCTCGAGGGCCCTCGAAACGGACATTGCGTAGCTGAACGCTCCATTCCGCTCCTGATCATCGCGACTGGGACACTCGCCCCGCGTAAGCCTTTGGAGCTAATAAGTCCGATTCCTCCATGATCATGTTCTACATGGGGTGACAAGATGTTCACCGGTTGTTATGCCATAGGTGGCCCGAGACGCGGCTCTTGTTGGAGATCCGGCACTGTGCTGGAATTCCACGCACCGCGCGGGTTTCAAGCCGGCGCGCTGGGGCGCAACGCAGCGCCGGGTGAGCGGCGGGAAGGGGGATCTGCGCCGGTCACCGACGACCACCATGGGGCGCATTCGTGTCCCACGACGCCGACACCGTCCGCTCCGCTCACGCGGAAGGACGCCTGGTCCAGAGGTTGCGACGCTAGTGCAGGGACGTTTCAAGAGGGATGGCATGGGGTCCCCCCAGGCCCGTCAGGGCCGAGGGGATGCTGCGGCGGAGCAGGAGCGCGCTGCCGGGACCGACCGCGGTTCCTCGGCCCAGCACGCCCAGAACCAGGCGCAGGGACCGGCCTCCGACGGTGGTGACGGCGCCGCGCGCAAGGGCGCCGCGAAGCCTGCCGCCGAGCCCGGGGCCGTGCCCCAGCTGAAGGCCGAGGTCGACGCCGGGCCGCGAATAGCCCTGCGCAACTGGCGCATCTCGACGCGCCTGGTCGCTCTGCTGACCCTTCCCGTGGTGGCGGCCACCAGCCTCGGCGGCATCCGTATCAGTGAGTCGCTCCAGGACATGGAGCAGCTGGAGCACATGCAGCTGCTCACCAAGCTGACCAAGGACGCGACGAAGCTCGCCCAGGCCCTCCAGGAAGAGCGCGACCTGTCCGCCGGTCCGCTGGCCAACAGGAAGTCGGCCAGCGACTACCAGGTCGCCAACCCTCGCAAGACGACGGACCGCGCTCAGAAGGCGTTCATGGACGCCACCGCGGAGATCCCGGCGTCCGAGGGCGACGAGGCGCTGCAGGGCATCCGCCAGAACGTCAGCCAGATCGCGTCCCAGGTCGTCCTGATCGGCGGCATCCGCCAGGACGCCTACAAGCCCGGCGTCGCCCACTCGGTGACGGTCGAGGCGTACAGCCGGCTGATCCGTTCGCTGCTGAGCCTCTCCCAGGACATGGCGCAGGCGACCAGCAACCCGGAGATGATCAAGCGGACCCGGGCGCTCGCCGCGTTCTCCTCCGCCAAGGAGTACGCCTCCATCCAGCAGGCGATCATCGCCGCCGCGCTCCCCTCCAGCGACAGCAAGCCGGGCAAGCTGGAGCCGGGCGACCGCCTCTACGGCTACGCCGCGCAGCGCGGCGAGAACGTCGAACTCAAGGCCTTCTCGTCCATCTACGAGTCCGCCGGCGGCGACGCCGACGATCTGACCGCCCCGCTGACCACCGGCAACCCGTCGATCGACGCCGCCGACAAGTACGCGGACCGGGTGCTGAGCAACGACTCCGGTATGGAGAGCCGCACCCCCCGCGGCCACCTCAACTTCACGGACGAGTACGGCACCAAGCTCGAGACGATGAGTCTCATCGAGGCCCACCTCCTCGGTCAGATGGAGGAGAAGGCCCGTGAGCTGCGCCAGGAGTCGCAGCGCGAAGCGATCATCAACGGTGCCCTGATCGTCCTCGTCCTCGGTGTCTCCCTCATCGGCGCCTTCGTCGTGGCCCGGTCCATGATCCGGTCGCTGCGCCGGCTCCAGGACACCGCCACCAAGGTCGCCCAGGAACGTCTGCCCGAGCTCGTCAAGCAGCTCTCCGAGGCCGACCCCCAGGACGTCGACACCTCCGTCGAGTCCGTCGGTGTGCACTCCCGGGACGAGATCGGCCAGGTGGCCGCGGCCTTCGACGACGTGCACCGCGAGGCGGTCCGCCTCGCCGCCGAGCAGGCCCTGCTGCGGGGCAACGTCAACGCGATGTTCACCAACCTCTCGCGCCGCTCCCAGGGTCTGATCCAGCGTCAGCTCTCGCTCATCTCCGAGCTGGAGTCCCGCGAGGCCGACCCGGACCAGCTCTCCTCGCTCTTCAAGCTCGACCACCTCGCCACCCGCATGCGGCGTAACGGTGAGAACCTCCTCGTCCTCGCCGGTGAGGAGCCGGGGCGTCGCTGGACCCGCCCGGTCCCGCTGGTCGACGTGCTCCGTGCCGCCGCCTCCGAGGTGGAGCAGTACGAGCGCATCGAACTGGCCTCCGTCCCGGCGACCGAGGTCGCAGGCCGGGTCGTCAACGACCTCGTGCACCTCCTCGCCGAGCTGCTCGAGAACGCCACGTCGTTCTCCTCGCCGCAGACCAAGGTCCGGGTCACCGGTCACGCGCTGCCCGACGGCCGCGTGCTCGTCGAGATCCACGACACCGGCATCGGCCTCTCCCCCGAGGACCTCGCCGCGATCAACGAGCGGCTGGCCTCGCCGCCCACCGTGGACGTCTCGGTCTCCCGCCGCATGGGTCTGTTCGTGGTCGGCCGTCTGTCCCTGCGGCACGGCATCCGGATCCAGCTGCGCCCGTCGGACTCGGGCGGCACCACCGCACTCGTCATGCTCCCCGTCGACGTCGCCCAGGGCGGCAAGAAGCCGGCGCCCAAGGCGGGTCCCGGCGGCCAGGGCGCGATGCCGCAGGGTCCCTCCGCTCCCGGCGGCCGGCTTCCCGGCGGCCCCGGTGCGGCCGGTGGCCCCGGCAACGCCGGTGGCGGCCGTCCGGGTCTCGGTGGCTCCCCGTCCTCCGCGGCCGGACTCCTCGGCACCGGTGCCGGTGCGGGCGGCGCGCGTGGCCAGGTCGGTGCCGGCAACGGTCCGCGGGCCGCGCTGCCCGGCCGTGACGGTGCTCCGCAGGGTCAGGGCCAGGGGCAGCACCAGTCCCCCGCGCCCGCTCCGCAGTCGGCCCAGACCGCCCAGATGCCGCAGGTGCCCGCGGAGCCGCAGCGCCCCGGCCTCGGCGGCGGCGGCCTCGGCGGCGGTGCCCAGCGGGCCATTCCGTCCCGTACGGACGTCTGGGGCGGCCAGGGCACCAAGAGCAACCAGAACAGCCAGGGTCAGTCCCCGCAGCCGCAGCAGCACCAGGGCCAGCAGGGCCAGGGGCAGCAGGGTGGCGGCCGTCCGGGCCAGAACCCGCGCGCCGAACTCCCCGGCGGCGCCCCGCAGCAACAGCGCCCGCAGGCCGCGAGCTGGGGCAACGACCAGGCGCAGCCGGTCCGCCGCCCGCAGCAGGAGCCGTCCCCGCTGGACGCCCCGCGCGGCCACGAGGAGCCGGAGACCACCGGCCGGTACGCCCGTCCGGCGTCGCCCCAGGCACCCGGTTCCACCGGCCAGTTCACGGGCGCGGACTTCGGCGACCGTCAGCAGGCTCCCCAGCAGTCGCCCCAGGCGTACCAGCCCGCGGCGCAGGACCCGGCGTCCACCGCCCAGTTCGCGCGCCCCGACTTCGGCGCGCAGCAGCAGGCACCGCAGGGCTACCAGCAGCAGGCACCGCAGCAGCAGGGCCCGGCCCCGCGCCGGGGCGGCTCCGACTACGGCGCCCCGCGCCCGGCCGGAAGCCTGCCCCAGCAGCCTCAGCAGTCTCAGCAGCCCCGGCCGCAGCAGCCCCGTCAGCCCGAGGCCCTGCCCCCGGCGAGCGGATCGGGCGACGGCCGTACGCCGCTGTACGACACGCTGGAGACCAACTGGTTCCACGGTCAGGCGCAGGAACAGGGCCGGCAGGACGGCGGCCGGGTCCCGGACGCCGAGCAGACCATGCAGACCCCGGTCGTGCCGCAGCAGCCCGCTGCCCCGGCGCCGCGGCGTCCCGCCGCCCCCCAGGGTGGCGGCGACGGCGGTCAGCAGGCCGCCACCGCCTCCTGGCGGACCTCCCCCAATGACGAGTTGGTGCGCCAGGCCGAGCGGGTGCGCAAGCCCGCGGCCGGCGGTGTCACCACCTCGGGGCTGCCGCGGCGAGTGCCGCGCGCCAACCTCGTACCCGGGACCGCACAGGAGCAGGCCCACACGGCCGGCCCCCAGGTCTCGCGTGCACCAGACGACGTCCGCGGCCGGCTCACCAATCTGCGCCGCGGCATCCAGCAGGGCCGTCAGGCGGGCAACTCGACCACGGGTTCCTTCCCTCTCGGCCCGACCCACCAGCAGGAGCGTTAGTTGAGCGCGATGAGCCAGGCGGCGCAGAATCTGAACTGGTTGATCACCAACTTCGTGGACAACACCCCCGGGGTGTCCCACACAGTGGTGGTCTCCGCCGACGGCCTGCTGCTGGCCATGTCGGAAGGGTTCCCCCGTGACCGTGCCGATCAGCTGGCGGCGGTCGCTTCCGGTCTGACCTCGCTGACCGCGGGCGCGTCCCGGATCTTCGAGGGCGGCCCGGTCGCACAGACCGTCGTGGAGATGGAGCGCGGCTTCCTCTTCCTGATGTCCGTCTCCGACGGTTCCTCGCTGGCCGTGCTCGCGCACCCGGAGTGCGACATCGGCCTCGTGGGCTACGAGATGACGCTGCTGGTCGACCGGGCCGGCAGTGTCCTCACCCCGGACCTCCGTGCGGAGCTCCAGGGCAGCCTGCTCCATTAGCCCCGCACCGACGGTGCGGTACGCCCCTCCGTACCGCACCGGGCACACACACCGTCCGGCCGCCCCCATTCGGCCCCCCACCGGCCCCATCAGACGGCAGACTTCTTGCTGTCACGCCCGGAGGATTCATGACCCCGCCCCCCGCCTCTCACGATCCGTACGGCGCCTCACTCGACGAGTCGTACGGATATGAGGGCGACCAGCCGCTGGTACGTCCGTATGCGATGACCGGCGGCCGGACCCGGCCGCGTTACCAGCTCGCCATCGAGGCGCTGGTCAGCACCACGGCCGACCCGGCGCACCTTGCCAGTCTGCTCCCCGAGCACCAGCGGATCTGCCACCTGTGCCGTGAGGTCAAGTCGGTGGCCGAGGTCTCGGCGCTCTTGTCGATGCCGCTCGGTGTCGCCCGGATCCTGGTCGCCGACCTGGCGGAGGCGGGCATGGTGGCGATCCACCAGCCGGGCAACGGAGAGACCGGCGGCACGCCGGACGTGACACTGCTCGAAAGGGTGCTCAGTGGACTTCGCAAGATCTGACGGCGGTACCGGCTCCCAGGGCCGGGCGACCACCAGCGCCAAGATCGTGGTGGCGGGTGGCTTCGGCGTGGGCAAGACCACGTTCGTCGGCGCCGTCTCGGAGATCGACCCGCTGCGTACCGAGGCCGTGATGACCTCGGCCTCGGCCGGCATCGACGACCTGACGCACACCGGGGACAAGACCACCACGACGGTGGCGATGGACTTCGGCCGCATCACGCTGGACCAGGACCTGATCCTGTACCTCTTCGGTACGCCGGGCCAGGACCGCTTCTGGTTCATGTGGGACGACCTGGTCCGCGGTGCCATCGGCGCCGTCGTGCTCGTGGACACCCGGCGGCTCGCCGACTGCTTCCCCGCGGTCGACTACTTCGAGAACAGCGGCCTGCCGTTCGTCATCGCGCTGAACGGCTTCGAGGGCCACCAGCCGTACACTCCGGACGAGGTCCGCGAGGCGCTGCAGATCGGTCCGGGCACGCCGATCATCACCACCGACGCCCGGCATCGGGCGGACGCCAAGGGCGCGCTGATCACGCTCGTGGAGCATGCGCTGATGGCACGACTCAAGTAGGCGAACGCATACGGCAGTTGTCGTACGCCCTGCTGAGGGCGGCCTGTGTCCTTTGACACGGTCCGCCCTCGCGTTCATAACGTTTCGACAGAGAATTGGTGCGCCACGGACACCCGACGCATCCGTTCGGTACCACTGTGCTCACATGAGCCCCGCCTTTTGGCGGGGCTCGTTCTTTATGCCCGTTTTATCTTCGGCCTGGAGCTCTGAAAGCGCCCGCTCAGCGCTGTTTGGAGGGGACCCCCTTCACGTGCTGCAATTCATGAACTCCCGAGTAGTACGGCCCTGACAGAAACACCGGCACAACGTAGGTGCCGACGCCGAGAGGTTGTTGGTCGAGTGAGGCGAAGCAAGGAAAGCTCCGCGGAGCAGCAGGCGCGAGGCAACTTCACACCGCCTGCGCGCACGGTGGCGTCTCCCGCCGACCTGGCCGCGGCGCCTGTCGCGCCTCCGGCCGGCAGCGGCAGCTCCAGCAAGCTGTCCCCGCGCAACTGGCGCGTACCCACCAGGCTGAACGCGATCCTCCTCATACCCGTGCTGGTCGGCCTCGTCATGGGCGGCTTCCAGGTGAAGGGGTCGATCGACACCTGGCAGGAGGCGCAGAACGCCGAGAAGACGGCGCTCATCGTGCGTGCCGCCTCGGAGTACAGCCAGGCTCTGCTGAACGAGCGCGACCTCACGGCCGCCCCGCTCCTCAAGGCCACCTCCGCGAAGGACCGCGAGAGCGACGAGGTCACGCAGGCGTACGCCGCCAGCGACGCCGCCGCGGTGAAGTTCGAGGAGGCCACCAGGAACATGCCGGAGGGCGAGGGCCTCGAGCGCCGCCTGAAGCTGTTCAAGGACAAGGAGCCGAACCTCAAGAAGCTGCGCGAGGTCGCGTACACCAAGGCCATGGACCCGGTGCAGACCCAGCTCGGGTACACCGACGTCCAGCACTACCTGATGGAGTTCTCCAACGAGCTCGGGCTCGGTACGGGCAACATCACCAGCTACGGCCGTACGGTCTACGCCATCCAGCTCGCCAAGGCCGCCGAGTCGCTGCAGCGCTCGATCGGCATGCAGCTCCTGGTGCGCCCCAGCCAGTCGGACGCGGTCTTCGCCCAGCAGTCGGTGGCGTTCAACTCGTACAACTACCTGGAGCAGATCGCCCTCGGCGAGTACCAGTCCGGCGGCACCCAGGCCGACGTGGACCGCCTGAAGCAGGTCATGACCCAGAAGGCCACCGAGGGCGCCAAGAAGCTCGAGGCCGCCGATCTCGACCCGCCCAAGGGTGACGACGGCTCGGTCTACACCGGGATGGCGAAGGCGATCGGTTCGGCCAAGGACGCCGACGCGATCGAGGACCTGCGCAAGAAGCACGTCACCCCCGAGACCTGGATGGGTGCGGCCACCGCCAAGTTCGACGGCTACACCGAGGTCGAGAAGGAGCTCGTCGACAAGGCCGTGAACGAGGCCTCCGCGATCTCCGACGACGCCAGGACGGACGCCTTCCTCAACGGTGGCATCGTCGTCATCGCGCTGCTCACCGCGTTCATCCTGGCCGGAATGATGGCCCGGCAGATGAGCCGCTCGATGCAGCAGCTGCGCACCGCCGCCTTCGGCATCGCCGAGCAGCGTCTGCCGATGCTGGTCGACCAGCTCTCCCGTACCGAGCCGGGCCGGGTCGACACCCGCGTCCAGCCCATTCCGATCGACTCCCAGGACGAGATCGGCGAGGTCGCCCGCGCCTTCGACCAGGTCCACCGCGAGGCCGTCCGGCTCGCCGCCGAGCAGGCCATGCTCCGCGGCAACGTCAACGCGATCTTCACCAACCTCTCGCGCCGCAACCAGTCGCTGATCGAGGGCCAGCTGACCCTCATCACCGACCTGGAGAACAACGAGGCGGACCCGGACCAGCTGGAGAACCTCTTCAAGCTGGACCACCTGGCCACCCGTATGCGCCGCAACGGCGAGAACCTCCTCGTCCTCGCCGGCGAGGAGCCCGGCCGCCGCTGGGACCAGCCGGTGCCGCTGGTCGACGTGATGCGCGCCGCCTCCTCCGAGGTGGAGCAGTACGAGCGCATCGAGCTGGCCGGTGTCCCGGAGGCCGAGATCCACGGCCAGGCCGTGACCGACCTCGTGCACCTGCTCGCCGAGCTCCTGGAGAACGCCACCACGTTCTCCTCGCCGCAGACCAAGGTCCGCGTGACCGCCACCCGGCTGCCCGACGGCCGTGTGATGGTCGAGATCCACGACAAGGGCATCGGCCTCACCGCCGAGGACTTCGCGGACATCAACCACAAGCTGGCGAACCCGCCCACCGTGGACGCCGCCGTCTCGCAGCGCATGGGCCTGTTCGTGGTCGGCCGGCTGGCCGACCGGCACGGCATCCGGGTCCAGCTGCGCCCCTCGGGCGAGCAGGCCGGTACGACCTCGCTGGTCATGCTGCCGGACGCGATCACCCACGGTGGTGGCGGCGAGGCGCTGCCGCAGGACGACTTCACCGTCTCGCAGATCATCCCGCAGCAGCAGGCTCAGTCCTTCGAGCCCGTGCAGCAGCCGATGCGGACCGCGGCCGAACTCGGCTTCGACGACTCGCGCTACGAGCAGCCCGGGGAGGACCGGCAACTCGACCCGGTGAACCGTTCGCTGCTGCGCGAGGAGCGGCGAGCCGCCCTCGAGGCGCAGGCGCAGGGCGGCGACCGTCCGCTGTTCCGGGACGAGCTCGACCCGGAGCAGCAGGGGTACGTACAGCACGAGCAGGAGCAGGAGTACGCACCGGAGCAGGGGTACGTACAGGAGTACGCACCCGACTTCGGTCAGCAGGCGCAGCAGCACGGCGGCTACGACTACCCGCAGCAGGGCTACGACGAGTACGCCCAGCCCGTCGGCGACTACGCGCAGCCCGCGCAGTCCGGCTATGCGGAAGCCGCCTACCAGGGTCAGGACAACGGTCAGGCGCAGTACGACGGCTCCTATGACGCCCAGCCCCAGCAGGGCGAGTGGGCGGATCAGAGCGCGTACCAGGGTGGCTACGAGCAGCAGTACCGAACGGAAGCGGAATCTGCTCCGGGCGCTCCCGAACAGGCTCCTGACCGCGTAGGCTTCGACCGTCCGGGTCCCACGCCGAACCCGGCCCCGGACGCCGGCCACGCGCTGACCGACGCCGGTCTGCCGCGCCGTGGCAGCACGGCCGCGCAGGCGCCTCAGCCCGCGCAGCAGCCGCTGCCCACGCGGTCGGCCCAGCAGCCGGCGCAGCAGGACGAAGCCGACGGTTCCGAGGAATGGCGCTCGACCAATGACGAGCGCTGGATGCGGGCCGAGAAGCTCCGCGAGCCGAAGGCGGGCGGGGTCACCTCCTCCGGCCTTCCGCGGCGGGTCCCGAAGGCCAATCTGGTCGAGGGGACGGCGGAGCAGACCCCGCAGGGCGGCCCCCAGGTCTCCCGCGCCCCCGAGGACGTGCGAGGCAGGTTGAGCAACCTGCGTCGTGGCGTCCAGCAGGGACGCACCGCGGGAACGGACACGAACGGATCGGGCCTCGGCCCGGGCAGTACCTACAACCAGGAGCGTTAGTGTGAGCATGAGCCAGGCGGCGCAGAATCTGAACTGGTTGATCACCAACTTCGTGGACAACACCCCTGGGGTGTCCCACACGGTGGTGGTCTCCGCCGACGGACTCCTGCTGGCGATGTCCGAGGGTTTCCCCCGGGACCGAGCCGACCAGCTGGCGGCCGTCGCCTCCGGACTGACCTCGCTGACCGCGGGCGCGTCCCGGATCTTCGAGGGCGGTGCGGTCAACCAGACCGTCGTGGAGATGGAGCGCGGCTTCCTCTTCATCATGTCGATCTCGGACGGCTCCTCGCTGGCCGTACTCGCGCACCCGGAGGCGGACATCGGTCTCGTGGGCTACGAGATGGCGCTGCTCGTCGACCGTGCGGGCAGCGTGCTGACTCCTGACCTCCGGGCGGAGCTTCAGGGAAGTCTGCTCAACTAACAGACAGACAGTGCGTATCTCGCCACCGCACCGTAAGGTGCGGTGGCGCGGCTCCACAGGGACATGGACCGCGAGGCAGTCGGAGGAGGAAACGTGGGAACACCCCCGGGCGGACGCCCTTACAACGGTTTTGACGCGCAGCAGCCGCACGGAGACACCGCGCAGAACCGGTTCAACTTTCCCTCCGCGCCGAGCAGACAGGGTGTACAGCAGCCCTATCAGCAGCCGCAGGCCCAGCCGTCGCCCGTGAGCGCGCCGAGCACGCCGAGCGCGCGCCGCACGAGCGGTTCGGGTGGCTCGGGCGGTTCGGGTGGTCACAACCCGCTCGTGCGTCCTTACGCGATGACCGGCGGCCGGACCCGGCCGCGTTACCAGCTCGCCATCGAGGCGCTGGTCAGCACGACGGCCGATCCGTCCCGGCTGCAGGGGCAGTTGCCCGAGCACCAGCGGATCTGCCGGCTCTGCTTCGAGATCAAGTCGGTCGCCGAGATCTCGGCGCTTCTCTCCATCCCCCTCGGCGTTGCCCGGATTCTCGTCGCCGACCTGGCCGAGGCCGGACTTGTCGCCATCCACCAGCCCGGCGGCGACGAGGCCGCCGGCGGTCAGCCAGACGTGACACTGCTCGAAAGGGTGCTCAGTGGACTTCGCAAGCTCTAGCGGCGGCGCGGCCCGTTCAACCACCAGCGCGAAGATCGTGGTGGCGGGTGGCTTCGGCGTGGGCAAGACCACGTTCGTCGGCGCCGTCTCGGAGATCAACCCGCTGCGTACCGAGGCCGTGATGACGTCTGCGTCGGCGGGCATCGACGACCTCACGCACACCGGCGACAAGACGACGACGACTGTCGCGATGGACTTCGGCCGTATCACCCTGGACCAGGACCTGATCCTGTACCTCTTCGGTACGCCCGGCCAGGACCGCTTCTGGTTCATGTGGGACGACCTGGTCCGTGGCGCGATCGGCGCCGTCGTCCTGGTCGACACCCGGCGGCTCGCCGACTGCTTCCCGGCTGTCGACTACTTCGAGAACAGCGGTCTGCCGTTCGTCATCGCGCTGAACGGGTTCGACGGCCACCAGCCGTACAACCCGGAGGAAGTCCGCGAGGCGCTCCAGATCGGCCCGGACACCCCCATCATCACCACCGACGCCCGCCACCGCGCGGACGCCAAGAGCGCGCTGATCACGCTCGTGGAGCACGCTCTGATGGCCCGCCTTCGGTAAGCCACGAGCCGGTCGTAGAAGTCCAGACCCGCTCCGTTGACCGGCCCGTCACCGCCCGGCACGACGCGCGGCCAGGCGACGGACAGACGGTACGCG
>NZ_JBEXOT010000035.1:0-76232 GCF_040611675.1 Streptomyces sp. NPDC006551
TAAACAAACTCTTTCTTTTCCCCACTCTCACCCCCCCCCCCCCCCCCCGGGGGGGGGGGGGGGGGGGGGGGGGGGGGGGGGCCCCGGCCCCCCCCGCCACCGGTGTCACGCCTTGCGGGAACGGGCGGCCGCGGCCTTCTTCGCCGGGGCGGCCGTCTTCTGGGCCGGCGCCTTGACCGTCGTCTTCTTCGCCGGCGCCTTCTTCACGGCCTTGGACGCGCCGCGCGCCGCCGGAACGGTCGCGTCGCTGATCCGGTCCGCGCCGAGGATCTCGCGGAGGAACTTGCCGGTGTGGCTCGCCGGGACCGACGCGACCTCCTCCGGCGTGCCCTCGGCGATCACCAGACCGCCGCCGCTGCCGCCCTCCGGGCCCATGTCGACGACCCAGTCCGCGGTCTTGATGACATCGAGGTTGTGCTCGATGACGATCACGGAGTTGCCCTTGTCGACCAGATTGGACAGGACCTTGATCAGCTTCGAGATGTCCTCGAAGTGCAGACCCGTCGTCGGCTCGTCCAGGACGTAGACCGTGCGGCCCGTCGAGCGCTTCTGCAGCTCGGAGGCGAGCTTGACGCGCTGCGCCTCACCGCCCGAGAGCGTCGGCGCGGACTGGCCGAGGCGGACGTATCCGAGCCCGACCTCGTTGAGCGTGCGCAGATGACGGGCGATCGTCGGGACGGCCTCGAAGAAGTCCAGGGCCTCCTCGATCGGCATGTCCAGGACCTCGGCGATGGACTTGCCCTTGTAGTGGACCTCCAGGGTCTCCCGGTTGTACCGGGCGCCGTGGCAGACCTCGCACGGGACGTAGACGTCCGGGAGGAAGTTCATCTCGATCTTGATCGTGCCGTCGCCGGAGCAGTTCTCGCAGCGACCGCCCTTGACGTTGAAGGAGAACCGGCCCGGCAGATAGCCGCGGACCTTCGCCTCCATCGTCTCGGCGAAGAGCTTGCGGACGTGGTCGAAGACGCCGGTGTACGTCGCGGGGTTGGAGCGCGGGGTGCGGCCGATCGGCGACTGGTCGACGTGCACGACCTTGTCGACGAGATCGTCGCCGTCCACGCGCGTGTGCCGCCCCGGCACCGACTTGGCGCCGTTCAGCTCGCGCGCCAGGTGGGTGTAGAGGATGTCGTTGACCAGGGTCGACTTGCCGGAGCCGGAGACTCCGGTGACGGCGGTGAGAACGCCCAGCGGGAAGGAGACGTCGATGTCCCGCAGGTTGTTCTCGCGGGCGCCGTGCACCGTGAGGCGGCGCGAGGGGTCCACGGGGCGGCGCATGTCCGGCATCCCGATGGCCCTGCGGCCCGAGAGGTACTGCCCGGTCATCGACTCCTTGTTGGTGAGCAGCTCGGCGAGGGGTCCGGAGTGGACGACCTTGCCGCCGTGCTCACCGGCGCCGGGGCCGATGTCGACGACCCAGTCGGCGACCTTGATGGTGTCCTCGTCGTGCTCGACGACGATGAGCGTGTTGCCCATGTCCCGCAGCCGGACCAGGGTCTCGATCAGCCGGTGGTTGTCGCGCTGGTGCAGCCCGATGGACGGCTCGTCCAGGACGTACAGGACACCGACCAGGCCGGAGCCGATCTGCGTGGCCAGCCGGATGCGCTGGGCCTCGCCGCCGGAGAGCGTGCCGGCCGCGCGGTTGAGGGAGAGGTAGTCGAGGCCGACGTCGACGAGGAACCGCAGCCGCTCGTTGACCTCCTTCAGGACCCGCTCGGCGATCTTCTTGTCGCGGGCGTTCAGCGTGAGGCGGCCGAGGAACTCGGCGCACTCGCTGATCGACATCGAGGAGACCTCGGCGATGGACCGCTCCATGACCGTGACCGCGAGGACGATCGGCTTGAGGCGGGTGCCCTCGCAGGTGGGGCAGGGCACCTCGCGCATGTAGCCCTCGAAGCGCTCACGGCTGGAGTCGCTCTCGGCCTCGCTGTGGCGCCGCTTGACGAAGGAGACGGCGCCCTCGAAGGCCGGGGTGGTGTACGCCCGCTCCCGTCCGTACCGGTTGCGGTAGCGGACCTCGACCTGGGTCTTGTGGCCGTACATCAGGGCCTTCTTGGCGCGCGCGGGCAGCCCGGCGTACGGGATGTCCGTGCGGAAGCCCAGCGCCTGGGCGAGGCCGCCGATGAGCCGGCCGAAGTACTCCTTGGTGTGGCCGTGCGACCAGGGGTGGATGGCGCCCTCGTCGAGGGACCGGTCCTCGTCCGGGACGATCAGCTCGGGGTCGACCTCCATGCGGGTGCCGATGCCGGTGCAGTCCGGGCAGGCGCCGAAGGGCGAGTTGAAGGAGAAGGAGCGCGGCTCCAGCTCCTCGAAGGACAGGTCGTCGTACGGGCAGTACAGGTGCTCCGAGTACATCCGCTCGCGCTCGGGGTCGTCCTCGGCGAGGTCGACGAAGTCGAGCACGACCATGCCGCCGGAGAGCCCGAGCGCGGTCTCGACGGAGTCGGTGAGCCGGCGCTTGGCGCCTTCCTTGACGGTGAGGCGGTCGACGACCACCTCGATCGTGTGCTTCTCCTGCTTCTTCAGCGTCGGCGGCTCGCTCAGCTGCACGGTCACGCCGTCGACCCGCGCCCGGCTGTAGCCCTTGGTCTGGAGGTCGGCGAAGAGGTCGACGAACTCTCCCTTGCGCTCGCGCACGAGCGGGGAGAGGACCTGGAAGCGGCTGCCCTCGGGCAGCTCGAGGACCTTGTCGACGATGGCCTGCGGCGACTGCCGGGAGATCGGCCGACGGCACTCGGGACAGTGCGGCTTGCCGATCCGCGCGAAGAGCAGGCGGAGGTAGTCGTAGACCTCCGTGATGGTGCCGACCGTCGAGCGCGGGTTGCGCGAGGTCGACTTCTGGTCGATGGAGACGGCGGGCGAGAGACCCTCGATGAAGTCGACGTCCGGCTTGTCCATCTGGCCGAGGAACTGCCGGGCGTACGACGAGAGCGACTCGACGTACCGGCGCTGGCCCTCGGCGAAGATCGTGTCGAACGCGAGGGAGGACTTGCCCGACCCGGAGAGCCCGGTGAAGACGATGAGGGAGTCACGCGGGAGGTCGAGCGAGACGTTTTTGAGGTTGTGCTCGCGAGCGCCACGAACGATGAGACGGTCGGCCACGCCGGTCCGCACCTTTCTTGAGAGAGCGGAGGCACAGGAGTGCGGGTCGCAGATATGCCTGGATGCGTCTGGATGTGTCTGAATGTCCAACAACCAAGGATGCCGGATGCTTCCACTGAGCCTATAGCACGCACATTCGATTTTCGGCCTCTCCCTGACCGCTTCACCCGAACGAGTGGCGGCGCTAGGGTCGGCGCCATGATCGACCCTGTGCGTGACCTGGCCTCTGTACGTGAAGCGACCGACCGGCTGCTCGACGCGGCCGCCTCATGGGACAACGCGACGGTGGCCCAGCCGTCACGGCTCCCGGGCTGGAGCCGCGGCCATCTGCTGGCCCACCTCGCCCGCAACGCCGACGCCCTGGTGAACGTTCTCCAGGGCCGGCCCATGTACGCCTCCGCCGAGGCGCGCGACGCCGACATCGAGCGCGACGCCGTCCGGCCCCTCGACGTCCAGCTCGACGACGTCCGGGCGACCGCCGAGCGCTTCGACGCCGTGGGGCGCGAGCCCGCCGACTGGGACCGGATCGTGGAGCTCCGCAACGGTGTCACCGACCGTGCGGCGCGGGTCCCCTTCCGCCGCTGGGTGGAGGTCGCGCTGCACCACGTCGACCTCGGGGTCGGCTACGAGCTGGAGGACCTGCCCGAGGAGTTCGTCCTGCGGGAGATCGACTTCCTGGCGGAGCGGTTCACGGGCCACAAGGACGTGCCCTCGACCGGCATCCGGTCCGAGGGCGGTCAGGTGTGGACGACGGGCGGCGGCGCGGAGGGCGGCCCGGTGACGGTGTCCGGCCCCGCGCCCGAGGTGCTCGGCTGGCTCGCCGGCCGCCGCGACGGCTCCGCCCTGAAGGCCGAGGGCGGCCCGCTTCCGCAGCTCCCGCCGTTGTGACCCCCGCTGTCGGTGCCCGGCGATAGTCTGGGCCCATGACGTACAGCGGAGCGGTGAAGGTCGGCGGACCGGCGGACGTGCACGAGCTGTCGGACCTGATGATCTCCAAGGTCGCGGTCGGCCCGATGGACAACAACGCCTATCTGCTGCGCTGCCGGGCGACCGGCGAGCAGCTGCTGATCGACGCGGCCAACGACACCGAGACGCTGCTGACGCTGATCGGTGACGACGGCATCGCCTCCGTCGTCACCACCCACCAGCACGGCGACCACTGGCAGGCGCTGGCCGAGGTGGTCGCCGCCACCGGCGCCCGGACGTACGCCGGGGCGTACGACGCCGAGGGGATCCCGGTCCCGACCGACGTACGGGTCGAGGACGGCGACACGATCCGGGTCGGCCGGGTCGAGCTGACCGCTCGCCACCTGGTCGGGCACACCCCCGGCTCGATCGCCCTGGTCTACGACGACCCGCACGGCCACCCGCACGTCTTCACCGGCGACTGTCTCTTCCCGGGCGGCGTGGGCAACACCTGGAAGGACCCGGAGGCCTTCGCCAGCCTCCTCCACGACGTGGAGACCAAGCTCTTCGCCGTACTGCCGGACGAGACCTGGGTCTACCCCGGCCACGGCAAGGACACCACCCTCGGCGACGAGCGGCCGCACCTCGCCGAGTGGCGCGAGCGCGGCTGGTAGCGGCCGTCCGGCGCCGCCGGGATGAAGCGCGCGGCATCGCGCCACGCGCTTCCGCACACCCGTAACCCACTCGCACGCCGCGTAGTTGGCGCGGCATGTACGACAGCCACTCCCCACCCCCTCCACGACCGCCGTCCGCCCCGTCCATGGCGCGGCTCGCCGCCGCCTCGCTCGTCGGCACGGCCATCGAGTTCTTCGACTTCTTCGTCTACGGAACGGCCGCCGCGCTCGTCCTCGGCCCGCTCTTCTTCCCGACCTTCTCCCCCGTCGCCGGGACCCTGGCCGCCTTCGGCACCTTCGCGGTGGGCTTCGTCGCCCGACCGCTCGGCTCCGCGCTCTTCGGCCACATCGGCGACCGCTACGGGCGGCGCCCGGTCATGTTCGCGTCGCTCGTGCTGACCGGTTGCGCCACGGTCGCGGTCGGCTGTGTCCCCACGTACGCGACCCTCGGTATCACCGCTCCCGCCCTCCTGCTCGTCCTGCGCTTCCTGCAGGGGCTCGGTCTGGGCGGCGAGTGGGGCGGGGCGGTGCTGCTGACGGCCGAGCACGCGCCGGAGCGGCGGCGCGCGCTGTGGGCGAGCTTTCCGCAGATCGGCCCGCCGGTGGGCTTTCTGCTGGCCAACGGCGTGATGCTGGCGCTCTCCGCCGGGCTGACCGACGCGCAGTTCCGGGAGTGGGGCTGGCGGGTGCCGTTCTGGGCGGCCGGGCTGCTCGCCGCGGGCGGGCTGCTGCTGCGCTCCTCGCTGGCGGAGACCCCTCAGTTCCAGGAGCTGGCAGCGTCGGGCCGGCGGGCGAACGCGCCCCTGGCCGAGGTGGCGCGCGGCCACTGGCGTCTGGTGCTGCTGACCGCGGGTGCGCTCGCGGTCGGGTACGCCGTCTTCTACACCGTCTCCACGTGGGCCCTCGCCTACGGCACCGAGCGGCTCGGGATCGACCGCACCGTGATGCTGGTCTGCGTCATGGGGGCGGTGGCGATCAGCGGTGTCGTGACGCCGTTCGTCGCGCTTCTCGGCGACCGTTACGGCCGCCGGCCGCTGTGCCTGGCGGGCTGCGCCGCCTCCGCGGTCTGGATGTTCCCCATGGTGGGGCTGCTGCACACCGCCCGGCCGGTGCTGATGTTCCTCGGGTTCACGGGCGCCCTGCTGGCGTTCATCACGATGTTCGCGGTGGTCGCCGCGTACCTTCCGGAGCTGTACGAGCCTCGGGTGCGGTGCACGGGCGCGGCGGTCGGCTACAACCTCGCCGGCGTGCTCGGCGGGGCGCTGACGCCGATCGTCGCGACGGCCGTCTCGGCCGGCGGCACGGGGGCGCCGTGGGGCGTGGCGGCCTATCTGACGGTGGTGGCGCTGGTGAGCCTGGCGTGCTTCGCGCTGCTTCCGGAGACGCTTCCGGCAGGGACCGGGACTCCGGAGGGAGCGCGGGTCTAGGGGCCTGTCCGGCGGATCAGGGCATGGGCCGCTGCGGGTCCCGGAACGCGCCGCGGCCGGCGCGGGCGGTGGTGTGCCGCCCGCACCGGCCGTGGTGCGCTGGGTTCGAACGGGGCGGTCAGGCCCCGATGCTGTCCTTCTCGGTCTCGCCGGACTCCACGGACTTCGTGGACTCCGCGGCCTCGCGCTCCGCCTGCTTCTTGGAGGCGATCAGGCTCGTGATCGTCGTGACGATCAGGACGCCGCAGATGACGGCGAGCGAGAACGGGATGGAGATCTCGGGGACGTGCACCCCGGACTCGTGCAGTGCGTGCAGCACCAGTTTCACGCCGATGAAGCCGAGGATCACCGACAGGCCGTAACTGAGGTGGACCAGCTTCTTCAGCAGGCCGCCGATCAGGAAGTACAGCTGCCGCAGACCCATCAGGGCGAAGGCGTTGGCGGTGAAGACGATGTACGGGTCCTGGGTCAGGCCGAAGATCGCCGGGATCGAGTCGAGGGCGAAGAGCACGTCCGTGGTGCCGATGGCGAGCATCACGACCATCAGCGGGGTCAGCACCCGCTTGCCGTTCACCTTCAGGAAGAGCTTCGTGCCGTGGTACTTGTCGGCGACGCCGAACTTCTTCTCGATGGACTTGAGGAGACGGTTCTCCTCGAACTCGTCCTCCTCGTCGTCGGAGCGTGCCTCCTGGATGAGCTTCCAGGCGGTGTAGATCAGGAACGCGCCGAAGATGTAGAACACCCAGGAAAAGCTGGCGATGATCGCGGCGCCGGCGGCGATGAAGATCGCGCGCAGGACGAGGGCGATCAGCACACCGATGAGCAGCACGCGCTGCTGGAGGTGCGAGGGCACCGAGAACTTCGCCATGATCAGGACGAAGACGAAGAGGTTGTCGACACTGAGCGACTTCTCGGTGATGAAGCCGGCGAAGAACTCGCCGGACGCCTGGCTGTTGCCGAAGAACAGCAGTCCCAGGCCGAAGAGCACGGCGAGGACGATCCAGACGACCGTCCAGGTTCCGGCTTCCTTGATCGACACGTCGTGGGGCTTGCGCCCGATGAAGAAGTCGATAGCGATGAGTGCGGTCAGACCGAGAATGGTCAGCACCCACAGGGTCATTGAAACGTCCACTGCGCCTCCGGCGTCGTACGGCTACTGATCAGCGTCGTCGCTGCCGGAGGTCTCTTCCACCCGAGTCCCTGGGGGACGACCGGGCCGACGCCCCGGGATCAGACCGCTCACGGTCTGTCCGTATTGACGGGAACGCCGCACATGGGGAGTACTCCCCTCCGCACCGAGAAGATTACCCGAAGAACCAAGAAAAGGTAAAGCGCAGGGTAAAGAAGACTCAAACAGGGAGGTCAGCGGCCCCACTGGCGGCGGGCGTCGGCGACCTGCGTCAGGACATGGCGGAGCACCTGGCTCCCGGGCGGGAGCTGGGGCGGCTCGTACGTCCAGGCATGGCCGACCCAGGGGTCGGCGAGGTGGTCGTCGGCCACGGGGGTGAGCCGCAGCAGCGAACGCCACAACGGGTCGAGCACCGGGCCGTAGGCTGAGGCGTCCTCGCGGTCGGCGACCATCAGCAGATGGACGCCGACCGCCGGGCCCTCGTCCGCGAGATAGCGGAGCCGGGTGACCGCCCGGTCGTCGAAGCCGTGCGGGAAGTCGTGGACGATCAGCAGCTGCTCGGCGGTGTCCATGCCGGGCGGGAGCGCGTCGGCGGCATCGGCCCTGAGCGCCATCTGGAGCAGGTCGACCCGCTCGGTGAGCCGCGCGAGTACGGCGCTGACCCCGGCGGGTCCGGCGGCCGGCGGTCCGGCGAGGACGCCCGCCTCGACGAGCGGCGCGAGGGAAGCGGCACCGGAGCCCGCCGGGTCGACGACATGGACGGCGAACTCGCCGGAGGGGTACACGGCGAGCAGCCGGGCGGCGTGGGCGACGGCGGCGTCCATGGCGAGGCGGCGCAGCTCGGCCCCGTCGAGGAGGCCCGCGGCCTCCGAGCGGCCGCGCCCGCTGTCCACCCACAGTCCCCGCTCCAGCGGGAGCCTGACCAGCATGGGGATGCGCAGGTCGGTGCGCTCGGGCAGATGCAGGTCGCCGAGGCGGACGGCCAGCGGGACCTCCATCGGAACGCGGTAGGCGTGCCAGACGGGGTTGTCCCAGCGGGCGAAGGCGGCGGGCAGCGCCGGTTCGACGACCTCGGACTCGGCGGCCAGCTGGGCGAGGTCCCGGTCCAGAGCCTCCTGGGCGCGGGCGGTGAGCTCGTCGTGCTTGGCGCGGGCCGCCTCGCGCGCGGCGTCCCCGGCGCCGCCGATCCGGCTCCGCGGATCGGACAGGGCGCGGTCGAGCTCCTGGTCCAGGCGGGACTCGGCGAAGTCGCAGGCACTGCGGTAGGCGGCGGTGGCGCGGGCCAGGTCCTCGAACATGCCCCACACCTGGTTGTAGAGCCGCTCGTCCATGGACCAGCCGGCGGCGTCCCCGGCGACGGGAACGGGCGGAGCGGGCCGGGCCTCGGGGGCGGCGGCAGGCCGGCGCGGGTGGGCGTAACTGATGGGACCGCCCGGGCCGGACGCGGCGGAGGCGGTGGAGGCGGTGGAGGCGGTGGTCGCACCGGACGGGCCGGGCGGGCCCGGCGAGGGGGCCGTAGGGGGCGTCGCCGGCAGGGTCGGGGCCGCCTCCGAGGCCGTCACCGGCGACGACTGGCGCACCCGCTCGGCGTCGGGGAGTCGCGGGGGCGGAGCGGAGACGGAGCGAGCCAAGCCCCGGGCCACGGCGTCCAGGATGGAGGCGGCGAGCTCGGCGGGCCGCTCCGCGCCGTGGTCGCCGAGCATGGCCGCGAGACCGCCTTCGTACCCCTGGCCCATGGCGCGGACCTTCCAGGCGCCCTGGCGGCGGTACAGCTCGAGGGCGACGACGGCGGACTCCCGGTCGAGGCCGGTGATCGTGTAGCTGGCGATCTCGGTGCCGTCGAGGCCGGTGACGGCGACGAAGGGTGCCGCGACGGCGCCGAAGCGGGCCGGGCCGCCGCCGACGACGGGCAGGGCGAGCAGAACGGAGACCCGGTGCACGGAGGCCGGGACGGCTCCGAGGTCGACGGCGAGCCGATGGTCGGCCGCCGCCTGCTGCGAGACCTCGACCCCCGGCAGCGAGGGCGAGCCGGGATGGGCGATCCCGTCGACGGCGGCCACCCTTCCCTGTTCGTCACCGAGAGTGGCTCCGACGACGACCGGATGGCCGGCCGACACCCGGATCTCCAGTCGGGTGTGGGGCAGGGGGTGGTTCTGCCCCCGGACCAGCTCGGCCGTCATCGACTCTGTCCCCTCGGAAGTGTGCGTCGCACATGTGGCTCGGAAGCGTTCATCGGTGCGGATCATGTGGGACAGCTCCCGGCGGCCTGCTGCCTCCGGGAGCTGTGGGTACGCCTGCGGTGCCGCTTACAGATGCGGCAGGATCGCGGGCATGAGGTCCTGGAACGTACGGCCGTTGGCCGGGTTGCCCAGGGCCGTCATCTGCCAGCCGGAACCGGCGCGGTGCACCTTCGCCATGATCTGCGCGGTGTACTGGCCACCGCCGTCCAGGGTGTAGCGGGCGAGCTCCTGGCCGTTGGTCTCGTCGACGATCCGGCAGAAGGCGTTCTGCACCTCCTGGAACGTCTGGCCGGTGAAGGAGTTCACCGTGAAGACGATCTGGTCGATGTGGACGGGGACGCGCTCGAGGTCGACCAGGATCGACTCGTCGTCGCCGCCCTGACCGGCGCCGCCGACCAGGTTGTCTCCGGTGTGGCGGACCGAGCCGTCGTCGCTGACCAGATGACGGAAGAAGACCACGTCCACCGGCTGCTTGTCGGCGAAGAGCACCGCGGAGGCGTCCAGGTCGACCTCTCGGGTGCGCGAGCCGAACAGTCCGCGGCGCGGCGCCGCCTGCCAGCCGAGCCCCATCCGTACCGAGGCAAGGGACCCTCCACCCTGCTTCTCCAGGCTGATGGCCTGTCCCTTGGTCATGTTGACCGTCACGCGCTGTCCCCTCTCGTCGCTGTCCCCGCGGCCGTCCTGCTGTGCGTGCGGTTGACCAGCACCCTACGCAGGGGCACTGACAGCGCAGCAGACGCGGTCCGGTTTTGTGTCGGTCTTGCAACACACCGGATCGCGTCCGGCCCCGCGTGCCGTCAGGCGAGTCCCGCCTCCTTCATCTGGCGCAACTCCTTCTTCAGCTCTCCCACTTCGTCCCGGAGCCGGGCGGCCACCTCGAACTGCAGCTCCGCCGCCGCGGCGCGCATCCGGTCGGTCATCTCCTCGATGATCGCGGCCAGTTCGGTGGCCGGCCGGTCGCCGAGCTGAACCGTGGAACCCGCCGCGCCCGCCTTGCCGGCCTTGCCCTTGGACTTGCCCGGGGTGCCGTGGGCGGCCAGGGAGGGTACGGGGGCCTTGGCCCCCTTGCCGTCCTTGCCCTGGCGGTAGCCGGTGCCGAGCAGCTGCTCCGTGTCGATCTCCTCGCGCGCGATGGTGGCGACGATGTCGTTGATCTTCTTGCGGAGCGGCTGCGGGTCGATGCCGTTGGCCGTGTTGTAGGCGATCTGCTTCTCGCGGCGCCGGTTGGTCTCGTCGATGGCCTTCTCCATCGCCGGCGTGATCCTGTCCGCGTACATGTGGACCTGGCCCGAGACGTTGCGCGCCGCGCGGCCGATGGTCTGGATCAGCGAGGTGCCGGAGCGCAGGAAGCCCTGCTTGTCGGCGTCGAGGATGGCGACGAGCGACACCTCGGGCAGGTCGAGGCCCTCACGGAGCAGGTTGATGCCGACCAGGACGTCGTACTCGCCGGACCGCAGTTCGCGCAGCAGCTCGATACGGCGCAGGGTGTCGACGTCGCTGTGCAGATAGCGGACCTGGATGCCGAGTTCGAGGAAGTAGTCGGTGAGGTCCTCGGCCATCTTCTTGGTGAGGGTGGTGACGAGCACGCGCTCGTCCCTCTCCGTGCGCAGCCGGATCTCGTGGACCAGGTCGTCGATCTGACCCTCGGTGGGCTTGACCACGACCTGGGGGTCCACCAGGCCGGTGGGGCGGATGATCTGCTCGACGAAGCCGTCCGAGCGGGACAGCTCGTACGTGCCGGGGGTGGCGGAGAGATAGACCGTCTGGCCGATCCGCTGCTGGAACTCCTCCCACTTCAGCGGGCGGTTGTCGAGCGCGGAGGGCAGCCGGAACCCGTGGTCGACGAGGGTCCGCTTGCGGGAGGCGTCGCCTTCGTACATCGCGCCGATCTGCGGGACGGTGACGTGCGACTCGTCGATGACGAGCAGGAAGTCCTCGGGGAAGTAGTCGAGGAGCGTGTTGGGCGCGGAGCCGGGCTCGCGGTCGTCGAAGTGCATCGAGTAGTTCTCGATGCCGGAGCAGGAGCCGATCTGGCGCATCATCTCGATGTCGTACGTGGTGCGCATGCGCAGGCGCTGGGACTCCAGCATCTTGCCCTGCTTGTCGAGTTCGGCGAGGCGGCTCTCGAGCTCGCGCTCGATGCCGTTGATCGCCTTCTCCATGCGCTCGGGGCCGGCCACATAGTGGCTGGCGGGGAAGACGTACAGCTCGCGGTCCTCGCTGATGATCTCGCCGGTGAGCGGGTGGAGCGTGGAGAGCGCCTCGATCTCGTCGCCGAACATCTCGATGCGGACGGCGAGCTCCTCATAGACCGGGAAGATCTCGATGGTGTCGCCGCGGACCCGGAAGGTGCCCCGGGTGAACGCGAGGTCGTTGCGGGTGTACTGGATGTCGACGAAGCGGCGCAGCAGCTGGTCGCGGTCGATCTCCTCGCCGACCTTGAGGGGGACCATGCGGTCCACGTACTCCTGGGGCGTTCCGAGGCCGTAGATGCAGGAGACGGAGGCGACCACGACGACGTCGCGGCGGGTGAGCAGCGAGTTCGTCGCGGAGTGGCGCAGCCGCTCGACCTCCTCGTTGATCGAGGAGTCCTTCTCGATGTAGGTGTCCGACTGCGGGACGTACGCCTCGGGCTGGTAGTAGTCGTAGTACGAGACGAAGTACTCGACGGCGTTGTTCGGCAGAAGCTCGCGGAACTCGTTCGCCAGCTGGGCGGCGAGGGTCTTGTTGGGCGCCATCACGAGCGTGGGGCGCTGCAGCTTCTCGATCATCCACGCGGTGGTCGCCGACTTTCCGGTGCCGGTGGCACCGAGCAGGACGACGTCCTTCTCGCCGGCGCGGACGCGCCGCTCGAGGTCGGCGATGGCCGTGGGCTGGTCGCCGCTGGGCTGGTAGGGGCTGACGACCTCGAAGGGCGCCACCGTACGTTCGATCTGGGAAACGGGCCGCATGCAACCACCGTACGACCCCCCACTGACAGTCGGGTGGTGAACGGTCCGGAGGTCCGGCCGCGGGGGTCTTCCGCTCACCAGTCCCGTGAGTGGTGAGCGCCCCGGTGGGCGCCGCGGCGGGCTCCCCGGCGTGCCTGCCGGCCGGAGGGCGGCCGGGACGACCAGTTGGCGGGCTCGCCGTAGGCGGCGGAGCGGCGCGGCGCGGGCACGCCGGGCCGGTGTCCGCGCTGGGCGGCGGGCCGCTGCCAGTCGGGTTCGCCCATGACGAGCAGGGGGTCGAACATGACGACGACCGCCGCCAGGAGGAGGAATACGGCGGGACCGATCAGCATCGGCAACAGCAGCGAGGTGGCGGGGTCGGCGACGCCGCCGCCGCCGAGGGTGACCGTGTCGTGGAGGTGGACGTGGACCGCCGCCATGGCGGTGTAGTGCATACCACTCACGGCGAGGCCCATCACCATGCTGGCGCCGAGGCTGGCCAGAAATCCGTGCACCGAGACGGCGGCCCAGAGGGCGGCGGTGGCGGCCACGACCGCGATGACGACGGAGAGCGCGACGGTGAGGGTGTCGTACTCGATGCGCCCCTGGAGCCGCATTCCGGCCATGCCGAGGTAGTGCATCGTGGCGATGCCGAGGCCGGTGATCGTGCCGCCGGTGACCAGGGTGAGGGGGGTGGCGCCGCGGTAGCCGACGATGAAGATGCCGATGCCGACCATCAGGACGGCGACGCCCAGGCTGGCGAAGGTGAGGGGTTTGTCGTAGCTGATGGGGGCCTGGCGGACGGAGAAGCCCATCATGGCGATGAAGTGCATCGTCCAGATGCCGGTGCCGATCGAGGTGGCTCCCAGCGCCAGCCAGCCGGCCTTGAAGGTGTCCCGGTTGCGGAGCGATCTGGTGGTGCAGCGCAGGCCCAGGGCGCCGCCGAGGCAGGCCATGAGATAGGCGGCCACCGGGGTGACGAGGCCGTAACTGAATCCGTCGACCGTGCCCTGCATGAGCGTGTGTCCTCCACCCGTGGCGCAACGTCGTCCGAAAACAGTCGGTACCGCTGAGTAGTACTACGGGGCGAGATTATGGCGCGCGGGAGGCCCGGCGACCATGAGGTCCGGGAATTGGCGTGGGTGAGACCCCAGCGAGACCGGTCCGTGATGTCAGTGGCGGGTCGTACCGTGAGCGGCATGGACTCCACGGTGGAATGGGCGGTGGTCGACAGCGGCATCGGCCCGCTGTTGCTGGCCGCGACCGAGCGCGGCCTGGTGAGCGTCGTCTTCCACGCCCGCGAGGGTGTGCGCGAGAGGGCGCTGGAACGGCTGGCTGGGCAGCTCGGGGCGGAGCCGGCGGAGAGCGCCACGGGCCGGCTCGCCGAGCCGATACGGCAGCTCGCGGAGTACTTCTCCGGTGGGCGGCGGGAGTTCCGGGTCCCTCTGGACTGGGCGTTGACGACCGGGTTCAACCGGCAGGTGCTGCGCGAGCTGGCGGGCGGGGTGCCGTACGGGACGGTCGTGGGGTACGGCGACCTCGCCCGCAGCGTCGGGCAGCCGGGCGCGGCGCAGGCGGTCGGGGCGGCGATGGGCGCCAATCCGCTGCCGGTGGTCGTGCCGTGCCATCGCGTGGTGGAGAGCGACGGCGGTCTCGGTGGGTTCGGCGGTGGGCTGGAGACGAAGCGGACGCTGCTCGCCCTGGAGGGTGTGCTGCCGCAGCCGCTGTTCTGAGCGGCCCCGACGGGACCTCCGCGCGTGCCCCCTGGGGGTATGTGGGGGTGGCGTTCCCCTTCGGCGGGATGGCTGGCACACTCACGTAAGTGACCAAGACGCCCGACGCCCCTGACGCGCCCGACGCCACTCCTCCCGGCGGTATGTCCGCCTCCGTCACGGCTGCCGAACTGCCGTCGGTGCGCCGACGGATCCAGGCCGTCCTGATCGCCAGCCAGATTCTCGGCGGGCTGGGCATCGCCATCGGGGTTGCGCTCGCCGCCGTGCTGGCCACGGACGTCAGCGGCACGGAGGCCCTGTCGGGTCTGGCGTCGACGGCGGCGGTGGCCGGTCCGGCCCTGCTCGCCATGCCGCTGGCCGCGCTGATGGCCGCCCGGGGACGCCGTTCCGGACTCGTGCTCGCCTATCTGGTGGGGGCGCTGGGGGCCGGGGTCGTCGTCCTCGGGGCGGTCATCGACAACTTCCCGCTGCTCCTGGTGGGGCTGGTCGGCTTCGGCGCCGGGTCCTCTGCCAACCTGGCGGCCCGGTTCGCCGCCGCCGACCTCGCGGAACCGGACCGCCGGGGCCGTGCCATCGCCACGGTGGTGTGGGCGACGACGATCGGAGCCGTCCTCGGCCCGAACGTCGCGGCGCCGGCCGGAGAGAGCGTCTCGGGCCTCGGCATTCCGGCGACGGCGGGGCCATTCGTCTGGGCGGCCGGGGTGTTCCTGGCAGCCGCCGCCATGGTGGCGCTGTTGCTGCGCCCGGACCCGCTGCTCACCGCCCGCGCTCTGGCCGGCCCCGAGGAGAGCGAGGAGGCCGACGGCCGCTCCCTCAAGGCGGGGATGCGGGCCGTACGGGCCTCGTCGCGGGCCCGCCTCGCCCTGGTCACCGTGGCCGTCTCGCACACCGCGATGGTCTCGATCATGTCGATGACCCCGGTGGCGCTGAGCCATCACGGGGCGGGCATCCAGTTGATCGGCCTGGTGATCAGCGGCCACATCGCGGGTATGTACGCCTTCTCACCGGTCATGGGCTGGCTCTCTGACCGGCTGGGCCGGCTGTCCGTGATCGGCCTGGCGGTCGGTCTGCTCTCGGCGGCCGCGCTCCTCGCGGGCACGGCGGGGGCGAGCCACCCCCAGACCGCCGCGGGCCTGTTCCTGCTGGGCCTCGGCTGGTCCGCGGGCCTGGTGTCGGGTTCGGCGCTTCTGACGGACTCGGTCCCCCAGGCGGCCAGGGCGGCGGTCCAGGGTCTCTCGGACTTCACCATGAACACGGCGGCGGGGATCGGCGGCCTGACGGCGGGTCTGATCGTCGCCAAGGCGGGCTACGGCTGGCTGAACGCGGTGGGCGCGTGTCTGCTGCTGCCGATGGCGGCGCTGGCGGTACGGGGAGCGGTACGGCGGGGCTGACGGGCCCACGCGGGCGGCGGAGGCGGGGAGCGGAGGCGGAGGCGGCGGGCACGGAGGCGGCACCGGCGCCGGGTCAGCGCGGCAGCGCGGGGGACGTCGCGCCGGACAGCAGCAGGCGCGGCGCGCCCGTGCCGTCGGCGGGGACGGTCCACACGGCGTCCTCGTGCCCGTAGGCGAGCGTGGCGTCATCCGTCCAGACCGCCTGGTCGTCGATGCTCCGCCGCTCCGCGACGGGGTGTTCGCGCAGGGTGCGCAGGTCGAGGACGTGCAGCCGCCAGGGGGCCTTCGGGTCGTCGGAGACCTTCTTCTTGAAGGCGATCCGGGTGTCGTCCGGTGACAGCGACGGGCATTCGACGTTCTCCCGCAGGGCCCGGGCCGACCAGGTCCGCAGGTCGCCCTCGATGAGATGGGTGCGGCCCTTCGTGGCGACGGTGGCGTAGAAGCGGTTGTCGTCGCGCGCGAAGGAGACGCCCCAGTAGTTGACGTCGGGGGCGTGGTAGCGGCGGCCGCCGAGGGTGAGCGGGATCTGTTCCATGTTCTTGACCAGATAGCCGGTGCGCAGGTCGAGGATCGAGGTCCTGGTCGAGAAGGCGGAGGTGGCGTACGAGTCGCCCGTGGCGAACATGGTCCAGGAGAGCATCCGTCCCGAGGCGGAGACGCGGGCCCGGTTGGGGATGCCGGGCAGCGCGATCCGGCGCAGTTCGCGCAGCCGCCGGTCGAGCACGAGGGCGTACGAGCGGGGCGGGACCCCGGGCCGCCGCTGGAGGCAGAGCGCGGTGCCGCCGACGGCGTGGAATCGGTCGCAGACCGGTCCGCCGAGCACCCGGGAGTCGGGGGCGGAGGCCGGGTCGTGGCGGGCGACCCGGCCCGTGGCGGTGTCGCGGACGTACAACCGCCCCCGGGGGCCGTCGAGAGCGAAGGCCGGGTCGCCCCCGGCCGCCTCCACGCGCGCGGAGGTCCGTTCGGCGGCCCGGAGGGTGTAGACGGTGGCCCCGCAGACGAGCAGGAGGACGGCGAGCACGAGTGCCCGGAGTCGCGCGCGGGGAGGAGAGCCGTTCATGACGGGGGCCTTTCGGATGGCGGGGCGTCGGGCAGCAGGCACCGGGCGCCCGCGAGTGCCGCCACCAGCCCGGCGACGGCGAGGACGAGAGCGATGGACGGCCCCCACACCGTCCAGGCGGCCCCGAATCCGGCCGCCGCGAGCAGCCGGGCCAGCGCTTGGACGGTCTGGACGAGGGCGAGCCCGGACGCCCTTCGCCCGGCCGGGAGCAACGGTCCGGTCAGCGCCATCAGGACCCCGTCCGTGGTGGCGTAGAAGACCCCGAGCAGGCCGAGGACGAGCCCCAGCACCACCAGGTCGGGGCCGGGGGCGAGGAGGAGGACGTACGCGAGGAGCAGGGCGCCGTGCCCGTACAGGAAGGGGCGACGGCGCCCGATCCGGTCGGCGAGCCGGCCGGCCGGGACGGCCAGCAGCAGATAGGCCGCCGCGGCGCCCAGCGGCAGGAACGGGAACCAGGTGACGGCCAGGTCGAGCCGCCGCTGGAGCAGCAGATAGAGGAACGCGTCTCCGACGGTGACGGCGCCGAGCAGCGCGGTGGCGCCGAGGACCCTCCGGTAGCGCACGGAGCGCAGCGGTGCGAGCAGCACGGCCGCCGGCGGCCGTGGGTCCCGGCTCGCGCGGCCGGCCGCCGGTCCGTCCGGTACGAGCACCACGAGGAGCAGCACTCCGGCCACGCCCGTGCAGAAGCTGACGACGAAGACGGCGTCGTACGCGTCCGCCGTCGCCCACAGCAGGGCGAAGGCGGCGAGCGGGGCGAGGAGGGCGCCGGTCGTGTCCATCGCCCTGTGGACGCCAAAGGCGCGGCCCAGGCCGTCGGGCGGGCTGCTGAGGGTGATGAGCGCGTCGCGCGGTGCGGTACGGATGCCCTTGCCGAGCCGGTCGCCGGCGAGCGCGGCCGCGATCCAGCCCGTGGCGCCGCCCGCGAGGAGCAGTCCGAGCCGGGAGCAGGCGGAGAGCGCGTATCCGAGCCCGGCGACCCGCTTGTGGCGGCCTCCCCGGTCGGCCGCGTGACCGCCGAGGAGCCGGACGAGCGCGGTGGCACCGTTGAAGAGGCCGTCGAGCAGGCCGAACTGGAGCGGGGAGAGGCCGAGCCCGACCACGAGGTACAGGGGCAGGACGGCCGTCACCATCTCCGAGGAGACGTCGGTGACGAGGCTGACCGTGCCCAGCGCGAGAACGGTGCCGGAGACGCGCCGCCGCACCCCTGGGCGGGGCGGCGGCGCGTCCGGGCGACCGGTGGTCGCCAGGTACATCAGTGGCAGGTGTAGGTCGGACCGGAGTCCTTGACCTGGCCGTCGGTGCCGACGTACTGCCAGGTGTACGTCGTGTCGGTGAAGTCCAGCTTCAGGACGCCGTACGTTCCGCTGATCCGCTTCTGGCTGTGGGGCTGGACCGTCTCGATCGGGTAGGGCTCGGCGCCGCCCATGCCGCCGACGATCTCCACGATGCCGTCGGGGGTGGCCCGCCCCGACGGGTCCTGGGGCGCGAACCGCTCGTAGTGGTGGTCGTGCCCGTTGAGGACGAGGTCGGCCTTCGCCCCGTACAGGATCTGCCAGACGGGCTTGGAGACGGGGTCGTTGCCGTGGCCGCCGGAGGAGTACAGCGGGTGGTGGAAGTAGGCGGCGACGCAGCCCTTGGTGTTGCGGGCGAGATCGTCCTTGAGCCACTGGATCTGCGCGGAGTCGTCGAAGGAGTTGGAGTCGAGGGCGACGAAGTGCCAGTTGCCCTCGTCGTAGCTGTAGTACGGCTTGCCCTGCGGGTAGGCGAGGGCGCCGAAGTACGCCTTGTAGCCGGCGAGCGGGCCGGCCGGGTCGTAGGTCTCGTGGTTGCCGGGCACCGGGCGCGTCTTCGCCTTGAACACGCCCCAGGTCTTGTCGTAGTAGGCCCGGAAGTCGGAGAGCAGGGCGTCGTCGTACTGGTTGTCGCCCATCGTCAGATAGAACTTCGGGTTGATCCGCTGTGCCTGGGCGGCGGTCCTGGGGTGGGCGCAGGAGCTGCTGGAGGCGGTGCACTGGGCGGCGATGTCACCGGCCGCGACGACCGTGAAGGCGCCGGAGGGAGGGGGGCCGCCGTCCAGCGTGCCGTACACCTCTACTTCGTAGAGGGAGTAGCCGTACGACGTGCCGCGCGCGGTGCCGTACACGCGCAGATGCCGGCCCTTGCCGGTGAGCCCGGTCCAGTCGTCGGTGCCGCCGTTGCCGGCGGTCTCGGTGGCGAGCCGGGTCCAGGTGGCCCCGTCGGCGGAGATCTCGACGCGGTACGCCTTGGCGTAGGCAGCCTCCCAGGAGAGACGGACGCGCGAGACGGTGGCGGCCGCGCCGAGGTCGACCCGGATCCACTGGGGGTCGGAGCCCTCGGCGCTGGCCCAGCGGGTGGACGGGTCTCCGTCGAAGGCCTTGCCCGCGGGGAAGGTGGAGTTCTCGACGGACGAGGAAGTGGCGGGCTTGCCACGGGAGATCAGCGGGTCGGCGGCGGCTCCGGCGCGGCCGGGGGAGGCGAGCAGCAGCCCGCCGACCAGCAGGAGCACGGCGGCGAGGAGGAGGGACGGGGTGAGGTGGGGGACGCGGGTGAGGGGGGTGGTGCGGCGTGGTGGGGCGGAGGCGTACAGGCGCATACCTGGGCTCCCTGGCCTTGAGGACGGCGAGAGCTGGACACCGGTGCGGCACACCGCGCCCCTGACCGGGAAGTCCGTGCGGGGGCGCGGAACATGGGCAGGGTGCGGCGTACGGCGGCCGGGTCAGAGCTCTCGCTGAGCGCGTCACGCCCACGGGGGTCGGGCGCCGCGCCAAGCCGCTGAGCGGGAGGGTAGCTGATAGGAAACCTTCCTACCACCCCCTCGACCGCCTTCCCTATACGCGAGGTCGGGCAGCCTCAGAGGCTGATGTGGTACGCCTTGCGCAGCGTCTCGTGGACGGTCCAGGTGGTCCGGTCGCCCTCGCGCAGCACACAGGCGTCACCGGGCCCGAGCTCCAGCGTGTCGCCTCCCTCGACGGCGACGGTGGCGCGTCCGCTGACGACGACGAAGAGCTCGTCGGCCTCGGTGTCGGTCACCACGCCGGGCGTGATCTGCCAGATGCCGCGCACCTGCCTGCCGTCGGCCGACTCCCAGAGGACCTTGCCGGTCACCTCGGGTGTGCCCGAGACGACCTGGGCGGGGTCGAGCGGCTCCGGCTCCAGCTCCGCGTCGAAGATGTGCACGGCGAAGGAGGGGTGATCATGTGTCGTCATGGGCGGTGACTGTAACGGGGCGCCGGCCCCGCCCCGCCGTCGGGACCGGTGAAAACCGGGGGACCCCGCCACGTCACCGATGGATGTCGCCGCTGGTCGGGGGCGTCGCCTTTGGTGCGCCCAATGTTGGTCGGGGGGAATGCGGCGAGAGCCCTGACAGCATGGCGTGAGCGCGTCAAACTCACCCTGAACTCCTCCCCCACCGCCGACAGGAGAGTGCGATGCCGTCGTCAGCCTCCCTTCCCCGCACGCTCACCCTGACCGCCACCGCCCTGCTGGCGGCCGCCGCGATCGCCCCCTCGGCGCATGCGGCGCCGCGCGCCGCCGCCGAACCCGCACCGGCCGCCCCCGGCGCCTCCTACAAGGCGGCGCACGACACCCTCGGTCCGCAGCACCTCACTCCGGCCCAGCGGAGACTGAGCGACGCCAAGCAGGCGGAGGCGGCGAGATCGTACGAAGGAGCCCGGCTCCAGGGCGCGCTCGCCGGATACAAGCTCTCCGGCGGCCTCCACCAGTCGCAGAAGACCTCCTACTGGTGCGGCCCGGCCACCCTGGTGATCGCCCAGTCCGCCCGTGACGAGGTCGCGGGCCGGTCCCAGCAGGACGCGGCCACCCTCCTCAAGACGAACACCAACGGCACGGCCTGGTACGGCATCAACATCAACGTCCCCAGTCCGACCGGCTACCCGATGGCCGACGCGCTCAACCACCGTCTCCCCGGCGCCGGTTACGTACCCAAGGCGCTGCCCTACACCCCGACCGCCACCGACAAGGCGAACTTCAGACAGCACATCACCCACAACACCGACAACGACTACGCCATCGCGGGCAACGCCTGGGAGGTGCCGGGCGGTCCCCATCTCGTCGGCCACCCCAACATCGAGATCTTCCACTGGGTCGCGATCGACGGGTACAACACCGACACCGCCGCCGCGCAGGTCAACTACCTCGACCCGGTGGGGGGCGTGAGCACGAGCGTGATCTCCTGGGCGGGCTCCGTCCCCAAGTCGGCGCACATCTCGTCCGACACCCTCACCACCATCATGGGCGGCCGTGGGTACGTCTGGTAGGACCCTTCCGGCCTCCCTGGCCGTGCTGCTGACGGGCATCCTGCTGGCAGGGTGCTCGTCGGCACGGCCCGCCCCCGGCCCGACGCCCGACCCCACGCCCTCCCCCACCGCTCGACCTGCCGATCGACCGACCGATCGACCGACCGCCCTCACCGCCGCCTGCGAGGTACCGCTGCCCGCCGCCTGGCGTTCCGCCTTCGACGCGGGAGAGCTGCGCGCGCCGGACGGCGAGCGGGCCGTCCTCACCGACGCGGGGCCCGGCTGGACCGCCGTCCAGCTCACCGGCGGCGGACAGCGGCGCGCGGCCCTGATCCGGACGGGCTCGGCGCCCCGCACCCTGCTCCCCCTCGCCGATCCCGTCGAACACCAGCTCCTCGCCGCCGACTTCGACGGTCGCCGGTGGGCCGCGTTCGCCGTCCTCGAAGGCCGGACGCTGGACAGCCCGTGGAGCCTGTACGTCTGGGACGCCGGCACGGGAAAGGCGAAGCGCCTCGCGCGCGCCGACGGGCCGGGGCCCCTCCCCCGGCCCGTCGTCCGCGACGGCACGGTCCACTGGGCCCAAGGGGTGGGCGGCGGAAAGGCGACCGTGTACGCGGCTCCGGCCACGGGCGGAACCCCGCGCGCTCTGCGTACGGGGGTGATGGACACGCCGTTCGCCGCCGGAGAGCTGCTGGTGTGGCGCGAGTCCGCCGGCTCCGGCACGCGGCTGACCGCCGTGTCCCCGAAGGACGGGCGGGCGGTCCCGCTGCCCGCTCCCCTCGCCGCGCTCCGGAACATCCGGTCCGTCGTCTCCGACGGCCGGACCTGGGCCTGGGTCGCGGGTGAGTCCGAGCCCCGGCTCATGGTGTGGCGTACGGGAGAACCGCGACCGACAGCGGCCGTCACCAGGCCGCCGGCCGTCGACGGCATGGACCAGCTCCGGATCAGCGGCCGACTGGTCACCTGGCGCACACCGGAGACCTCCTACGCCCTGGACCTCGGCTCCGGCTCGTACGCGCGGATCACCCCCGCGTACGGATACGCGCAGGCGGCGGGCGGGGCGCTGGCGCTCGCGTACAGCGTGGGGAATCCCAAGGCGAGCGGCTCCCGGGCGGTGGTCCAGGTGGTGGACGCCGGCCGGCTGCCGGGGCTGCCGCGCTGTGGCTGAAGATCGCCACCGATGTTTGACCGGACCGCCGTCGCGCCAGAGATGGGACATGTCCACACAGGTGTCCGAAGAGGTACGGGAGGCGCTCCACGAGGGCCGTCCCGTGGTCGCGCTCGAATCCACGATCATCGCCCACGGCCTGCCGCGCCCGCGCAACCTGGCCGTGGCGCGGGAGTTGGAGGGCCTGGTACGGGAGGGCGGGGCCGTGCCCGCCACCGTCGCCGTGATCGACGGGGTGGCCCATGTCGGTCTGGACGACGCCCGGTTGACCCGGATCGCGGAGGACCCGGCGGTACGGAAGCTGGGACACCGCGATCTGGCGCCCGCGCTGGCGACGGGGGCGACCGGGGCGACGACCGTCTCCGGGACCGCCTGGCTGGCGCACTCCGCCGGTATACGGGTCTTCGCGACCGGCGGGCTCGGCGGTGTCCACCGGGAGTGGAGCGAGAGCCAGGACGAGTCGGCCGACCTGCGGCTGCTCTCCCGGGTCGGGGTCACGGTCGTCTGCGCGGGTGTGAAGTCGATTCTCGACGTCCCGGCGACGCTGCAGCGCCTGGAGACCCTGGGTGTGGCGGTCGTCGGGTACGGCACGGAGCACTTCCCCGGCTTCTATCTGGCCTCCTCCGGCGAGCCGGTGGACTGGACGCTGCGGACGCCCGAGGAGGTGGCCGGAGTGATACGCGCCCAGGACGAGCTGGGTGAGCCGTCCGCCGCGCTGATCGTGGCCAACCCGGTGGCCGTGGCGGACCAGCTGGATCCCGGGCTGCACGACCGGGTCCTCGCCCAGGGCCTCGCCGCGGCGAGGGAGAAGGGGGTCACGGGGCAGGCGGTGACGCCGTTCCTGCTCGAATACCTGACGGTGCACACGGACGGGGCGTCCCTGGAGGCCAACCTCGCGGCGGTGCGGGGCAACGTACGGCTCGCGGCGCGGATCGCGACGGCGTACGCCGAAGGGGGCGCATGAGGGGCCTGCTGGTCGTCGGCGACGTGGTCACCGATGTCGTCGCCCGGCACCGGAGCCCGCTCGCGACCGCGACCGACACGGCGGCCGAGATCCGCACACTGCCAGGCGGTGCGGGCGCCAACGTCGCCTGCTGGGCGGTGCGTTCGGGCTGCCCGGACGTGCGTCTGCTCGGCCGGGTCGGGACCGACGCGGCCGACTGGCACGAGGGGGCCCTGCGGGCGGCGGGCGTGCGCCCACTGCTGGTCAGGGACGCCGAGGCCGCCACGGCCACGGTGATAGCGCTGGTCGACGCGGGCGCCGAGCGCACGTTCCTGACCGACAGCGGCGCCGCGCTGCGTCTGTCCCCCGCCGACTGGTCGCCCGCGTTCCTCGACGGAGTCGCCCATCTTCACCTGTCCGGGTACCTCTTCTTCGCCGCGGCGAGCCGCGCGACGGCGCGGCGGGCGCTGCTGGACGCACGGGAGGCGGGGGTCCCCGTGAGCGTGGACCCGGCCTCCGCGGGGTTCCTGGCGGAGTTGGGCGCGGACCGTTTCCTGGCGGAGGTCGAGGGCGCGGAGGTGCTGTTCCCCAACGCCGACGAGGCCCGGCTGCTGACCGGGCACGCCGGACCGGCCGAGGCCGCGGCGGCGTTGAGCCGGATCTTCCCGCTGGTGGCGGTCACCGTGGGCGGGAAGGGCGCTCTGGTCGCCGAGTCGGGGGCGGTGACGGCCGAGGTCGCGGCGCCGGCCGTCCGGCCGGTGGACTCCACGGGCGCGGGCGACGCCTTCACCGGGGCCTTCCTGGCGGCCCGGCTGGCGGGCGCGGACGCGCGGAAGGCGGCGGAGTCCGGATGCCGGGCGGGCGCGGAGGCGGTGATCTCGGTGGGTGGCCGCCCTATGACGGCTGGTTCCTGAGGCCCGTCCAGGCCGGGTGGCGGGGGTCGTCGGCGCGGACGACGACGTCGGCGGCGTCGGAGGGGCCGACCTCGCGCTCGTACCGTTCGAAGGCGGGCAGCGTCCAGGGGTCCTCGGTGCGGCGGGCGAGGGCGGCCGGGGAGAGCCGCAGGTGCACGGTCAGGTCGAAGGGGAACCAGTGCCCGAGCAGGAACGGGCCGTGCAGCAACAGCACCCCACCGGGTGGCAGGGTGACGTACGCGCTGCGGGTCGCCCGGTCGGTGACGGGGTCCCAGAGGTCGGGCAGCACGCGCCCGCTGCCGTCGGCCTCCAGCGGCCCGAAGACCTCACGCCAGAGCGCCCCCGTGTCGAACCAGCCGCTGTAGTACGCGTCGGGGTCCCGCTTCCCGTACTCGTACCGCAGCGACGCGGGCCGCAGGAACCCGCCGGTCCCCACCACCAGCACGGCCCGACCGCGCAGCCGCAGGGCGGCCCCGATCCGCTCGGCGGTCTCCCCGGTGGGGGCCGTGGGCGCGCCGTCGATCCCGACCTTGAGCCAGTCGCCGCCGCCGGGGGCCGTCCCGTCGAGGTGCGCGGCCAGGGCGTCGGCCAATCGCTCCCAGGTGATCGCTTGAAATCGCACAGACGTCATAGTGACGGTTCGCTCAGGTCGGGAAGGTGAAGCGGCACCCCGAAACGCTCGGCGAGGGCCCGTGCCGTCTCGACGACGCCGCCCTCGGAGGCGTACCAGGAGGCGACGCACCGCTCGGAATCGGCCAGGACGGCGTCGAGGGCGAGCCTCCAGCCGAAGCTGTCCCCGTCCCACTCCATCCGGAAGGCGACGGGCCGGCCCGGCAGCGCCTCGACCTTGGCCGCCACGCTGTCCACGTCCTGCGGAGGCAGGGGTACGAGCCGGTCGGCGAGAATCTCCATCCGCACACAGACGAGGTGCAGGCAGTCGTTGAGTGTGGGCACGGGTGGCGCGAGGGCCGACTCGAGCATCGCCTGAATGGCCTGGAGGCGCCGCCGTTCGACGACGAGCGCGTCCACGCGCTCGCGCGTCTCCCACGGCAGCGCCGCCCACAGTTCGACAGGGTCCATGGCGTGACCTTGACACGGGCCCCATGGCAGGGGCACCGGGTTTTCGCCCGAGAGCAGCGCGCTCCGCCCGGATTCCCGCGTCCGGTGTCAGGGGACGCGGAGGGTCTCTTCCAGTTCGGCCCGGCCCGTCGTTACCGCCTCCGCGAGCGTCAGCTCTCCGCTCGCCAGGGCCCGGCAGGTCGCCGTGTCCGTCCGCAGGAAGGCGTCGGCCGCCTCCGCCGGCCCGTCGCCGTACGCGGCGGTGCCGTCGCTCCCGATCCGCACATGGAACTCGCCCTCGTCGAGCGTCACGTGGGTGATGCCCGGCCCCCGCTCCTCCAGCGCGCGCAGCAGGGGGATCGCGAACCAGTGCGCCCGTACGGCGTCGGTCGGCCTCGGTTCGCCGAGAGCGGGCGCTCCCCACTCCGCCAGGGCACGCAGGACGGGCAGCAACGCACCGCCACGGTCGGTGAGTTCGTACACGTACGCCGAGGCGGGCGGCGGCAGCCTGCGGCGGGTGACGAGGTCGGCGGCCTCCATGTCCTTGAGGCGCCCGGCCAGCATGTCCGTGCTGACGCCGGGCAGATCGGCGTGCAGGTCGGTGTAGCGGCGCGGCCCCGCGAGGAGTTCACGGACGATCAGCAGCGTCCAGCGGTCGCCGACGGCATCGAGGGCGCGGGCGGCGGCGCAGTGCTGGTCATAGCTTCGACGACGTGGCATGCGACGCAGTCTAGACAAGTTGTTGGACTTTCCAAGCTGGAACTTGGTAAAACCAAGCATCAAGTCCTTTGGGGAGGTCGTCGCATGGAGTTCCGGCAGTCGAGCAAGCTGAGCGAGGTCTGCTACGAGATTCGCGGCCCGGTGATCGAGCACGCCAACGCCCTGGAGGAGGCCGGTCACAGCGTCCTGCGCCTCAACACCGGCAACCCGGCGCTCTTCGGCTTCGAGGCTCCCGAGGAGATCGTCCAGGACATGATCCGGATGCTCCCGAAGGCCCATGGGTACACCGACTCGCGCGGTGTCCTCTCCGCCCGTCGCGCCGTCGCCCAGCGCTACCAGGCCCTGGGCCTGCCCGACGTCGACGTGGACGACGTCTTCCTCGGCAACGGCGTCTCGGAGCTGATCTCCATGGCCGTCCAGGCGCTCCTGGAGGACGGCGACGAGGTCCTGGTCCCCGCCCCCGACTACCCCCTGTGGACGGCGGTGACCACCCTCGCGGGCGGCAAGGCGGTGCACTACCTCTGCGACGAGTCGGCCGACTGGTACCCGGACCTCGACGACATGGCCGCGAAGATCACCGACCGGACCAGGGCGGTCGTGATCATCAATCCCAACAACCCCACCGGCGCGGTGTATCCGCGTGAGATCGTCGAGGGCATCCTCGACCTCGCCCGCCGCCACCAGTTGATGGTCCTCGCCGACGAGATCTACGACCAGATCGTCTACGACGACGCCGTCCACCACACCGCCGCCGCCCTCGCCCCCGACCTCGTCGTCCTCACCTTCTCCGGACTCTCCAAGACGTACCGGGTCGCGGGCTTCCGCTCCGGCTGGCTGGTCGTCACCGGCCCCAAGCAGCACGCGAGGAGCTATCTGGAGGGGCTGACGATGCTGGCCTCCATGCGGCTGTGCCCCAACGCCCCCGCGCAGTACGCCATCCAGGCTGCGCTCGGCGGCCGGCAGTCGATCCACGAGCTGACCGCCCCGGGTGGCAGACTGCGCGAACAGCGCGACAGGGCGTGGGAGAAGCTCAACGAGATCCCCGGCGTCTCCTGCGTGAAGCCGAAGGGCGCGCTCTACGCGTTCCCGCGCCTCGACCCCGCCGTGCACAAGATCCACGACGACGAGAAGTTCGTCCTCGACCTGCTGCTGCGGGAGAAGATCCAGGTGGTGCAGGGCACCGGCTTCAACTGGCCGCGCCCGGACCACTTCCGCATCCTGACGCTGCCGTACGCCGACGATCTCGACGCGGCGATCAGCCGCATCGGCCGCTTCCTGGGCGGCTATCGCCAGTGACCGCGGCCCGGGAACGGGAGCGGGCCCGAGGGCGTAGCCTGCCCCCGGGCCCTGTCGATGCCGCTCACATCACACGCCGGCACGCTTGAGAGCCCGGGTCAGTCGTCATTGCGTCGCGTCCTGCCATTGGACCACCGCCGATCGAAGCTCGGCGGACCAGATTCGAACTGGCATTTCGACGCACCAGGGCCCGGGCCCGGTCGATCCGGCGATGAGCGGCGAATGCTGAGTCTGGAGCAATAGTCTGAGTTTGATCGCGACCCTCGTCAGAAGGGCCGCGGATTCACGACAAGCTTCAGCTTCAGCTTTGCGCTCCTCGCGCACCCCGACCGTGTTCTGTGGCCGGGGAGTCCGTGTACGTCCCGGCTACCCGAAGAGGTAGCCGAAGACGGCGTCGCCGACCCGCTGGTCGGTGACCTCCGCGCCGTTCGCCTCCTCACGGGCGAACTTCACCGCCTGCTGGAGCTTCTCCACCCGCTCGAGCAGTTCGTTCACCCGCCGGGCCGGCAGGGCGCCGGAGAACTTCACCGTGGTCCAGTAACCGACCGGGACGTCCTCGTAGTACACCTCGACCTGCGCCGGGTGCTTCTCCGTCGCCTCCGCCTTCACATGGTTGCGCGGCACCTTCTTCGTCCGGACCGTGCGGACGACCTCGGTCTTCCACGCGTCGGTCGACGGGTCCAGGGTCCAGGACTCGGCGGCGTCCAGGACGGGCAGCTTGCGTACGAAGGTGTTGATGTCCGTCAGCTGCTTCTCCAGGAAGAGGAGGTACGCGACGGGCACCTGGCCCACCAGGACACGCCCGTCGACCGTGATGTCGGCGCGTGCCTCGCAGTTGGCCCAGTCCTTGGTGGCGGTCACATCGAACAGCCGGGTCAGCGCCCGCGCGGTATCGCGCAGCACGTCCTCGGCCTTCACCTGCACCAGCGTGGACTCGGGCGGAAGCTGCTCGCCCTCCTCGTCCTTCGGCTGGTACGTACGGGAGATGCCGGCGAGCAGCGCGGGCTTCTGCAGCCCGTGGTGCGCCGCGGTCAGGTCCTGATGCGCCCTGGACTTGACGCCCTTCTCCACTGCGATGATCTGATTGAGTTTCGTTGCCACGTGACGGACCCTAGTCGGGGGTTGGGCGATGAATCGAACGATTTTTTGGGCCACTTGAGACGCATGAGGAGCTGCCGGTCATGGGAACGGCCCTGATCGCCGTGGCGGGGACCCTGCTCGGCGTGATCGCGACGCACTGGTTCCAGGGCCGGGCCGCCGAGCGTACGGCGGGCCTCGCCCGTGCCGAGCAGCTGCGGCAGGAGCGGATCGCGACCTACACCGCGTTCGCCGGCGCCGTCGTCGACTACCGGCGCAGCCAGCACGACCGCTGGTTCCGGGCGGTGCGGAATCCCGGCTCGGAGGAGGCGGAGGAAGCGCGCTACGCCTCGTACCACCAGCGCACCGCCGCCCTCCAAGCCCTCTTCCGCGTCCAGTTGGTCTGCGACGACCCGGCCACCCGGCGACTGGCCGAGGCGGCGCTCGAGGTCACCAACTGCCTGCACGAGGCGACCGGCGAGGAGGACCGCGCCCGGCGCTCGCGGGAGGCGAAGGAAGCGCTCGATCTGTTCATCGCCTCCGCCGCGCCCGGAGTCCACTGAGGGAGGCCCGCCATGGACCTCGTCGCGCCCGTCGTCGTCGAGCCGCTCCGGCGCCGGCGCTGCTCGGAGTGCCATCACGGGCCGCTGGAGCGGATGGTGGTGGAGTTCAACGCCCCCGTCTGCCTCGACTGCGCCGACCTCGGCCATCTGGTCTTCCTGCGCCGCGGCGACACGGCGCTCACCCGCCGGGCCCGCGAGGGCAGTTCCCTGTGGGCGGTGGTGGTACGGCACAACCGGCGCCGCACCCGGTACGAACGTCAGGGGCTGCTGGTCGAGGAGGCCGCGCTGGCCCGGGCGGAGGAGGCTTGCCTGGCGGACGCGGAGGCGCGGGCGCGCCGGCGGGCCAGGGACGCGGCGCGGCGGGCGGAGCGGGACGCGCGGGTCACGGCGGAGCTGGAGGCCGAGATCGTACGGCTGTTCCCGTACTGTCCGGTGGAGCGGGCCGCGGAGATCGCGGCCCATGCCTCGGAGAAGGGCAGCGGGCGGGTGGGGCGGACGGCGGCCGGGCGGGCGCTCGACCGCGGCGCGGTCACGGCCGCAGTGCGCGCCTCCGTACGGCATGTCGACACCGAGTACGACACGCTGCTCATGCGGGGCGTTCCCCGCCACCAGGCCCGGACGAGGGTCGCACCGGCCATCGAGGCGGTGCTCCGGGCCTGGCGCCGGACGTGAGGTCTCGGTGAACCTCAGATCTCGCCGCCCGCGCGGCGAGAGCGGCGGTACAGCAGGGCTCCGCCGAGCAGCAGTGCGGCGCTCGCCGGGACGGCGTAGCCGATCAGGTCCGCGCCCGTGTCGGCCAGCGAGACGGAGCTGGTCTGCGGACCGGGCGCCGTCGGAGCCGACTCGTCGGTGTCCGTGCTCGGGGCCGGCGGGGTCGTGACCGGCTTCGGCTCCTCGCCGGGGGTCTCGGGCGTGCCCGGGCCGATGACCGAGGTGTTACCGAAGACCGGGTTGCCGATGCCCACGATGTTGACGGAGTTGCCGCTGACGTTCACCGGGAGGTCGATCGGCAGCTGGACGCCGTTGCCGGAGAGGATCCCGGACGAGCCGTGCGCGACACCCTCTGCCTTGGCGCCGCCGCCGTTCGTGGAACCGCCCTGGGAGGAGCCGCCCTGGGAGGAGCCGCTGCCACCCACGCGGTCCCGCGGAGTGCCCGGCAGGTCCTTGTGCCTGCCGTCGCCGCCGCGCTGGGAGCCGTATCCGTCGGACGAGCCCGAGCGGTTCACGCACTTGTTGCCGAACGACGGGTTGAGCAGTCCGACGATGTTGACGGTGTTCCCGCACACGTTGACCGGGACGTGCACGGGCAGCTGAACGGTGTTGCCGGAGACCGCGCCCGACGACTCGACCGCGGCGCCCTGTGCACTGGAGCCGGCGTGCGCGGCGCCCGCCGAGAGCGCGAGCGCGCCACCCGTGACCATCAATGTGGCCAGACCACTTCGGCGCATGTGCCTCATGGCTTCCTGCCTTCCGGAGGTGTTCACGGGCACTTGCCCGTACCGCAATTAACGCGATTCCGACCCGCCCGGATCAGCCCGATGGCCTGTTTCACTCCTTTGAGTGGGTTTGCGGATTGCCGTATGACCTCAACGCGTTGCGCCGGGAGGCCGAGGAGGAACAGCCTCCGTCCAGCCTCTCGGTCACCGTCCCAGCAGATCGGTGAGTGCGCCGACGGGATCGGCGTCAGGGGTGCCGCGGGGCCACCAGTCCTCCCGGTCGGCGTCCGACTCGTATCCGTACCAGAGGCCGTCCCGCCCCAGCCGGAGCTGGAGGGAGCGGGTCGACAGGCGGTTGCGCCAGGGGCGGAAGGCGGGGTAGTCCGCGGCGAGCAGGGCGGGGCGCGCCCGGTCGAAGGGGCCGGCGGGCGGGTCCCAAGGCTCTTCCAGGACCGTGAGCCCGGCGAGGCCGCCCTGGCGCCAGGCCGCGACGGCGCGCGCCAGATCCGTCGGGGTGCGGTCGAGGGCGTACGCCAGATCGCGGTAGAGCGCGCGGGTCGACGCGGTGAGGCCCGAGCCGGGGTGCGCGGCGGCAAGCCGGACGGCGTCCTGCCAGGGGGTGAGGGCCGCGACGGGGTCGTGACCCGTGGTCAGGAAGGCGTGCGCGCGGGCGGCGGCCTCCGAGGCGAGCAGATCGAGGGCGAGGGGGTCGGGGGCGTCCGGGTCCGGCGGGTGGACCGGGGGGCGGCCGGGATGGGCGGGGACGGGAAGCGGCGGAGGCAGCGGCATCGACCTGGGCGCGGCGCTGTCGGCGGTGGAGGCGAGGACGGCGCGCGCCGGGACGGACGCCAGGACGGGCGGGGCCGCGCTCGTCTCGGCGGCGGAACGGGCTGCGTTGCGGCGGGTGAGCGCGGCGAGGATCTCCTGTTCACCGCGCCCGCGCATGAGGAAGAGGACGAACGGGTCCTCGTCGAGGAGCCGCGCGGACTGGTAGCAGAGGGCGGCGGCGTGCTTGCAGGGGTAGCCGTCGTCGGGGCAGGAGCAGTCGGGGATCAGGTCACCGGGCGCGGGCAGCAGTCCGGTGACGGCTTCGAGGGCGTGCGGGACGTCCTTGTCGAGCAGGGCGGCGATGTGGTCCGGCCGGGCGGCCGCCTCGTCGAGGAAGCGCTCCCAGTCGTCGTCGCCGAGGGTGCGCAGCCGGATCTCCGTGCGGTACGGGCGGGGGCGGGTGCCGTGGACGTAGGCGACGACCCGGCCCGGGGTGACCGTGATCGCGTCGACGTGGCCGCGTCCGGCGTACGCCTTGCCGCGGGCCAGGCGCGCCGGGTCGAGGGCGGTGTCCTCCAGGGCCTCCACCCAGGCGTTGCCCCACCAGGTGGCGGCGAAGCGCCCGTCCGGTGCCTCGCGGGGCGCGAGCTGGGGGAACGTGCGGCGGCGGTCGTCGTGGCGGGGGAGGCCGGGGCGGGCGCCGGACGGCCGGCGGGGGCTCATGACGGCCTCCTCAGCGATACGAGGTCCGCCAGTTCGCGGTCGGTCAGTTCGGTCAGCGCCGCCTCGCCGGAGCCCAGGACGGCGTCGGCGAGGGCCTGTTTGGCGCGGAGCATCTCGGCGATGCGGTCCTCCACCGTGCCCTCGGCGATGAGCCGGTGGACCTGGACGGGCTGGGTCTGCCCGATGCGGTACGCGCGGTCGGTGGCCTGCTCCTCGACCGCCGGGTTCCACCAGCGGTCGAAGTGGACGACATGACCGGCCCGGGTCAGGTTGAGTCCGGTGCCCGCGGCCTTCAGCGAGAGGAGGAAGACGGGCACCTCGCCGGCCTGGAAGCGGTCCACCATCCGCTCGCGCTCGGCGACCGGGGTGCCGCCGTGCAGGAGTTGGGCGGGGATCGCCCGGGCGGCCAGATGGTCGGCGAGGAGCCGTGCCATGGAGACGTACTGGGTGAAGACGAGGACGGAACCGTCCTCGGCGAGGATCGTGTCCAGGAGTTCGTCGAGCAGGGCGAGTTTGCCCGACCGGCCCGCGAGGCGGGCGGTGCCGCCGCCCTTCGCGGTCTGTTCCTTGAGGTACTGGGCGGGGTGGTTGCAGATCTGCTTGAGGGAGGTGAGGAGCTTCATGACGAGCCCGCGGCGCGCGATGCCCTCGGCGCCCTCGATCCGCGCCATCGTCTCCCGTACCACCGCTTCGTAGAGCGAGGCCTGTTCGCGGGTGAGGGGCACGGGGTGGTCGGACTCGGTCTTGGGCGGCAGTTCGGGGACGATGCCGGGGTCGGACTTGCGGCGGCGCAGCAGGAACGGCCTGACCAGCCGGGCGAGCCGCTCGACGGCCTCGTCGTTCTCGATCTCCTCGCTGTTCTCCACCGCGCGAGCGTGGCGGGAGCGGAAGGCCTTGAGGGGGCCGAGGAGCCCGGGGGTGGTCCAGTCGAGGAGGGCCCACAGCTCGGAGAGGTTGTTCTCCACGGGGGTGCCGGTGAGGGCGACCCTCGCCGGTGTGGGGATGGTGCGCAGCGCCTTGGCGGTCGCGGAGAAGGGGTTCTTGACGTGCTGGGCCTCGTCGGCGACGACCATCCCCCATTCCTGTTCGGCCAGCCGGGAGGCGCTGGTGCGCAGCGTGCCGTAGGTGGTGAGAACGATTCCACCGGTGCCGGAGCCGCCGTCGACGCCGTCCAGGGTGCGGTCGGCTCCGTGGAAACGGCGTACGGGGACGCCGGGGGCGAACCGCTGGACCTCCCGCTGCCAGTTGCCGAGCAGAGAGGCGGGGCACACGACGAGGGTGGGCGCGCGGCGGGCACGCCGCAGGTGCAGGGCGATGAGGGTGACGGTCTTGCCGAGGCCCATGTCGTCGGCGAGGCAGCCGCCGAGGCCGAGCGAGGTCATCAGGTCCAGCCAGGCGAGGCCGCGCAGCTGGTAGTCGCGGAGAGTGGCGTCGAGGCCGGGGGGCGGGTCGACGGCCTCGGGGCCGGCGAGGAGCCGGTCCCTCAGGGTCGCGAGCGCCCCGACGGGCACGGCCCGGACGGTCTCGCCGTCGACCTCCGCGCTGCCGGTGAGGGCGACGGCGAGCGCGTCGACCGGTTCCAGCAGGCCGAGTTCGCGTTTGCGGGCCTTGCGGACCAGGTCGGGGTCGACGACCACCCACTGGTCGCGCAGGCGCACGATGGGCCGGTGCGACTCGGCGAGCGCGTCCATCTCGCGCTCGGTGAGCGGGTCGCCGTCGAGGGCGAGCTGCCAGTTGAAGCGGAGGAGCTCCTCGCTGTCGAAGAACGCCGTGCCGTCGGTGGCGGAGCCGGGCGCGGAGAGCGCCGGCCGGACGACCGCGGAGGCGCTGAGCGAGCGGGCCAGTTCGCGTGGCCAGTGGACGGCGACGCCCGCGTCGGCGAGCCGCGCGGCGGCGGGGCCGAGCAGCTCGTACAGCTCGTCCTCGGTCAGCGCGAGGACGTCGGGCACGTCGCGCTCGAGGAGCCGACCGAGCGGCGGCCACACGCGGGCCGCCCGGCGCAGGGCGAGGAGGGCGTCGATCCGGGCACGCGGCCCGAAACGCTCGTCCCCGTCACCCGCCCACAGGGCGGCGGCGTCGATGACGAGGGTGGGGTCGGCGAGGCTGTGGACCTGGAGGAGGGCCGCGGCGGCCTGTCGCTCGTCGCCGCCTTCGTCGGCGGTGTCGAAGAGTTCGTATCCGGCGAGGTCGAGCCGGAGCGAGACGCGGACCCCGGCGTCCATGCCGGCCGCGGCCTCGGCCGCCCAGGCACGCGCGCGGGGCAGGTGCTGCGGTTCGCGCGCGGCGAAGGGCGCGCCGACCGCGCAGGCCGCGGCGGGGGTGCGGGGCAGGGTGTCGGCGACCGCGTCGAGGAAGGCCCGCACCAGCGCCTCCGGCTCGGGCAGCCGGAGCGGGCCGTCGCCGGGGACGGGCACGGCGTGGGCTTCGTACGGCATGGCGGCGGCGACGGCCCGGAGGTGGGCGATGTCGTCGGCGTCCAGCGGTCCCGCGCGCCAGGCGTCGAGGTCGTCGGCGGTCAGTCCCGGCAGCAGCCGCCCGCGCGCCGTCAGATGCAGGGCGTGCAGGGCGGCGGCACCCCAGCAGGCGGAGGCCGGGTGGGCACCCGGATGGTGGCGCGCCGCCACCAGGTGGGGCAGGGCGTCGGCGACGGACAGGATCACCGCGCGCACGGCGCGGCCGCGGACCCCGGCGCCGTGCCGGCGCACGACCGTCAGCTCCTCCACCGGGGACGCGCCCGCCGCCCCCACGGGCGGGACATCGGGCAGCGCGCCCCCGTCCGGCGCCCAGAAGGCGACACGCCCCTCACGGGGCAGGGCGGCCGGCAGGAAGACGGCGGCGCGGCTGTGCAGGGCATGGGTCACGGCACCGCTCACCTCCCCGTTCCGACACGGACTCCGACTGGACCTCCGACCTTACGGGTGGGGTCTGACAACGGCCCTCACGCCGCTTCGCCCGGGCGGCCCAGCAGCGGGTGACAGCCCCTCCGGCAGGCGGCAGGGTGGCGAGGAACAGGGCTGCGGAACAGCTTCTGCCGCCTTCGCCCGACAGACGAGGATCCGCCATGTCCGTTCACCGGCGTCTCGGCACCGCCTCCGGGGCCGCGCTCCTGACTCTCGCCGTCGCGGGCTGCTCCGGCCTCGACCGTACCGCGGTGGGCACGATCACGTACGAGACGCCGCACGAGGTCGAGGTCTCGGTGACGAGCCCGTCGGTCAAGGGCTGCCACGTGCTCGTGCAGGAGGGCGCGACGAAGATCGAGAATCTGACGGCGGTCGACCTCATCATGTACCCGACGCCGGACTGCCGGGGCGAGGACAGCTCCTACGTCCCCGCCAGGTCGGGCGACACGATCGTGCCCGGCAGCCCGCCCTGGCGCAGCTACAGCGTCGTCCACTAGGCAACCGCGAAGGGCTTCGCGGCGCGCCACGCCCGGACCCCCGTCCCGGGCGTGGCGCACCGTCGCGCGGGCGCGGCGGACCTCCGCTAGCGCAGCAGGAAGTCCCGCGCCGCGCGCGCTCCCCCGTCGCTGCGGCTCTGTGTGGAGTGCCCGGCCCCCTCGACGACCACCAGCTCGGCCCTCGGGGTCCTGGCGGCGAGCTCGCGCGCCCAGCGCACCGGGGTCGACAGATCGCGGTCGCCGGCCAGCAGCAGGACCGGCATGGTCAGGGTGGATCCCGGCGCCGCCCGGCCGGGCCGCGAGGCGGGCCAGGGCAGGCAGGTCCGCGCGATGCCCTGCTCCCCGGCCGTCTCGCGCTCGAACGGCCACACCTCCGCCGGCCTGACGCGTTGCACGGCCCGTCGCAGCGCCCGCTCGCGCCCCTCGACGGGTGCGGAGGCGTCACCCCAGGGCCAGCGTGAGTCGGCGCAGAGCGTGGCGGCGTGGAGGCCGGCGCTGAAGTCGGCCGGGCTCTCGTCGGACGGGGCCGAGAAGCCAGAGACGAGCGCGTCGAGCCGGGCGCGGTCGCCGGCCGCTGAGGCGTGCAGCGCGTTCAGGATGCCGAACCGCGGATCGTCGAGCTTCGGATCGATGATGCTGGCGATCACGAGCAGGTTGAAGACGCCGACTCCGTTGTCGTCGCGGCGTACGACCTTCGCGAGGTCGCGCGCCGGGTCGAAGCCGCACCGCTGTTCGCGGCAGGCGGTGCGCAGCACCCGCGCGGAGTGGCCGAGCGAGTCCTCGTACAGCACCCCGGCACCGTCGAGCGGTACGACGGAGTCCAGGACGAGCCTGCGGACCCGCTGGGGGTGGGTGAGGGCGTACCGGCCGGCGGTGAACGTCCCGTACGAGACGCCGTCGAGCGTCCAGGACGGGACGCCCAGGGCGCGCCGCAGATCTTCCAGGTCGGCGACGGTGTCGGCGGTGGTGAAGAGGTTCCGCTTCTCTCCGAGGACATCGGCGCAGGCCGTGACGGCGGCGGGGGTGGGAGCGACGGTGTCGCTGCTGCCGACCTCCCTCTGGAGGGCGGGGCAGTCGATCGCCTGGCCGCCCGTTCCGCGCTGGTCGATCATCACGAGCCGGTACTCGGCGAGCGCCTCGGGCAGCCGGGCGCGGATCCGGGGGACGAACGGGACTCCCGGCTGCCCGGGGCCGCCGGTGAGGAAGAGCAGGGTGCCCCGTGGCGCGTCGGCCCTGCCGAGGACGGCGGTCTGGAGCTTCAGGGTGCCGGGTACGGCTCCCTCGCGGTCCAGGGGCACGGTGAGATCGGCACAGGTCACGTCGGGCTGCCCGGCGCAGGGGCGGTGGCCGGTGAGCCCGGGCGACACCGATGACCGGTCGTCCACCGCCGGTGCACCGGCCGACGACGCCGTGGCGGGCGGGGCGCCGGCGGCGCTGCCCGGAGCGGAGGCGACGCACGCGGCGGCCGTGAGGACCGCCGCCATGGCCGCACAGGCTCGGGTGAGGAGGGTCATCGTGGTTCCCCGGTCGCGAGACGTGGCGCCGTGCGTGGCATCACGGCGCCGGCCGGATTCCGGCCGTCGCCATCCTGCGGGTCCGCCGGCCCCCTCGCGTTGAACATTCATGCGCGATGCGCGAGAAGGGTCCGTACCACGCTGGGGACGTGGCCCGTACGGCTCCGGCACATGCGGGTCAGATGGGCCTGATCGGCGAAGCCGTACGTGTGCGCGAGGGTTCGCAGGCTCTCCTCGCCCTCCTCGATCGCGTGCAGCACACCGCGGAGGCGCAGGTCGTTGCGGTAGCGCGTGAGGGTAGTGCCGGTGACCGCTCGGAAGACCCGGCTCAGATGGTGCGGGGACGCTCCGACGGTGCGGGCCAGCTCCTCCAGGGTGAGGCCGGGCGCGGGGGTGGCGGCGGCCAGGGCGGCGCAGGTGTCGCGGACGAGGTCCCCGTGCACGCGCGCGGTGGCGGGGCGTGCGGTCGTGTCGGTGCGCCAGTGGCCGGCGGAGGTGGCGACTTGGTCCAGTAACCGGTGGAGTCTGTCGGCCAGTTCGAAGGCGTCGGCTCCCCGGCGGGCGGCGGCCAGGAGGGCCCGGTGGTCCAGGTCGGTGGCGCCGGTGACGCTGAAGCGCCAGGCGGCGGTGCGGCGTCGGGTCGTGGGTCGGCTGTCGAAGCGGTCCGCGAAGAGCCGCTCGCCGATGCGGATCTCGGTGGACCTGTCACCGGTGCCGACGGGGTGCGCGACCTTGTGCTCGTCGCCGGGGCGGGTCAGATAGCCGCCGGTCGGGTCGACGAAGAACTCCTCCCCCGCGACCTGCCGCAGGTACCCGCCGGAGCGGGTGAGCACCACCGTGTACGCGTCGGAGTAGCCGGGGCCGACGAGCGTGGGCCGGTCTTCGCAGCAGAGGATGTCGCACACGGTGATCCGCTCGGTCGTGATCCGCTGGCGTAGCGCCCCGCGCCGTTCTCTCACGGCCTCGCTGCGGAGCAACTCCCCGACGTCACGTCGCTCTTCGCCCATCCGTGCCTCCCCCGGTCGGGGGAGGGATCCCCCGTGGTGCCCCGCCTCACACCCGGCGTCGGAGGACCAGGGCGAGCAGCTCCTCGTTGTGGTGGCGGCGCGTCCAGGCGATGACGACGAGCGGCACGGCGAAGAGGAGCGGCGTCAGGGCGTACTGGCCGTCGAAGACGGTCATCTGCGTGACGAAGGCCCCGATCATCAGGCCGGTCAGCGCGGTCGCCGAGGCGCTCGACAGGATCGGGATCACCAGCGCGATCGCTCCCGCCAGTTCGAGAGCGCCGACGGTGTACATCAGCCAGTCGCCCCACCCGATCCGGTCGAAGGACTCGGCGGCCGACCAGTGACCGATCAGCTTGGGCGCGGCGCTCGGGATCGCGAAGGCGAGCGCGAGCAGGATCTGGAACACGCGGACGGTGAGGTCGAGGCGACGGCTCGGGCGACGGGTGACGTCGACGGTGCTCGCGGCGGCGGCGGTCGTGGTGCTGGCCATGGTCAATCTCCTCGTGTGGGCGTCGCGTTCGCTCTCGCGTCGCTTTCGCGTTCGCTTGTCACAGAGGTAGACGGGGCGGGCGCCGAGAACTCATCGCGGCATCGGCGTCCGATCTCGATTTCCCTCAGCGCGACTTGGGGCGGGCCCTCACCCACGTCCCGTCGTCCGTCAGCCTGGCGTCCACGACGAGCCCGGCCTCGCCCAGGTACCGCTCGAAGTCCTCCTCACCGAGGGGCCGGACAGGAACGTCTGGGTCCAGCGCGCGTCCGGGAAGAGGTACATCGGGCTCCGCACGGTCTCCACACCGGGCACCCGCTCGCGGACGGCGGCCGGCATCTCCGCCGACTCGTCGACCGCGGTGACGGCGAATCCCCGCTCCACGAGGGGCCCGGTCACACGCCCCGCCCCGCTGCCCAGTTCGAGCAGCGTCGCGCCGGCCGGCACGGCCGCCTCGATCACATCGGGCTCGCTCCCGACCGCGAGCCGCCGGTACAGCTCGACGGCGCATCCGTCCGGGGTGATCGCTCCGGGCCCTGTCCCTTGGTGTCCCTCACGCGTCGGTCCGCCCATGACCGGAGAACGTGACGCCTCCGGAAGCCGTTCCCGCGACGGCGTCAGCAATCGGGATAACGCTCCAACGAGTGAACGGGCACTCCGGGCCTGAGTTCGCGGTTCTCGCACTGGAGCGAAAGGTCGTCGGCCAACTCGGTGATGACCGCCCGCCCCTCCGTCATCATCAGCCATTCCAGCGGCAGTTGGGCGTCTCCGTACAGTGCGCCCAAGAGGTTGCCGCAGACGGCACCGGTCGAGTCGCTGTCTCCCGAGTGGTTGACGGAGAGCAACAGAGCGTGCTCCACGGAATGGGTGCGGACGAGCATGCAGTACACGGCGATGGCCAGGGTCTCTTCGGCGACCCAGCCCGCGCCCAGGGACTCCACCAGCTCGGCTCTCGGCCGCCCACCAGACAGGTCGACCGCCGCCCGCAGGGCGGCCGTCGTCTCCTCGTGGCCCGTTCGGCGCCGTAGCAGTTCCATCGACCGCAGGACGGCGCCCTGCGCCGACTCTCCTTCGAGCAGGTACGTCACGATCGCGGCGAACGTACCGGAAGCCAGGGCCGCGGTGGGGTGCCCATGGGTGATCTGGGCGCACAGGGCGGCCAGATCGAAGGCCTCGTCGGCGGTGTCACCGGTCAGCCCGAAGGGGGCCGAGCGCATCACCGTGCCGCACCCCTTCGACTGGGGGTTGACCGGCCCGGTCCCGATCTTCCCGTACCGCGGGGGCACATGTCCGGCCGCGACGCCCGTCAGGCACGCGTTGCCCGGCGCCCGTCGCGCGTACAGCCAGGGCTGGGTGCGCAGCCAGCCCGTACGGACGACGTCCGTACCTCCGCGGGCGGGCGGGGAGGGGTGGTTCTGGGTGTCGAGCCATCGGCGGTACGCGTGCTGGACGCAGGCGGTCGTCTCGCCCGCGCCCTTGCTGACAGAACGCGCGCGGGCGCGGATGAGTCCTTCCGCGGTGAAGAGGGTCATCTGGGTGTCGTCGGTGACCCGTCCGATCACCCCGTCCGTGTCCGGCACCATGCCGGTCAGCCCGTACTCACCGTGGGTCCGTCGCATGGCCTCCAGTGAGAGGAACTCGACGGGGTTGCCCAGCGCGTCCCCGATGGCGCCGCCCAGCAGGCAGCCCCGTACCCGGGAGCGGCGCACAGCCGTCTCCCACCCTGTCCGTCCGTTCACATCTCCCCCTCAGGGGTACACCTTCAGTAGGCCTCGGGGCTCTCGCCGGGAGAAGCGACCGTCATGCGTACTGGGAATGAGCCGACGACCGCACGCAGTCCTCTGCGCATGCGGTTCTGGTTGAGTCTATGGGGTCTGATCTGGGCGGCCTTCGGTACCACGATCTTCGCCCTGATCGGCCGGCCCGGGTGGGCCGCCGCCTGCGGGGTGCTCTTCCTGGTGGTTCTGTGCGACATGGCGATGGTCGTGCGCCACCTGCGGCAAGGGCCACACTGGCAACCGGGACGCGACATTCCGCCGTACGAACCGGACCACGGCGGCCCCCGCCGCTGACCCGCCCGGGCGGGAAGGAAGACCTCCGCCGCGGTCAGTCCTCCGTGCCGAAGCGGGCCGCCTCGAGGTACTCCGGCTTCGGGTCGAGCGCGGCGGCGAGCCGGAAGTGGCGAGTGGCCTGGTCGGGGCGCCCGGAGCGCTGGAAGGTGCGGGCGAGTGCGAAGTGGGCGAAGGCGTTGTCGGGCTCGCGTTCCAGGACCAGTTCGAACTCCAGCTCAGCCGGGCGCAGTTGGGCGGCGGCGAAGAACGCGCGGGCTCGCAGCAGCCGCGCCGCCGTGTTCTCGGGGTGGGCGGCGATCACCGAATCGAGCAGCTTCACGGCACCGCGCGGGTCGCGCGCGGCGAGCAACTGCTCGGCGGCGCGAAAGTCGATGACGTGGGTTTCCGGGTTCCTCTCGGCCACGGTGACATCCTTCCCTTTGCTCCGGCGGTTCAACATCGGGCGTGGCAGCGGTATTCCATACGGATATTCCCTACGGAATGACGGTCGGACCGCCGTACCCCCGCGATGCCTACCCACGCCGGGCGGTGACCGATCGGTCGCGGTGACGCGTCCTCGCGGTGCGGTGCGGCCCGACCGGGCTCGGCTCGGCCCGGCTCACCGGGTCGGACGGTCGTCCGACGCGGCCCGCCGCGTCAGCTCCGTCCAGACCTTCCTCACCTGCGGCTCGAGCGCCTCCAACGGCCCGTCGTTGTCGATGACGAGATCCGCGACGGCCCGCCGCTGCGCGCGCGTGGCCTGGGCCGCCATCCGGGCGCGGGCCTCCGGCTCGGCCATGCCACGCAGCCGTACCAGCCGGTCGAGCTGCGTCTCCGGGGACGCGTCCACGACCACGACCAGGTCGTAGAGCGGGGCGAGCCCGTTCTCGGTGAGCAGCGGCACGTCGTGGACGACCACGTCGTCCGGCCCGGCCTCGCTCTCCAGCTCGGCGGAGCGGGCGCCCACCAGCGGGTGGACGATGGCGTTGAGGGTGGCCAGCCGGTCGGTGTCGGCGAAGACGATCGAGCCGAGCTTCGGCCGGTCGAGGGTGCCCCCCTCCGTCAGGATCTCCGTACCGAACGCCTCCACGACGGCCGCGAGCCCGGGAGTCCCGGGCTCGACGACCTCGCGCGCGATCCTGTCGGCGTCGATCAGCACGGCTCCGTACGAGACGAGCAGCCGCGACACTTCACTCTTGCCGGCGCCGATACCGCCGGTCAGGCCCACCTTCAGCATGAGCGGCAGCTTAGGACCCCCGCCCGCCCGTCGCCTCCGTGGGGTTACGCGTCGCCCTCGCGTTCGGCGAGGAAGCGCTCGAACTCGCGGCCCAGCTCGTCCGCCGACGGCAGGTCGACGGGCTCGGCGACCAGGCTGCCCCGCGTCTCGGCGCCCGCCATGGCGTCGTACTGGTGCTCAAGGCCCTGAACCAGGGCCACCAGTTCGTCGTCGCCCTCACCGATCTGGCGCTCGATCTCGGTCTGCGTGCGCCGCGCCTCCGTGCGCAGCGCGTGGGCGATGCCGGGCAGGACGAGACCCGTGGCGGCCGTGATGGCCTCCAGGACGGTCAGGGCGGCGTCCGGGTAGGAGGCCCGGGCGACATAGTGCGGAACGTGCGCGGCGACACCGAGGGTGTCATGGCCGGACTCCGAGAGCCGGTACTCGACGAGCGCCTCGGCGCTGCCGGGCACCTGCGCCTCGTCGAAGGGGCTGCGGTGGCCGGGCATGAGGTCGGTGCGGCTGCCGTGCGGGGTCAGACCGACGGGACGGGTGTGCGGCACGCCCATGGGGATGCCGTGGAAGTTCACGGCGAGCCGTACACCGAGGCGCTCGACGATCTGGCGGACCGCGGCGGCGAAGCGCTCCCACTCGACGTCCGGCTCGGGGCCGGAGAGCAGCAGGAAGGGCGCGCCGGTGGCGTCCTGGACGAGGCGGACCTCGATCGCGGGCGTGTCGTACGCGGTCCAGCGGTCGCGCCGGAAGGTGAGCAGCGGCCGGCGGGCACGGTAGTCCACGAGCCGGTCGTGGTCGAAGCGGGCCACCAGCTGGTGGGGCAGCGTGTCGAGCAGGCGGTCGACGATCTGTTCGCCGGCCTCACCCGCGTCGATGTATCCGTCGAAGTGGTAGAGCATGACCAGCCCGGCCGACTCCTGCGCCAGGGCCAGGTCCACCACGGCCAGGCCCTTCTGGTCCCATTCGTACAAATCCTGGGGATCAAGCACGATTACCGCTCCTCCTCGTGTTCCTCAGAAGGAACGTCTCCCAAGGGTGAGGCATTCCCCGCACAGGTGATCCATCTCCGCACTCACTGGTCCAGACCTTGACATGCCCATGGGCCGTCCCTACCGTCACGGGGCAGCACCGCGTTCAGCCAGTCGTTCGCCGTACATATACGAGAACCCTCGCTTCTACGGGAAGGCACCCCCATGCGCACCCGAACGCTGCTCCTGTCCCTGCTTCCGGTGACGGCCCTCCTCGCCGTACCGCTCGCCGCCACGCCGGCCACCGCGGCCACCATCGAGGTGTCGACCGCCGCCCAGCTCAAGACCGCGCTCACCAACGCCCGGCCCGGCGACACGATCCATCTCGCCGACGGGACGTACACCGGGAACTTCAAGGCCACCGCCCCGGGCACCCCATCCGCCCGGATCACCCTCACCGGCTCCTCGCGCGCGGTACTCACCGCCGGCGGCGGCTACGGCCTGCACCTCAACGGCGCCTCGTACTGGACGGTCAAGGGCGTCACCGTGACCGGCGGGCAGAAGGGGATCATGACCGATGCGGCGAACGGCGTGGTGATCGACGGGGTGACCGTGCACGACCTGGACATGGAGGGCGTGCACTTCCGCAACTCCAGTAAGAACGGTGTCATCAAGAACTCGCGGATCTACGACACCGGCAACGACGGGCGCGGCATGGGCGAGGGGGTCTACGTCGGAAGCGCCAACACCCTCTCCGACAAGAGCGACAACGTACAGATCCTGAACAACACGATCGGGCCGGACGTCGGCGGGGAGGCGGTCGACGTCAAGGAGGGCACCACCGGCACGAAGATCATCGGGAACACCTTCGACGGCCGCGGTCTCACCGGCGCCCACTTCGACGACTCCTGGGTGGACGTCAAGGGCAACAACGTGCTGGTGGAGAACAACACCGGCCGCAACACCATCAACAACGGTTTCGAGACCCACACCCAGCAGAGCGGCTGGGGCTGCGGGACGGTCTTCCGCGGCAATCGGTCGGACCTGACGGGCGCGACGGGCTCCAAGCAGCTCGCGATCTACGTCACCAACCAGAGCGGCAGCTGCAGGACGACGGTGTACGGCTCGAACACGGTCACCGGCGGAAAGGGGCTGACGAACATCGCCGTCACCCCCTGAGCGGTCACGCCCTGAGCCGTCACCCCCGAAACGGCACGAGGCCCGCTCCCCCGAGGGGGAGCGGGCCTCGTCGCTTCAGCCTGTCAGCTGGTGGTCAGAGCGTTCAGCTCTGGCCGCCGGCCAGCTTCTCGCGCAGGGCCGCCAGGGCCTCGTCCGACGCCAGGGCGCCGGAGTTGTCGTCCGACTCCGAGGAGTACGAACCACCCGAGACGCCCGCCGGGGCACCGGCCGGAGCGGCGGCGCCACCCTCGGCAGCGGCGGCCTCGTCGGCCTCGCGGGACTTGATGACCTGAGCCTGGTGCTGCTCGAAGCGCTGCTGCGCCTCGGCGTACTGGGTCTCCCAGGCCTCGCGCTGGGTCTCGTAGCCCTCGAGCCAGTCGTTGGTCTCGGGGTCGAAGCCCTCGGGGTAGATGTAGTTGCCCTGGTCGTCGTAGGACGCGGCCATGCCGTACAGGGTCGGGTCGAACTCGACCGAGGCCGGGTCGGCACCGAAGGACTCGTTGGCCTGCTTCAGCGAGAGGCTGATGCGACGACGCTCGAGGTCGATGTCGATGACCTTGACGAAGATCTCGTCGTTGACCTGGACGACCTGCTCCGGGATCTCCACGTGACGCTCGGCCAGCTCGGAGATGTGGACCAGACCCTCGATGCCCTCGTCCACGCGGACGAACGCACCGAACGGAACCAGCTTGGTGACCTTGCCGGGAACGACCTGGCCGATCTGGTGCGTCCGGGCGAACTGCTGCCACGGGTCCTCCTGCGTCGCCTTCAGCGACAGGGAGACACGCTCGCGGTCCATGTCCACGTCGAGAACCTCGACGGTGACCTCCTGGCCGACCTCGACAACCTCGGAGGGGTGGTCGATGTGCTTCCAGGACAGCTCGGAGACGTGCACGAGGCCGTCGACGCCACCCAGGTCCACGAAGGCACCGAAGTTGACGATCGAGGACACGACGCCGGAGCGGACCTGACCCTTCTGGAGGGTCGTGAGGAAGGTCTGGCGGACCTCGGACTGGGTCTGCTCCAGCCAGGCACGGCGGGACAGGACCACGTTGTTGCGGTTCTTGTCCAGCTCGATGATCTTCGCCTCGAGCTCCTTGCCCACGTAGGGCTGGAGGTCGCGGACACGACGCATCTCGACCAGGGAGGCCGGGAGGAAGCCGCGGAGGCCGATGTCGAGGATGAGACCACCCTTGACGACCTCGATGACGGTACCGGTGACGATGCCGTCCTCTTCCTTGATCTTCTCGATCGTGCCCCAGGCGCGCTCGTACTGGGCCCGCTTCTTCGAGAGGATCAGGCGGCCTTCCTTGTCCTCCTTCTGGAGGACCAGGGCCTCGATCTCGTCGCCGACCTTGACGACCTCGTTCGGGTCGACGTCGTGCTTGATCGAGAGCTCGCGGCTCGGGATGACACCTTCGGTCTTGTAACCGATGTCGAGCAGGACCTCGTCCCGGTCGACCTTCACGATGACGCCGTCGACGATGTCGCCGTCGTTGAAGTACTTGATCGTCTCGTCGATCGCGGCGAGGAAGGCTTCCTCGTTACCGATGTCGTTGACCGCAACCTGCGGGGTGGTGGCGGTGGTCTCGGTGCTGCTCGTCATGTGGGAAAGGGCTCCGGTTACGGACAGAAAGTCGTAGGTACTGCTACGCCGTGAGCCCGTATCGCACCAAGAAGCCGGACAGCCAATGAAGCGCCGTCCCGCGCGAACGGGGGCGCCTCGAAAACCGAGGGGACATACAACAGGTGCGAGCGCGGCCTGCTCCGTCTGAGGCGCGCAGGCCCGCAGCGCAACCTTTAGCATACGGGGGCGGCCGGACAGGGTCAATGCGCGAAGCGCGCACCCGGGGCAGATCGCCGCATAACCGGCACAACTCAAGTCACCCCACGCCTCCGGGCCACAGGGGCCGCGCAGCCGCGCTGTGCGCAAACTACATCGACGGGCGAGATGAACCAAGAGTACGGACCGGAAGACGAGGGCGGGTTGGAGCCGGAGGCGACCCGGCGTGACGCCGGGGACGCGGAGAGCAGCCGGGCGAGTCGGGGCTGGTGGGACCGGAACGCCGACGAGTACCAGAACGACCACGGAGCGTTCCTCGGGGACGACCGGTTCGTCTGGGGCCCCGAAGGACTCGACGAGGCCGATGCCGGACTGCTGGGTCCGGCCGGTTCGCTGAAGGGCCTGGACATCCTGGAGATCGGGGCGGGGGCGGCGCAGTGCTCCCGCTGGCTCGCTCGGCAGGGCGCCAGGCCGGTCGCGCTGGACCTCTCGCACCGCCAGCTCCAGCACGCGCTGCGGATCGGCGAGGACGTGCCGCTGGTCGAGGCGGACGCGGGGGCGCTGCCCTTCCGGGACGGCTCCTTCGACCTGGCCTGCTCGGCGTACGGCGCGGTGCCGTTCGTGGCCGACCCGGTGCGGGTGTTCCGTGAGGTGCGCCGGGTGCTGCGGCCCGGTGGCCGGTGGGTCTTCTCGGTGACGCATCCGATCCGCTGGGCGTTCCCGGACGAGCCGGGCCCCGAGGGCCTGTCGGTCGCGGCCTCCTACTTCGACCGCACTCCCTATGTCGAGCAGGACGAGGAGGGGCGGGCGGTGTACGTGGAGCACCACCGGACGATCGGGGACCGGGTGAGGGACGTGGTGGCCGGCGGTTTCCGGCTGGTGGACCTGGTCGAGCCGGAGTGGCCCGCGTGGAACGACCAGGAGTGGGGTGGCTGGTCACCGCTGCGTGGCAATCTGATCCCGGGGACGGCGATCTTCGTCTGCGCACGCGACTAGGCGTCCGCGCACGGGACCGGTCACGAGACCAGTCATATGAGCGCACCGGCCCTGTGGACAGTGGGGCCCGCCACCGGCGACGACGTATGAAACTGAGTGCGTGATCCGAAACGACGCACTCGACCGCCTTCCCGTCCGCCATGCCGTCCCCGAGCTGCTGAACGCGCTCGACGAGCGCGGCACGGCGGTGTTGTACGCGCCTCCCGGCACCGGCAAGACGACGCTGGTGCCGCTGGCGCTCGCGGGGCTCATAGGGGACGGACCGCGGCGGCGGGTGCTGGTGGCCGAGCCGCGCAGGATGGCGGTGCGAGCGGCGGCGCGGCGGATGGCGTGGCTGCTTGGCCAGGAGGTCGGCGAGGCCGTCGGCTTCTCGGTCCGCGGCGAGCGGCGGGCCGGCCCCGCGACGCGGGTCGAGGTGGTCACGACCGGTGTCCTGCTCCAGCGCCTGCAGCGCGATCAGGAACTCACCGGCGTGGACGTGGTGCTGCTCGACGAGTGCCACGAGCGCCATCTGGACGCGGACACGGCGATGGCGTTCCTCGTGGACGTACGGGCGACGCTGCGGCCGGAGCTGAAGCTGATCGCCGCCTCGGCGACCAGCGACGCCGAGGCGTGGGCGGAGCTCCTCACGGTCCTGGACGGTTCGGGGCCGGCGCCGGTCGTGCGGGCGACGGGCGAGGGACACGGCTGCCGAGTCCACTTCGCCCCACCGCCGGCCGGGATCCGGCCGGCGCACGGCACGTGGGTGGATCCGGCCCTGCTGCGGCACGTGGCGGCGACGGTGCGGCTGGCGATGGAGCGGCACGAGGGAGACGTCCTCTGCTTCCTTCCCGGTACGGGAGAGATCGCGCGCACGGCCGGGATGCTGGACGGCGTGGACGCGGAGGTCCTCCAGCTGCACGGCAGGGCCCCGGCCGCCGTGCAGGACGCGGTGCTGCGCGGGACCGAGCCGGGCGGGCGCCGCAGGGTGGTCCTGGCGACGGCCGTGGCGGAGTCGAGCCTGACGGTGCCGGGGGTGCGGATCGTCGTGGACTCGGGGCTCGCCCGGGAGCCCCGGATGGACCACGCGCGGGGCCTCGGCTCGCTGGCGACGGTGCCGGTGTCGATCGCCGGGGCGACCCAGCGCCTGGGCCGGGCGGGGCGGGAGGCGTTCGGGACGGTGTACCGCTGCTGGGCGGAGGCGGACGACGGGCGCCGGGCGAGGTTCCCGTCCCCGGAGATAAAGATCGCGGACCTGGCCTCGTTCGCCCTGCGCACGGCCTGCTGGGGCGACCCCTCCGCGGCCGGACTCGCGCTGCTGGACGCCCCGCCCGCCGGGGCGATGGCGGCGGCCCGTTCCGTACTGACGGCGATCGGCGCGGTGGGCGAGGACGGCCGGGCCACGGAGCGTGGGGTGCGGATGTCCCGGCTCGGCGTGCATCCCCGGCTGGCCCGGGCGCTCCTGGACGGCGCGCCCGCGGTCGGTGCCCGGCGGGCGGCCGAGGTGGTGGCGCTGCTGGGCGAGGAACCGCCGCGGGAGTACGGCGACGATCTGGCGGCGGCCTGGCGTGCGGCGCGGCGGGGCGGCGACGGGTACGGGGCGCGCTGGAAGACGGAGGCCCGGCGTCTGGAGCGGTCGATCGCCGAGGCGGGGACCGCCCCGCGCGGGCCGGGGGCCGGCGGGGTGGCGGGTGCTCCGGGCGCCGGCGACGACGCCGCGGCCGGCCTGGTGACCGCCCTGGCCTTTCCGGAGCGGGTGGCCCGGGCGCGTCCGGGCGGGGGGTTCCTGATGGTGTCGGGGACGGGTGCCTCGCTCGCCGAGGGTTCCGCTCTGCGCTCCGCTCCCTGGCTGGCCGTCGCCGTGGCAGACCGGACGGCGCAGAACGCGACGGCACGGGTGCGGTTGGCGGCCGTGGTGGACGAGGACGTGGCGCGGGCCGCGGCGGGGCATCTGCTCACCGCCGGCGAGGAGGTGCGCTGGGAGGACGGGGACGTGGTCGCCCGCTCGGTGGCACGCCTGGGCGCCGTCGAACTGGCGGTGCGCCCGCTCCGGGAGGACGCCGACGCCGGTCTCGTCCGTGAGGCGCTGCTCGACGGGCTGCGGCGTGAGGGGCTGGGGCTGCTGCGGTGGAGCCGCGAGTCGGAGGAGCTGCGTCGGCGGCTCGGTTTCCTCCACCGGGTCCTGGGCGAGCCGTGGCCCGATGTCTCGGACGGGGTGCTCCTGGACCGGGCGGAGGAGTGGCTGGAGCCGGAGCTGTCCCGTGCGCGGCGGCGGACCGACCTCGGCCGGATCGACGCCGGTCAGGCGCTCCAGCGGCTGCTGCCGTGGGCGACGGGTGAGGCGGCCCGGCTCGACGAGCTGGCGCCGGAGCGGATCGAGGTGCCGAGCGGCTCGCGGATACGCGTCGACTACGGCGGCGAGCAGCCGGTTCTCGCGGTCAAGTTGCAGGAGATGTTCGGGCTCGCCGAAACGCCCCGGGTCGCCGGGACGCCGGTCCTGGTCCATCTCCTCTCCCCGGCCGGCCGGCCGGCGGCCGTCACCACCGATCTGGCCTCGTTCTGGCGGGAGGGCTACCGATCGGTGCGGGCGGAGCTGCGCGGCCGCTACCCCCGGCATCCGTGGCCGGAGGACCCCGGGACAGCCGAACCGACCCGGCACACCAGCGCGCGGCTCAGACGGGAGCGATGACGGGCTCCGGCGCGGGGCCGGGCTCCGCCTCCGGGCGGCGGGCACGGGCCTCCAGCCACAGGGCGAGGGCGAAGAGGGCCAGACCCAGGAGGAGGAAGCTCCACGGCAGATAGGAGACGAGCAGCAGAACCATGAGGCGGTTGGACTCGACCAGCTCGACGATGGCGGTGATGTAGTCCTCGCGCATCTTCACATGGCCCTCGAAGACGGTGACGGTGTCCTGGCCCATCATCGCCCGGGCGTTGCGGAGCTCCTCCTTGTGGATCTCCTCGCCGTTGACCGGGGCTCCGGTGACGGGGTCGACCCAGAACATGCGCTTGGTGGTGTACCACCGGGTGAGGCCCGAATCGGCGAGGATCTCCGGGGTGATGCCCTTGACCGGCATGGCCTTCGGCATGGGGACCTCGGTCCAGGGGATGGTCTGCTCGAAGTAGTAGACCTCCAGGCCGCGGAAGGTCTGGGTGCCCTTGTAGTGGATGGGGGCGGAGGTGCGGGTCTGGGCGTCGAAGTACTGGTAGTCCCGCCTCTCGGTGAGGAAGGGCCATTTGAACTCGATGCCCTCGCGCCGGACGGGGTCGCCGTCGACCATCTCGCCGGTGGCGTGGACCGGCTCCTGGGTGTGGGCGTCGAAGATGTACCGCTCGGGGATCTTGGACACCATCTTGCCGTCGGGCCCGGCGACGAAGGAGAGCGAGTCCCAGACGACGACGTCGCGGCCGGCGTCGCGCTCGATCTTCCTGGACTCCTCCACGTTGCCCTTGAGGGTCTGGATGATCGTGAGCTTCTCGATCTTCTCGGCCTTGAGCGTGGAGTAGTTGAGGAGTGTCGCCGGCTTCGCCTCCAGGACCGTCTCCTGGTACTGGTTCGGCGGGATCTTCGCCAGCCGGGGGAAGGCGTACCAGCGCAGGGTGGGGGCCATGGCGACGAAGAAGACGGCGAAGGAGAGCAGGACGAGGCTGGCGCGGCGGCGCATGGGGGCTCCTCCTACTTCTTGGGGCCGGGGTCGGCGGTGAGGAGGGGGCGGGGGGAGGTGGGGCCGTCGGGCGGCAGCTCGGCCACCGAGACGAGCAGGATGACGAGGAGGACTGGGACCAGCCCGATGGCGGCGGCGACGAGGGCGCGCATGGTCGGCCTCCCGGTGCTCGATCTGATGCGGCGTCAGGGATGGGGCACCGTAGCAACGCGGCCGCGAGATGAGAACACGTCGCACTCAGAACGCGAAAGGCCGCCCCTCCGTCCACGGCGGGACGGAGGGGCGGCACGGAAGTCGCGCGGGGGACGGCCCCGTACGGCTCAGGAGGTGGAGCTGGGCGTGGGATTCGGGGAGGCGTCCGGCGACGTCGTCGGGGACGGGGTGGGCTCGGGGGCCGGTGCGGTGACCTTGAGTTCGACGATCAGGCTGCCGCCGCCGGGCGTGGTCAGCCGGAGCAGGAAGGTTCCCGCCTCGCCGTCCGCGTAGATGTCCGGCAGGGTGAGCAGACCGTTCTCGTCCGTCTTCAGACCGGTGAGCGTCCGCAGCGGGTCGCCGTTCGCGTCCTTGAAGTACGGACCCTTCGTGGCCGCCTGGGAATCCTGTGCCGAGTCGACCATGGTGGCCGTGAGGGCGACCGAGGAGGCGGCGGCACCGTCGAGGGTGGCCTTCACCAGCACCCGGTCGGCGAACCGTTCGCCGGTGGTGGCCGTCAGCTCCTTGGCGTCGCCGCGGACCAGGGTGTCGGCCTGCCGGGCGGTGACGGTGGCGCGGAACTCGACGGGCGCCATGCTCCGGCCCACGACGGTGGCCCGCACGGTGAACGCGCCCAGCTCTTCGCCCGCCCGGAGGAGCGGCGTGACGACCTTGCCCGTGGAGCCCGTGGTGAGGGTGACGCTCTTGGCCACACCGCCGAAGTTCGCGCCGGTGGTCCCGATGATCTCGAAGCGGACGCTGATTCCGGCGACGGGCTTGCCCGCCGAGTCGACGGCGGCGACCGTCGGGCGTCCGGCGAAGACGCCACCCGCGGTCGCCGTCAGCGTGCCCGTGCCGGCGTCCTTGATGCGTACCACGCGCACCGACGCGGGCGGAGTGGGCGGCGGAGTCGTCGGCGACGTGCTCGGGTTCGACGGCTTCGGCTTCGGCTTGGCCGTGGCCGGCGGCGTCGACGGGGAGGGGGACGGGCTCGCGGGCGTCGTCTGTGTCGGCGTGGTGCCGCCAGGGGAGTTGTCGCTGCGGTCGACCGGCAGCACGCCCGTGCCGTCCGGGACCTGGTGGGTGCCGCGCTTGTAGTACTCGAACCAGGAGAGCACCGTGTGCAGGTACTCGGTCGAGCGGTTGTAGCTGAGGATCGCCCGGTCCAGGTCGGCCTTGACCGCGAGGTCGCGGTTGTTGGCGCAGAGATAGAGACCGGCGGCCTGGGCGGCGTCGTAGATGTTGTTGGGGTCCTTGCGGCCGTCGCCGTTGGCGTCCTGCCCCCAGGTGGCCCAGGTGGAGGGGATGAACTGCATCGGGCCGACCGCCCGGTCGTGCGTCGAGTCGCCGTCGAACGCGCCGTCGTCGGTGTCCGAGATGTTGGCGAAGCCGACACCGTTGAGCACCGGGCCGAGGATCGGCGAGGAGGTGGTGCCGTTGGCGTCCACCCGGCCGCCGCGCGCCTGACCGGACTCGACCTTGCCTATGCCCGCGAGCAGTTGCCACGGCAGGTGGCAGCCGGGGTCGCTGGACCGTATGGACTGCTCCGCGCGCTTGTACGCGGCGAGGACGGTCGCGGGGATGCCCGCCTCGGCCGGACCGGTGACGATCGGCAGGTCGACGGAAGTGCCGGGCTTGTTGGGGGTGTTCAGCGGCGGGAGGTCGGTGTAGTACGGGGACTGGCCGGTGGCCGAGTCCTCCGGCGGCGTCGTCGAGTCGCCGGTGCCGATCGACTGGTCGCCGCTCGCGTTGTCGGCGGGGGGCGGTGTCATGCCCGGAGCCTGCGAAGCGGCCAGCGCCGCGACCGCCGCCGCCACCACGGCACCGCTCGTGGCCCCCCTGCGCAGCCGACGGCCGAATTGCGCTGCCATACGTACGTTCCCTCCCCGTCGAGTGCACTCGCGCTCCCCGCGCGTGGACTCAGGAGACCCTATGACAACTCCGCGCCCCGGCACACCGGCGTCTGACCGTGTTTCACGCTTTCGTCACCTCTTGGCCGCCCGGGATCCGACGAACATCACTCCCGCATACTGGGCGTGACCGTATAAGGGGGACGTCCGATGCCTTTCACACTCAGTCATGCCGCCGCCGTGCTGCCGGGGATCCGGAGAGACGGCACCGCACGGGGGCCGCTGGTCGCGTCGGCGCTCGCGGCGGGGTCGTTCTCTCCCGACATGACCTATTTCGCGGCGACGGCGGTCCCGGACGCGATGTTCTTCGGGGACGTCACGCACGCGCCGGTGGGAATCGTGACGGTCGACGTCCTCATCACCGCGCTGCTGGTGGCGGTCTGGCTGATGGTGCGTGAGCCGCTCGTGGCCCTGCTGCCGGCCGGTCGTCAGGCGCGGGTGTACACCTTGCTGCGCGGCCGCCCCTGGCGGGAGCGCCGGCCGGCGGCGCTGGCCGCGTGGTTCTGTCTCTCCGCGGTGCTGGGGGCGACGACCCATGTGGTCTGGGACGCCTTCACCCACCTCGACCGCTGGGGCACGCGCTCGCTTCCGTTCCTCAGCGAGATCGTGGCCGGCTTCCCCGTCTATCTGTACGCGCAGTACGGCGGTTCGGCGCTGGCCCTGGGGCTGCTGGTGTGGTTCACGGTGCGGGCGCTGCGCGCGGCGCCCGAAGGGGCGGCGCTGCCGCCGGGGTTCCCGGTGCTCGACCGACGGGGGCGGTGGCTGGCGACCGGGCTGATCGGCGGGTGCGTCCTGGCGGGCATCGTGCACCGATGCCTGCGCTGGTACGCGTACTGGGGCCGAATCGAGACGCCGCTCGACATCATTCCGACCGCCTGCTTCGGGGCCGGCGCGGGGCTCGCCCTCGGTCTGGTGCTGTACGGGGCGGTCGTGCGGCTGCGCGGGACGCCTGTGGCTCCGAGCCCGGGAGCCCCGGATCGTGAGCCGGTGCGCTCCCGTCGGGGCTCTCGCTGACGTCGCCGGCCGGTGTGTGGCCGCGGGCCGCCGCTCCGCCGACCAGGAGGGCCGACGGCCGACGAGGGCGCTCGCGCGCCCGGCGCGGGCGCCCCTTCCGCGCGCTTCGCCGGCCGTCCGGTCGTCAGTGCGCCGCCGACTCCCAGTCCGGGCCGACGCCCACCGAGACGTCGAGCGGGGCGCGGAGGGAGACCGCCGAGGACATCTCCTGACGGACCAGGGCCTCGACCCGCTCGCGCTCTCCGGGGGCCAGTTCCACGACGATCTCGTCGTGGACCTGGAGGAGCATGCGGGAGGAGAGGCCGGCCTCCGTCAGGGCGCGGTCCACGTTCAGCATGGCGACCTTCACGATGTCGGCCGCGGTGCCCTGGATCGGGGCGTTCAGCGCCATCCGCTCGGCGGCCTCGCGGCGCTGGCGGTTGTCGCTGTTCAGGTCGGGGAGGTAGCGGCGGCGGCCGAGCATCGTCTCGGTGTAGCCGGTCGCCCGGGCCTCGTCGACGACCCGGCGCAGATAGTCCCGTACCCCGCCGAAGCGCTCGAAGTAGGTGTCCATCAGGGCGCGGGCCTCGCCCGCCTCGATGTTCAGCTGCTGCGAGAGGCCGAAGGCGGACAGGCCGTACGCCAGGCCGTAGGACATGGCCTTGATCTTGCGCCGCATCTCCGCGTCGACGGCGGACCGCTCGACGCCGAAGACCTGCGAGGCGACCGTCGTGTGCAGGTCCTCGCCGGAGGTGAACGCCTCGATGAGGCCCTCGTCCTCGGACAGGTGGGCCATCACCCGCAGTTCGATCTGGCTGTAGTCGGCGGTCATCAGGGCCTCGAAGCCCTCGCCCACGACGAAGCCGTGGCGGATGGCCCGGCCCTCGTCGGTGCGGACCGGCACGTTCTGCAGGTTCGGGTCGGTGGAGGAGAGGCGTCCGGTCGCGGCGACGGTCTGGCTGAAGGTGGTGTGGATCCGGCCGTCGGCGGCGATCGTCTTGATCAGGCCCTCGACCGTGGAGCGCAGCCGGGCCTGCTCGCGGTGGCGGAGCATGATCACCGGCAGCTCGTGCTCGGTCTGCGCGGCCAGCCAGGCCAACGCGTCGGCGTCCGTGGTGTAACCCGTCTTGGTCTTCTTCGTCTTCGGGAGGTTCAGCTCGCCGAAGAAGACCTCCTGGAGCTGCTTGGGCGAGCCGAGGTTGAACTCGTGACCGACGGAGGCGTGTGCCTCCTTCACCGCCTGCTGCACCGCGCCCGCGAACTGCTGCTCCATGGCCTCCAGATGGGCACGGTCGGCGGCGATGCCGTGCCGCTCCATCCGGGCCAGGAGCAGGGACGTCGGCAGTTCGACATCGTGCAGCAGATCCGTCGCGCCGACTTCGCCGAGCCTGTCGCCGAACGCCTCACCGAGGTCGAGGACCGCACGGGCCTGCGCCATCAGGGCGTCCGCCTCGGCGTGCTCGTCGGTACCGAACGCCAGCTGCCCGTCGGCGGCGGCCGGGGCCAGCTCGCGGTGGAGGTACTCGACGGAGAGCGCGTCCAGCGCGAAGGAGCGACGGCCCGGCTTGACCAGATAGGCGGCGAGCGCGGTGTCCATCGTGATGCCCTCGATGTGCCAGCCGTGCTCGGGGAAGACCCGCAGGGACTCCTTGGCGTTGTGCATCACCTTCGGCCGGGCCGGGTCCGCGAGCCAGGCGGCGAAGGCCCGCTCGTCGGACTCGTCGAGCCGGGTCGTGTCGAACCAGGCCGCCTTGCCGTCGGCCGCCGCGAGTGCGACCTCGCTGACATTGCCGACGCCCAGGGCCCAGGTGGCGACGGTGGCGACACCGAGCGGCTGACCGCCGTGCTGCTCCAGCCAGAAGGCCAGCTCGCCCGCGCCCAGGACCGTACCGTCCAGCTCGAGGCCCGCGTCGGGGGCCGGGGCCTCTTCCTCCTCCGCGCCGGGGTCGACCGCGAGCAGGCGCTCGCGCAGGCTCGGATTGCGGATCTCCAGGACCTCCAGGAAGCCCTTGAGGGCGGTCCTGTCGTACGGGGCGCGCTCGAGGTCGGCGACGGTCCGGGGCAGCTCGACGTCCCGCACGAGCTCGGTGAGGTGGCGGTTGAGCTTGACCGACTCCAGATGGTCGCGCAGGGCCTGGCCGACCTTGCCCTTGACCTCGTCGGCGCGCTCGACGAGCTCCGCGAACGACCCGAACTGGTTGATCCACTTCGTGGCGGTCTTCTCGCCGACACCGGGGATGCCGGGGAGGTTGTCGGACGGGTCACCCCGCAGGGCGGCGAAGTCGGGGTACTGCGAGGGGGTCAGGCCGTACTTCTCCTGGACCTTCTCCGGGGTGAAGCGGGTCAGCTCGGAGACGCCCTTGGTGGGGTACAGCACGGTCACGTGGTCGGTGACCAGCTGGAAGGAGTCGCGGTCGCCCGTGACGATCAGAACGTCGAAGCCGGCCGCCTCGGCCTGGGTGGCGAGCGTGGCGATCACGTCGTCGGCCTCGAAGCCGTCCACCGCGAACCGCACCGCGTTCATGGTGTCGAGCAGCTCGCCGATCAGCTCGACCTGCCCCTTGAACTCGTCCGGGGTCTTCGAGCGGTTCGCCTTGTACTCGGGGAAGTCGGCCGAGCGCCAGGTCTTGCGGGACACGTCGAACGCGACCGCGAAGTGCGTGGGCGCCTCGTCGCGCAGCGTGTTCGCCAGCATCGACGCGAAGCCGTAGATCGCGTTCGTCGTCTGTCCGCTCGCGGTGGTGAAGTTCTCCGCGGGCAGTGCGAAGAACGCCCGGTACGCGAGGGAGTGCCCGTCCATGAGGAGCAGACGGGGACGGTTGTCTTCGGTCTTCTTCGATGCTGTCTCGGCCACGCACACGATCCTGCCACGGACCGCTGACAATCCCGTCCACACCCGGTCCGCTCCCGCGCTGTCGGAGGTCCGTGACAGGATCGAAGACGTACGCAGCAGAATTCCGCTCAAGGGAGAGCGCGATGGTCAGCAAGCCGCCCGCAGGCGACCCGGTCCAGGACGCGCCGCAGGTCGCGCCGCCCCAGCACGCGGCCGCGGGGCTGCCCGCCGTCACCCACACCCTCAAGATCGCCCAGGCGCAGATGGGCGTGCGCCGCACCGCCCGGACCCTCCTCAAGGTCAACCAGAAGGACGGCTTCGACTGCCCGGGCTGCGCCTGGCCGGAGGGCGACAAGCGGCATGTGGCGGAGTTCTGCGAGAACGGGGCGAAGGCGGTCGCCGAGGAGGCGACCCTGCGCCGGGTGACGCCCGACTTCTTCGCCGCCCACCCGGTGGCGGACCTGGCCACGCGCAGCGGCTACTGGCTGGGCCAGCAGGGCCGCATCACGCAGCCGATGTATCTGGCCGAGGGCGGGGACCGGTACGAGGCGGTGACCTGGGAGCGGGCCTTCGCGATCATCGCCGAGGAGCTCCGGGCGCTGTCCTCCCCCGACGAAGCGCTCTTCTACACCTCGGGGCGGACCAGCAACGAGGCCGCGTTCCTGCTGCAGCTGTTCGCCAGGGAGTTCGGTACGAACAATCTGCCGGACTGCTCCAACATGTGCCACGAGTCGTCCGGATCGGCGCTGAACGAGACCATCGGGATCGGCAAGGGCAGTGTCTCACTGGAGGATCTGCACCAGGCGGACCTGATCGTCGTCGCCGGGCAGAACCCGGGGACCAACCACCCGCGGATGCTCTCCGCCCTGGAGAAAGCGAAGGCCGCCGGCGCCCGGATCATCTCGGTCAACCCGCTGCCCGAGGCCGGCCTGGAGAAGTTCAAGAACCCGCAGACCCCGCAGGGCATGCTCAAGGGCGCCCCGCTCACCGATCTCTTCCTCCAGATCCGGATCGGCGGCGACCAGGCCCTCTTCCGGCTCCTCAACAAGCTGATCATCGAGACGGAGGGCGCGGTCGACCGGGAGTTCGTCCGCGAGCACACGCACGGGTACGAGGAGTTCGCCGCCGCCGCCCGCGCCGCCGACTGGGACGAGACGCTCGCCGCGACCGGCCTGACCCGCGCCGAGATCGAGCGGGCCCTGGAGATGGTCCTCGCCTCGCAGCGGACCATCGTCTGCTGGGCGATGGGCCTCACCCAGCACAAGCACTCCGTGCCGACCATCCGCGAGGTGGTCAACCTCCTTTTCCTGCGCGGCGCCATCGGCCGCCCGGGTGCCGGGGTCTGCCCGGTCCGCGGCCACTCCAACGTGCAGGGCGACCGCACGATGGGCATCTTCGAACGGCCCGCGCCCGCGTTCCTCGACGCACTGGACAAGGAGTTCGGGATCGTCTCGCCGCGCCACCACGGCTACGACGTGGTCCGCTCGATCCAGGCGCTGCGCGACGGCGAGGCGAAGGTCTTCTTCGCGATGGGCGGCAATTTCGTCGGGGCGACTCCCGACACGGAGGTCACCGAGGCTGCGATGCGCCGGGCCCGGCTCACGGTGCACGTCTCGACGAAGCTGAACCGCTCGCACGCGGTCACCGGCACACGCGCGCTGATCCTGCCGACGCTCGGGCGCACCGACAAGGACGTACAGAAGAGCGGGAAGCAGTTCGTGACGGTGGAGGACTCGATGGGGCTCGTGCACGCCTCGCGGGGCAATCTGCCGCCGGCGAGTCCGCATCTGCTCTCCGAGCCGGCGATCGTCGCCCGGATGGCGCGGGCGGTGCTCGGCGCCGCCTCGGCGACGCCCTGGGAGGAGTTCGAGAAGGACTACGCCACGATCCGGGACCGCATCGCGCGCGTGGTGCCCGGCTTCCAGGACTTCAACGCCCGGCTCGCGGCGAACCCCGGCGGCTTCGCGCTGCCGCACGGCCCGCGCGACGAGCGCCGCTTCCCCACGGCCACCGGCAAGGCCAACTTCACCGCCGCGCCCGTCGAGTACCCGAAGGTTCCGGAGGGCCGGCTGCTGCTGCAGACCCTGCGCTCCCACGACCAGTACAACACCACGATCTACGGTCTCGACGACCGCTACCGCGGCATCAAGGGCGGCCGCCGCGTCGTCCTGGTCCACCCGGCGGACGCGGCCGAGCTGGGCCTGGCCGACGGGGCGTACACGGATCTGGTCAGCGAGTGGACGGACGGCAGCGAGCGGCGGGCGCCCGGCTTCCGGGTGGTGCACTATCCGACCGCCCGGGGGTGCGCGGCGGCGTACTACCCGGAGACGAACGTCCTGGTGCCGCTGGAGTCCACGGCGGACGTCAGCAACACCCCCGCCAGCAAGTCCGTCATCGTGCGTCTGGAACAATCTCAGTCCGCCTAAGCGTTTGCTCAGGCGATCAGGCGGATCAGTGGATCAGCAGCCGTACGAAGACGAACGGAGCCGGGCCGATGGGTGAGCAGCAGCACGTGAAGTTCCCGCCGGAAGTCATCGAGGAGTACGCCGCACTCGGCGTGGACCTTCCCGCTCTCTTCTCTGCCGGGCACCTCGGCAACCGGATGGGCGTGCAGATCGTCGAGGCCTCGGCCGAGAAGGTCGTCGGCACGATGCCGGTGGAGGGCAACACCCAGCCGTACGGCCTGCTGCACGGCGGTGCCTCGGCGGTGCTCGCCGAGACGCTGGGCTCGATCGGCTCCATGCTGCACGGAGGCGTCTCCAAGATCGCGGTGGGCGTGGACCTGAACTGCACCCACCACCGCGGGGTGCGCAGCGGCCTGGTCACGGGGGTCGCGACCCCGGTCCACCGCGGGCGCTCCACGGCCACGTACGAGATCGTCATCACGGACGAACAGGACAAGCGCGTCTGCACGGCGCGGCTGACCTGCATGCTCCGGGAGGTCACGCCCAAGGACGCGGACAGTGTCCCGAACGCCGGCGTGACCGACGGCGCGGCCTGAACGCGGGAACCCGACGCCGCGTCGAGCCCCGGCCCGGGACGGTCCACTCCGTCCCGGGCCGCGCTGTGCCACGACACCTGGTGGCCCGGGCTCCGTGGTTCCCCCGCCACGAACCCGCGCCCGCACGGCGCCCACGACGCGAGGCCGCTGCGGCACACGCAGAGTGACCGCCGCGGCCTCGCATCACGGACCCCGGAGCGCGGGAAGGGGTCCCGGGCACGGGTGACAGCGGGGACGCGGAGCCCGAGCGTGGGCGCGGGTACTGCTCCGGGCACGAATCCCGGTCTCCGGAGACGGAAGGTCGGCTTCCGGACGTCGTTCCACACGGCCCGATCCCCGCTCAGGGAACTGGTGCCGCAGGCCCCGGTCCCAGCCTCCGGACAGGGCGCCGCAAGGCACGGGGCCCAGCCTCCGGTCGTAGAGCCGCAGGGCACGGGGCCCAGCCTCCGGTCGTAGAGCCGCAGGGCCCGATCCCCGCTTCCCGACCTCGCGCCGCAGGCCCCAACCCCAGCCTCCGGACCTCGCGCCGCAGGCCCCAACCCCAGCCTCCGGACCTCGCGCCGCAGGCCCCAACCCCAGGCTCCCGACCTCGCGCCGCAGGCGCCAACCCCAGCCTCCGGACCTCGCACCCCGGAGACACCCCCCGCCTTCCGGACGGCCGTCGACCGCCGACGGGAGCGCACACGGGCCCCCGGCCGCCTCCCGGCGACGGAGCCACCGGCCCTCGCCGCGCGGTCGCTCCGCACGGCCGGCCAACATCCTTACCCGCAGCCCCCCTTGCCCCCGCTCCCCGCAGGCGCTTCACTGGCGAGCCTCCCCCACAGGAGAAGACCCGATCCACTCACACACCGAGGGGCTCTTCTTGACCGCCGTACGTACCACCACCGTGGCGACCGCCGTCACCGCCGTGGCCTGCGCTGCCGTTCTCGCCACCGCGATCCCTTCCGCAGCGATCAACTCGTACAACGCGACCCCCGCGCCCGAGCGCACCGAGGTCGGCGCGCTCGTCGCGACCTGGGACAACGACGGGGACCCGAGCACGCCCGACCGGGTCGACTGGGTCTGCTCCGGGACCATGATCGACGCGGACACGTTCCTGACCGCCGCGCACTGCACCACCGACTGGCCGGAGAACGTGAGGTTCTACGTCTCCCTCGACCAGGACGTGCAGGGCGGTCTGGACAAGGCCGCCGCCGAGCATCCCGGCGATCCGGCCGCCGTGGCGAAGGCCGTGGCCGTCGAGGGCGCGGCGCACAACCACCCCGCCTACCCCGGCCCGGCCTCGGACACCCACGACATATCGGTGGTCCAGGTTCCGGCCGCCGCGATGAAGGCCCGCTGGGCGTTCAAGCCCGCCGCGCTCCCCAAGGCCGGCGCGCTCTCCGCGCTCGGTTCACAGGGGCTGAACGACACCTCGTTCGTGGTCGCCGGCTACGGCACCCAGGAGGCGCGGCGCGGACCCGGCGGACACACCCACCCCGGCGGCGGCGTCCGGCTGAAGGCCCCGGTCACCTTCAACGCGCTCAACGACGCGTGGATCCGGCTCGCCATGACGGCCCCGCAGGGCAACGGCGGTGCCTGTTACGGCGATTCGGGCGGCCCGAACTTCGCCACGCTGGACGGCAAGCTCACGCTGGTCGCCACCACGATCACGGGCGACACGCCCTGTTACGCCACCAACGTCACCTACCGCCTCGACTCGCCCGGGGCCCGTGACTTCCTGAAGCCGTTCACCCAACTGCCGTAGCCCACATGTTGGTTGTGCCCGCGTCGACGGTCCCCTAGCGTGACGCGCATGGCGCTGCCGCCGCAGACCCCGGCCAGGACCGCCCTTCGCGCGGTCCTGGCCTTCGGCGTTGTGGCGACCCTGCCGGGCTGTTCGGCCGACCGGCACGAACCTGCCCCGCAGGCGCGCTCGGCGGTGGACATCTGCGCCGAGCTCCTCTCGTACTGGATCAAGGAAGCCCTCGAGGGCAGCGCGGGGGCGGGGCTCGACTGGGAGCAGAAGGGCCTCTCCAACGAGCAGCTGAGGATCCACGACGACGTACTCGCGGCCGCCCGCGCACAGGAGCGCACCGAGGGCCGCGCGGCCGCGCTCACCGCGGTCGACCGGGAGACCCGAAGACGGTGCGCCTCGGCGAACGGCGCCACCGGAAGCTCGGAGAACTGGCGGCCGGCTCCGGCGGGCGGCGGCTCGGTGACGAACACGGCACAGCCCCCCCTCGTAACACTCCGTAACACTCGGGTAATCCAGAAGCGGAGCGGAGCCCTCTACGTTTCGTCCGCTGACATCAGGACCCCTGTCCGCTATTCGGACACTCTTCCGCCGCCTGGCGACAGGACCATGATCCGCTCAAGCCCCTTAGCGGAACTGCACGTTCTCACTATGTGAACACCCCGCCACTGACCGTTACGTCCTGGTTTGCCCCCCGGGTGTCCACCTCCTCTCCCCCTTGCGATAACAAGACAGTCACATCCTGACCTCCCCGCTCCCCACCTCCCCCACCTGCGCTTAGAGTCACCGCCAGTCACCGCGCCGCCGGGCGCGTCCACTGCACGGCCCTGTACCACCCAGTCATCCCCGTACGGCCCGGCACTCACTCACGGCACCTCTTGCCACGGCTTCACGGCACCGCCTCAGCTCGAGGGGGCCGCGCCAGGGAAAGGATTCATCGTGCGACACCGTTCCTTGCTCATCCTCACCACCGTGATCACCACGGGAGCACTCACCCTCACCGCCTGCGGTTCGCGCGACGACAAGGGCGGAAGCAACGACAGCTCCGGCGGCGGCACGACGGTCGTCATCGGCGTCGACGCGCCGCTCACGGGGTCGCTCTCCGCACTGGGCCAGGGCATCAAGAACTCCGTGGACCTGGCGGTCCAGACCGCCAACAAGAACAAAGAAGTCCCCGGCGTCACCTTCAAGATCGAGGCCCTCGACGACCAGGCCGTCCCCGCCACCGGCAAGGCCAACGCCACCAAGCTGGCCGGCATGAAGGACGTCCTCGGCGTGGTCGGCCCGCTGAACTCGGGCGTCTCCCAGTCCATGCAGGCGGACTTCGAGAAGGCCAACCTGACCCAGGTCTCCCCGGCCAACACCAACCCCTCCCTCTCCCAGGGCGACAACTGGGGCAAGGGCGAGTTCAAGCGTCCGTTCAAGACGTACTTCCGCACCGCCACCACGGACGTCGTCCAGGGCAAGTTCGCCGCGAACTACCTCTTCAACGACGCCAAGAAGAAGAAGGTCTTCGTCGTCAACGACAAGCAGACCTACGGCGCCGGCCTCGCCGCGATCTTCGCCGAGGAGTTCAAGCGCCTGGGCGGCACCGTCGCCGGCACCGACTCCGTGACCGTGAGGGAGACCGACTTCTCCTCCACAGCCAACAAGATCAAGGCCTCGGGCGCCGACTCCGTCTACTTCGGCGGCCAGTACCCCGAGGGCGGCCTCCTCTCCGACCAGGTCAAGAAGGCCGGCGCCAAGATCCCCACCATGGGCGGCGACGGCATCTACGACCCGCAGTTCATCAAGGCCTCCGGCGAGGCCAACGACGGTGACCTCGCCACCTCGGTCGGCTTCCCGGTCGAGAAGCTCCCGACCGCCAAGAAGTTCATCGCCGACTACAACGCGGCCGGCTACAAGGACGCCTACGCGGCCTACGGCGGCTACTCCTACGACGCCGCCTGGTCGATCATCCAGGCCGTCAAGGCCGTCGTCGCCGCCAACAACGGCAAGCTCCCCGACGACGCCCGCGCCAAGGTCACCGAGGCCATGTCCAAGGTCTCCTTCGAGGGCGTGACCGGCAAGGTCTCCTTCGACCAGTACGGCGACACCACCAACAAGCAGCTCACCGTCTACCAGGTCAAGAACGGCGCCTGGACCGACGTCAAGTCCGAGACCTTCAAGGACTGACCCACCGCACTGCCCCGCACACGCACCATCTGAACCAAGCCGCGCGAGGGCGCAAACAGCGCCCTCGCGCGGTGTCATATCCGACACGCTCATCGGAGGCCCTGCGGTGAACGAACTGCCGCAACAGCTGGCCGACGGCCTTGCCCTGGGGGCCCTTTACGGCCTCATCGCCATCGGTTACACGATGGTCTACGGCATCGTCCAGCTCATCAACTTCGCCCATGGCGAGATCTTCATGATCGGGGGCTTCGGCGCCCTCACGGCATACACGATCCTGCCCGAGGGCACCGCCCTCGTGATCGCGATACCCGTGATGCTGATCGGCGGCGCGGTGGTCTCCGTGGCCGTCGCCACCGCCGCCGAGCGCTTCGCCTACCGTCCCCTGCGCGGTGCCCCCCGCCTCGCCCCCCTGATCACGGCGATCGGTCTGTCGATCGTGCTCCAGCAGCTCGTCTGGGGCTTCTACCCCGGCGCCAAGAGCCCGGTCAGCTTCCCCGAATTCAAGGGAGGCAGCTTCCAGATCTTCGAGAACCTGGCGATCTCCCGCGCCGACGCGTTCGTCCTCGTCGCCGCCCCCGCCTGCATGCTCGCCCTCGGACTCTTCGTCTCCAAGAGCCGCAGCGGCCGCGCCATGCAGGCCACGGCACAGGACCCGGACACCGCGAAGCTGATGGGCATCAACACCGACCGCATCATCGTGATGGCCTTCGCCATCGGCGCCGCGTTCGCCGCGGTCGCGGCGGTCGCCGAAGGCCTCGACAAGGGCCAGATCCGCTTCGAGATGGGCTTCCTCCTCGGCCTCAAGGCGTTCACCGCCGCCGTCCTCGGAGGCATCGGCAACATCTACGGCGCCATGATCGGCGGCGTGGTGCTCGGTGTCGCGGAGACCCTCTCCATCGCCTACGTCGAGCACATCCCCGGGATGGCCCAGTTCGGCGGCGGTGCCTGGAAGGACATCTGGGTCTTCTCCCTCCTCATCCTCGTCCTCCTGTTCAGACCACAAGGTCTGCTCGGTGAGCGCGTCGCGGACAGGGCGTGAGCACGATGACCACTGACCTCACCAAGACCTCCGAAGAGTCCACCGCCCCCAAGAAGACCGCGGCCCCCCAGGCCCCGGGCCTCCTCCACTGGATCGTCGCCGCCGGTGGCCTCGCCACCGTCGCCAGCACCTTCCTCGCCTGGACCTACACCACCGAATTCCCCGGCGACCTCACCGTCACCGGCTACCCCGGCGGCCTCCAGGTCCTCACCCTCGTCGCCGGCCTCCTCCTGACGCTCTTCGCCCTCTCCGGCCTCGGCGTCAAGGGCCTCCGCTGGCTCACCCCGGCCGGCTCCACCAAGGCCCTGCAGTTCCTCGCCCTCGGCGCGCTCGGCACCACCTGGTACACCGTGCTCGCGATCGCCGTACAGCTCGGCGGCCTCGCCCACCTGGAGCCGGGCGGCTTCGTCGCCGCGCTCGCCACGCTCGTCCCGCTGACCGCGTTCGCGCTCAAGGACGACACGCGCAAGGCGTCGAAGCCCAAGGAGCTCCCCTCCTGGGCCGAGATCCTGATCATCATCGTCGCGTTCGCCATCGGCATGTACGCCGTGACATACGGCATCTCCACCGAGTACCCCGAGCTGTTCATCGGCTACCTGCTCCTCGCGGGCTTCGCCGCCGGCACGCTCGCCAAGTCCGGCCTCATGGCCCGGCTCTCGGCGATCGCCTCGAAGAACAAGCACGTCGCCGCCGTCGCGGCCTTCGCCGCCGCGGCCGTCTTCCCCTTCACCCAGACCACCGACACGTTCACCGTGATCGCGGTGCAGATCCTGATCTTCGCCACGGTCGCCCTCGGCCTGAACGTCGTCGTCGGCCTGGCCGGCCTGCTCGACCTCGGCTACGTCGCCTTCCTCGGCGTCGGCGCCTACACCGCCGCCCTCGTCTCCGGGTCCACCGCCTCCGCGCTCGACATCCAGCTCCCCTTCTGGGTCGCCATGATCATCGGCGCGATCGCCTCGCTGATCTTCGGCGTCATCATCGGCGCACCGACCCTGCGACTGCACGGCGACTACCTCGCCATCGTGACGCTCGGCTTCGGCGAGATCTTCCGCATCACCGTCAACAACATGGACGGCGACAACGGACCCCAGATCACCAACGGCCCCAACGGCATCCCGAACATCCCGGCGCTGAACATCTTCGGGTACGACTTCGGCGAGACCCACACCGTCCTCGGCGTGGAACTCGGCTCGTACGCCAACTACTACCTCCTGATGCTCCTCGTCATGGTGCTCGTCGTCCTCGTCTTCAGCCGAGCCCAGGACTCCCGCATCGGCCGTGCCTGGGTCGCCATCCGCGAGGACGAGACCGCGGCCACCGCCATGGGCATCAACGGCTTCCGCGTGAAGCTGATCGCCTTCGCCCTCGGCGCCACCCTCGCCGGCGTCGCCGGCACCGTCCAGGCCCACTTCCAGGGCACGGTCCTCCCCGAGATGTACGTGTTCGCCGGCCCCGTCGCCCCGAACTCCGCGTTCCTCCTCGCGGCCGTCATCCTCGGCGGCATGGGCACCATCCGCGGCCCGCTCCTCGGCGCGGCGCTGCTCTTCCTCATCCCCGAGAAGCTGGCCTTCCTCAAGGACTTCCAGCTCCTCGCGTTCGGCCTCGCGCTCATCCTGCTGATGCGCTTCCGCCCCGAGGGCCTCATCCCCAACCGGCGCGCCCAGCTCGAATACCACGAGCACGACGAGAACGCCGACAAGCTCGACGTACCGGAGCCACGGCTGTCCGCCGAGTCCGGCGCCGGAACCGCGAAGGCGGGTGCGTGAACGCCATGACGACCACCACCACGGCCACCACGGCCACGGCCGCCACCGTCCTCGACGCCAGCGGCGTCACGATGCGCTTCGGCGGACTGACCGCCGTACGCGGAGTGGACCTGACCGTCCGACAGGGCGAGATCGTCGGACTCATCGGCCCCAACGGCGCCGGCAAGACGACCTTCTTCAACTGCCTGACCGGTCTGTACGTCCCCACCGAGGGACAGGTCAGCTACAAGGGCACCGTGCTGCCCCCCAAGCCGCACCTGGTCACCAAGGCCGGCATCGCACGCACCTTCCAGAACATCCGCCTCTTCTCCAACATGACGGTCCTGGAGAACGTCCTCGTCGGACGCCACACCCGGACCAAGGAGGGCCTCTGGTCCGCGCTCCTGCGCGGCCCCGGCTTCAAGAAGGCGGAAGCCGCCTCCCGCGAAAGGGCCATGGAACTCCTGGAGTTCATCGGCCTGGAGAACAAGGCGGACCACCTCGCCCGCAACCTCCCCTACGGCGAGCAGCGCAAGCTGGAGATCGCCCGCGCACTGGCCAGCGACCCCGGTCTGCTGCTCCTCGACGAGCCCACGGCCGGCATGAACCAGAACGAGACCCGGGCCACCGAGGAACTCGTCTTCGCGATCCGCGACAAGGGCATCGCGGTCCTCGTCATCGAGCACGACATGAAGTTCATCTTCAACCTGTGCGACCGGGTGGCCGTCCTCGTCCAGGGCGAGAAGCTCGTGGAGGGCACCTCCGACGTCGTCCAGGGCGACGAACGGGTCGTGGCCGCGTACCTGGGCACGCCGTTCGAGGGCGCGCCGGGCGCGGAGGAGGTCGCCGAGGTCGAGGCGGCGGAGGCCCACGCGGAAGCGGAGGCCGAAGCGCACGCGGAGGCCGAGGCCGAGGCCGAGGCCGACGACGCAGCCGAGGCCGAGGCCGACGAAGCCCCGGCCGAGGACGCGGACGAGGCGGACGAGGCCGCCCAAGCCCCGGCCGACGACGCCCCCGAGGCACCCGCGTCCGGCGACGCGGACAGCACCACCGAAGGAGACTCCAAGTGACCGCTCTTCTCGAGGTCGAAGACCTCAGGGTCGCCTACGGCAAGATCGAGGCCGTCAAGGGCATCTCCTTCTCCGTCGAGGCCGGTCAGGTCGTCACCCTGATCGGCACCAACGGCGCCGGCAAGACCACCACCCTGCGCACCCTCTCCGGACTGCTCAAGCCCTCGAGCGGCAAGATCACCTTCGACGGCCAGGTGCTCAACGGGATCCCGGCCCACAAGGTCGTGTCGCTGGGCATGGCGCACTCCCCCGAGGGCCGGCACATCTTCCCGCGCCTCACCATCGCCGAGAACCTCCAGCTCGGTGCCTTCCTCCGCAAGGACAAGGACGGCATCGAGCGGGACGTCCAGCGCGCCTACGACCTCTTCCCGATCCTGGGCGAGCGTCGCAAGCAGGCGGCGGGCACCCTCTCCGGCGGTGAACAGCAGATGCTCGCGATGGGCCGGGCGCTCATGTCCCAGCCCAAGCTGCTGATGCTGGACGAGCCGTCGATGGGCCTCTCCCCGATCATGATGCAGAAGATCATGGAGACCATCGCCACGCTGAAGGCCGAGGGTATGACGATCCTGCTCATCGAGCAGAACGCGCAGGCCGCCCTCTCCCTGGCGGACTACGGCTACGTCCTCGAGGTCGGCACGATCAAGCTCTCCGGCACCGGCCAGGACCTGCTCCACAACGACGACGTCCGCAAGACGTACCTCGGCGAGGAGTAAGCCCCACCCAAGCGGAAGGCCCGTCCCACAACGTTGTGGGACGGGCCTTCTTCTGTCCTGAGCGTCACTGCTGACCCTTGGCCGCCTTCTTCTCCTCGGCGTCCTCGATGACCGCCTCCGCGACCTGCTGCATGGACATACGGCGGTCCATGGAGGTCTTCTGGATCCAGCGGAACGCGGCCGGCTCGGTCAGCCCGTACTGCGTCTGCAGAATGCTCTTGGCCCGGTCGACCAGCTTGCGGGTCTCCAACCGCTGCGAGAGGTCGGCGACCTCCTTCTCCAGGGCCCGCAGCTCGGCGAAGCGGGAGACGGCCATCTCGATGGCCGGCACGACATCGCTCTTGCTGAACGGCTTGACGAGGTACGCCATGGCCCCGGCGTCCCTCGCCCGCTCGACCAGGTCGCGCTGGGAGAAGGCGGTGAGCATGAGGACCGGGGCGATGGACTCGCCCGCGATCTTCTCGGCGGCGGAGATCCCGTCGAGCACCGGCATCTTCACGTCGAGGATCACCAGGTCGGGCCGGTGCTCCCGGGCCAGCTCGACGGCCCGGGCGCCGTCGCCGGCCTCGCCGACGACCGTGTAGCCCTCTTCCTCGAGCATCTCTTTGAGGTCGAGGCGGATGAGGGCCTCGTCCTCGGCGATGACGACACGGGTCGTCAGCGGCGGGACGTGCGACGCGTCGGCGTCGTCGGCGGCGGGCTGGGGCGACTCGGGGGCGGTCACGGGGGCTCCTCGTTGCGGGGCAGGGTACTGCTACATGAGCCTACCTAGGTCCTGTATGTTTGAGACACAGCAGGTTGCCACTGACCTTCGTTTCGAAGGAGCCCCGGTAGCCCAGCGGCAGAGGCGATGGTCTCAAACACCATATAGCGTGGGTTCGAATCCCACCCGGGGCACTTCCCCTTCGATTCCAAGGAATTGGAGGGCTTGGCGATCTTCACTCGTCGAGGTGAACGTCTCTTCGATTCCATTCGCACGGGCCGCGATACGGCCAGGCTGCCGTCATGGAACGGCACAACCCTTCGATTCGCGACGAAGCACTCGCACTACTGCGCCAAGGCTTGACCAACAGGGCAGTTGCCGAGCGTCTCAACGTGCCGCGTGGCACGGTCGGTTGGTGGCTCTCGGAAGACCGCCGGAAACGCGGTATCCGCTTCGAACGCCGCACGGACTGTCCCATGTGCACGCAACGCACGTTCGACGCACCCGCCTACGCCTACCTCCTGGGGCTGTACCTCGGCGACGGGCACATCACGTCCAAGCGGAAGCAACACCATCTGTCGATCTTCTGCACCGCCTCGTGGCCGGCGCTGATCGACGCCGCCGAAGCGGCGATGCGGAGAGTGATGCCCATGCCAAGGGTCCAGCGACGGGTCAGGCAGGGCTGCGCCGAGGTGAAGTCGTACACGAAGCACTGGACGGGCATGTTCCCTCAGCACGGGCCCGGCAAGAAGCACGAGCGCAAGATCGCGTTGGAGCCCTGGCAGCAGGCGATTGTGGACGCCCACCCCTGGGAGTTCGTGCGCGGACTGGTCCACTCGGACGGCTGCCGGACCATCAACTGGACCACTCGCGTCGTGAACGGCGAGCGCAAGCGCTACGAGTACCCGAGGTACTGGTTCACCAACGTCTCCGACGACATCCGGCAGCTCTACACCGACACACTCGATCGGCTCGGCGTCGAGTGGAAGCACTGCACCCGTCGCGGGCAGCAGTACAACATCTCCGTCGCCCGCAAAGACTCCGTCGCGCTCATGGATCTGCACGTCGGGCCCAAGTCCTGAGCCTCAGTTCGTCACCGCGTCGCCGATGTGGTGGACGCGGACCAGGTTCGTGGAGCCCGCGACCCCCGGCGGGGAGCCGGCCGTGATGACGACGATGTCGCCCTTGTGGCAGCGGCCGATGCGCAGGAGTTCCTCGTCGACCTGGGCGACCATCGCGTCGGTGGAGTCGACGTGCGGGCCGAGGAATGTCTCCACTCCCCAGGTGAGGTTGAGCTGGGAGCGGGTCGCGGGGTCCGGGGTGAAGGCGAGGAGGGGGATCGGCGAGCGGTAGCGGGAGAGGCGCTTGACGGTGTCGCCGGACTGGGTGAAGGCGACGAGGAACTTGGCGCCGAGGAAGTCGCCCATCTCGGCGGCGGCGCGGGCGACGGCGCCGCCCTGGGTGCGGGGCTTGTTCCGTTCGGTGAGTGGGGGGAGGCCCTTGGCGAGGACGTCTTCCTCGGCGGCCTCGACGATCCGGCTCATCGTCTTGACGGTCTCGACGGGGTACTTGCCGACGCTGGTTTCGCCGGAGAGCATCACGGCGTCGGTGCCGTCGATGACGGCGTTGGCGACGTCGCTGGCCTCGGCGCGGGTGGGCCGGGAGTTGTCGATCATCGAGTCGAGCATCTGGGTGGCGACGATGACCGGTTTGGCGTTGCGCTTGGCGAGCTTGACGGCGCGCTTCTGGACGATCGGGACCTGTTCCAGGGGCATTTCGACGCCGAGGTCGCCGCGGGCGACCATGATGCCGTCGAAGGCGGCGACGATGTCGTCGATGTTCTCGACGGCCTGGGGCTTCTCGATCTTGGCGATGACGGGGAGGCGGCGGCCTTCCTCGTCCATGATGCGGTGGACGTCCTCGATGTCGCGTCCGCTGCGGACGAAGGAGAGGGCGATGACGTCGGCGCCGGTGCGCAGGGCCCAGCGGAGGTCGTCGACGTCCTTCTCGGAGAGGGCGGGTACGGAGACGGCGACTCCGGGGAGGTTCAGTCCCTTGTGGTCGGAGACCATGCCTCCTTCGACGACGTGGGTGTGGACGCGGGGGCCGTCGACGGAGGTGACTTCCAGGGTGACGCGGCCGTCGTCGACGAGGATGCGTTCGCCGGTGGTGACGTCGGTGGCGAGGCCTTCGTAGGTGGTGCCGCAGATGTGGCGGTCGCCTTCCATGGGCTCGACGGTGATGGTGAAGTCGTCGCCGCGTTCAAGGAGTACGGGGCCTTCGCGGAAGCGGCCGAGGCGGATCTTCGGGCCTTGAAGGTCGGCGAGGACGCCGATGCTGCGGCCGGTCTCGTCGGAGGCTTTGCGTACACGCTGGTACCGCTCCTCGTGCTCGGCGTAGGTGCCGTGGCTGAGGTTGAGGCGGGCGACGTCCATTCCGGCTTCGACCAAGGCTTTGATCTGCTCGTATGTGTCGGTGGCGGGACCCAGGGTGCAAACGATTTTGGCTCGGCGCATGGTTCGACCCTAGAGCTTACCGATGGGTAGAGAAGTGGCCCGGCATGACTGTTCAACAACCTTTGCATGAAAGGTTATTGACAAGTCTTGAATGTGTGCGGGGTGGTGCTCCGATGAGCGTGTTTCGGGCCTGCGCGAGGGCTCCGCGCAGGCCCGGGGCCGGGCTCTGCCCCGGGTGGCTAGAGCGTCGGCGGGTTCATCGTGAAGCGGGCGGTCACCTCCGCCGTGACCGTCTGGCGTTGGGGTTCGAGGTCCAGGGGCGGGGCCGTGTCGGCGGATTCCGCGGCGAAGGCCATGCGGGCACCGCCCATGGGGCCGGATGAGGGGATCAGGCCGGTGTCGGCGAGTTCGAGCAGGGCCGAGAGCGTCGCGCCCAGCGCCTCCGCGTAGGCGCGGGCGCGCTGGACGGCCTCCGTCACGGCGAGGCGGCGGGCCTCGGCGTAGGCCGGGGAGTCGGGCCGCAGGGCCCACCATGGGCCGTCCACCGCGGTCATCTCCACGTCCGCGAGCCGGGTCACCAGCTCTCCGAGCACGGTGAAGTCGGTCAGCTCGGCGGTCACCCGGACGGTTCCCTGGTAGCCCCGGGGTCGCTCCTGGCGGCCGCGTCGGCCGAAGTCCGGGGCGATCGAGAAGCGCCCCGTCTCCAGCTTCTCCACGGCGTCGCCCTGGGATTTGACGAGGTCGAGGATCTGGGTGTTGCGGCGCGTCAGGTCGGCGAGCGTGGCCGCGCGGTCGGCGCCGCGCGCGGTGACCGTGACCCAGATCCGGGCGAGTTCCGGGTCGACCTCCAGCCGGCCTTCGCCGCGCACCGTCACGTGCGGTGCCTCGGGGGTGGGGTGTTCGTGCGTCATGGCCTGGCTCCTCCATGTACGGCGGCGGGTGGTGTCCGACGAACACTTTCCCACTCCGTAACCGGAAAGGTCTGTTGTCCGGCGTGGCTCCTGGGCCAGAATCTACGCGCGTTGTGCGCCACTGAACCAAGGAGAACACATGCCGCTGAACCGCCGGACGTTCCTGGAGAGCTCCGTCGCCGTCGGGGCGGGAGCAGCCCTCACCACGGGGGCCGTCGCCGCCCCCGCGCAGGCCCACGGGCGTCACCCCAAGCCGGTCAAGCGGTACTCCTTCACCGTGATGGGCACCACCGACCTCCACGGCAACGTCTTCAACTGGGACTACTTCACGGACAAGGAGTTCGACGACAAGGCCCACAACGACGTCGGCCTCGCCAAGATCTCCACGCTCGTCGAGCAGGTGCGCGCGGCGAAGGGGAGGGGCAACACGCTCCTCATCGACGCCGGCGACACCATCCAGGGCACCCAGCTCTCGTACTACTACGCCAAGGTCGACCCGATCACGCAGACCGGCGGGCCCGTCCATCCGATGGCCCAGGCCATGAACGCCATCGGTTACGACGCCGCCGCCCTCGGGAACCACGAGTTCAACTACGGCATCCCCGTGCTGCGCAAGTTCGAGGAGCAGTGTGACTTCCCGCTCCTCGGCGCCAACGCGCTCGACGCCAAGACGCTGCGTCCGGCTTTCCCGCCGTACAGCATGCACCGGCTGCGGACCCCGCAGGGCCGGGACGTCCGCGTCGCGATACTCGGCCTGACGAACCCCGGCATCGCGATCTGGGACAAGGCCAATGTCACGGGCAAGATGGTGTTCCCCGGTCTGGAGGAGCAGGCGGCGAAGTGGGTGCCGAAGCTGCGTTCGATGGGTGCGGACGTGGTGGTCGTGTCGGCGCACAGTGGTTCCAGCGGGACGTCGTCGTACGGGGACCAGCTCCCGCACATCGAGAACGCCGCCGGTCTGGTGGCCGAGCAGGTCCCCGGCATCGACGCGATCCTCGTCGGGCACGCCCACACCGAGATCCCGGAGTACCGGGTGAGGAACAAGGAGACCGGCCGGGACGTCGTGCTCTCCGAGCCGCTCAAGTGGGGGCAGCGTCTCACCCTCTTCGACTTCGACCTGGTGTGGGAGAAGGGCCGCTGGACGGTCGAGAAGGTCGCCGCCCAGGTTCTCAACTCCAACACGGTGGAGGAGGACCCGAAGATCACCGGGCTGCTCGCGGACGAGCACAAGAAGGTCGTCGCGTACGTCAACCAGGTCATCGGCACCTCCACCGCCGTCATGGCCACGGCCGACGCGCCGTGGAAGGACGAGCCGATCATCGACCTGATCAACCAGGTCCAGGCGGAGACGGTGCGGGCGGCGCTGGCCGGCGGGGAGTACGCCGCTCTGCCCGTGCTCTCCCAGGCGTCGTGCTTCTCCCGTACGGCCGCGATCCCGGCCGGGCAGGTCACCATCAGGGACGCGGCCGGGCTGTACCCGTTCGAGAACACGCTGGAGGCCCGGCTGCTGACGGGTGCTCAGCTGAAGGACTACCTGGAGTACTCGGCGCGGTACTACGTCCAGACGCCGGCCGGCGCGCCCGTGGACACGGCGAAGCTGACGAACGCGTCCGGGATCCCGGACTACAACTACGACGCCGTGTACGGCCTGACGTACGAGATCGACATCGCCAGGCCGGCCGGTTCGCGCATCGTGAACCTGGCTTTCGAGGGCAAGCCGGTCGACCCGGCGGCGCGGTTCGTGCTCGCGGTGAACAATTACCGCGCCAGCGGTGGCGGTGCGTTCCCGCATGTCGCCGGTGCCCCGCAGCTGTGGGCCGATTCGGACGAGATCCGCAACACGATCATCCAGTGGGTGAAGGCGAAGGGGACGGTCGATCCGGCCGGGTTCGCGTCGGTGGGCTGGAAGCTGACCCGGGACGGCACCCCCGTCTTCTAGGTCAGCTCCGTGTGAGAGGCGTCAGCTCCTGGGCCTGGGCCGGGATGCGTGGCGCCTCTCGCCGTTCCAGGCCGAAGGTGGTGAACGCGGTGCGGCGCGGCAGCGGGTACGGTTCCTCGCCGGTGAGCGAGTTGAGGATGGTGGCGCTGCGCCAGGCGGCGAGTCCCAGGTCGGGGGCGCCGACGCCGTGGGTGTGCTTCTCCGCGTTCTGCACGTAGGCGTGGCCGGTGACGCAGGGGTCGAGGACGAGCCGGAATTCCTCGTCGATCCGGGCGCGGCCGGACGAGTCGTGGCGCAGATACGGGTCGAGGCCGGTGAGCATCCGGTCGACCGGGCGTTCGCGGTAGCCGGTGGCGAGGACGACGGCGTCGGTGGTGAGCCGGGAGCGGGTGGCCTGCTGGATGTGCTCCAGGTGCAGTTCGACCTTGGCGGTGGCGACCCGGCCGGCGGTGCGGACCTTGACGCCGGGGGTGAGGATGGCGTCGGGCCAGCCTCCGTGCAGGGTGCGGCGGTAGAGCTCGTCGTGGATGGCGGCGATGGTGTCGGCGTCGATGCCCTTGTGCAGCTGCCATTGGCGGGGCACCAGTTGGTCGCGTACGGGCTCGGGCAGGGCGTGGAAGTAGCGGGTGTAGTCGGGGGTGAAGTGTTCCAGGCCGAGCTTGGAGTACTCCATCGGCGCGAAGGCCTCCGTGCGCGCCATCCAGTGGATCTTCTCGGCGCCGGCGGGGCGGGCGCGGAGCAGGTCGAGGAAGATCTCGGCGCCTGACTGGCCGGAGCCGATGACGGTGATGTGCTCGGCGGCGAGGAGCCGCTCGCGGTGGTGGACGTAGTCGGCGGAGTGGATGACGGGGACGCCGGGGGCGTCGGCGAGCGGTCGCAGCGGCTCGGGGACGTAGGGCTCGGTGCCGACGCCGAGCGCGATGTGCCGGGCGTAGGCGCGGCCGAGGGCCTCCGCCTCGCCGTCGGCGTCGAGCTGGGTGAAGTCGACCTCGAACAGGCGGCGTTCGGGGTTCCAGCGGACGGCGTCGACCTGGTGGCCGAAGTGCAGGCCGGGCAGCTGGACGCTGACCCAGCGGCAGTAGGCGTCGTACTCGGCGCGCTGGATGTGGAACTTCTCGGCGAAGTAGAAGGGGAAGAGCCGGCCGCGGGCACGGAGGTAGTTGAGGAACGACCAGGGGCTGGTCGGGTCGACGAGGGTCACCAGGTCGGCCAAGAAGGGGACTTGGAGGGTGGTGCCCTCGATGAGGAGGCCGGGGTGCCAGTGGAAGGCCGGGTTCTGTTCGTAGAAGGTGGCGGCGAGGCCGCCGGGGACGCCGTGGGCGAGCGCGGCGAGGGAGAGGTTGAACGGGCCGATGCCGATGCCCACCAGATCGTGGGGGTGCTCGAGGTCGCGCTGCGGGGTGCTGCCGGTCATCGGTCGGTACTGCCTTCCACGAGGGTGACGAGTGTGTCGAGGTCGCCGGGGGTGGCGTGGGGGTTGAGGAGGGTGGCCTTCAGCCACAGGCGGCCGTCGGCCCTGGCCCGGCCGAGGACCGCGCGGCCCTCGGTGAGGAGCGTGCGGCGGATCGTGGCGACGGTGGCGTCGTCGGCGTCCCGGGGCCGGAACAGGACGGTGGTAAGGGTCGGGCGTTCGTACAGCTCCAGGCCGGGGCGCTTCTCCGCCAGGTCGGCGAGGTCCTGGGCGAGGGCGCAGCACCGGTCGACGAGGGAGCCGAGGCCGGTGCGGCCGAGTGCGCGCAGCAGGACGGCGATCTTGAGGATGTCGGGGCGGCGGGTGGTGCGCGGGGAGCGGCCGAGGAGGTCGGGCAGGCCGGCGTCGGTGTCGTCGTCGGCGTTGAGGTAGTCGGCGGTGTGGGCGAGGGGCGCGAGGTCGGCGGCGTCCCGTACGGCGAGGATTCCGGCGGCGGCCGGCAGCCAGCCCAGTTTGTGCAGGTCGAGGGTGACGGAGTGGGCCCGTTCGATTCCGGCGAGGAGGTGGCGGTGGGTGTCGCTGAAGAGGACGGGGCCGCCGTAGGCGGCGTCGACGTGGAGGTCGGCGCCGTGGGCCGCGCAGAGGTCGGCGATCTCGGGGAGCGGGTCGATGCGGCCGGTGTCGGTGGTGCCGGCGGTCGCGGCGACGAGGAGGGGGCCGTGGAGGTCGGTCAGGGCCTCGTCCAGGGCGACCGGGTCGAGGGTGCCGTTGGGGGCGGGCACGGTGACCGGCTCGGGGAGGCCGAGCAGCCAGGCGGCGCGGTGGAAGGAGTGGTGGGCGTCGGCGCCGACGACGGTCTGGACGGGGTGGCCGGGGCCGTGGCGTTCGCGGGCGAGGAGCAGCGCGAGCTGGTTGGACTCGGTGCCGCCGGTGGTGACGAGGGCGTCGGGGCGGGGGGCGTGCGGGTTCCTGGGGTACACCTCGCCGGCGAGGGCCCGGGTGACCAGCTCCTCCAGGGCGGAGGCGGCGGGGGCCTGGTCCCAGGAGTCCAGGGAGGGGTTGAGCGCGGAGGCGGCGAGGTCGGCGGCGACGGCGAGCGCGAGGGGCGGAGTGTGGAGGTGGGCGGCGCAGAGGGGGTGGGCGGGGTCGGCGGCGCCCGCGGCGAGGGCGCGGGTGAGGGTGCGCAGTGCGTCGTGGGGGGTGGTGCCGGTGTCGGGAAGGGCCTCGCCGAGTGCCTCTCGGACGCGGGCGGTGACCGCGTCCGGTCCGCCGGCGGGGAGGGGGCCGCCGCGGGTGACGGCTCCGTCGTGGAGGGCGTCGAGGACGGTGTCGAGGAGGGGGCGCAGAGCGGCGGGGCCGGTCTCACCCCCGGCGAGGGGTGGGGTGGTGGGGGTGGGCGCGGCACGCATGGCACGAGCTTGCCGGGGGTTCTGGGGGTTTGTCCGGAGAGCGGAGGGGGGCAACCCGAACGGGGGACGCGGGGGTCGCTTCGGGGGGGCGGGGGCGGCCGGGTACCGGGCGGGGGCGGCCGGGTACCGGGTGGGGGCGGTCGGGTACCGGGTGGGGGCGGTCGGGTGCGGGGCCTTTGAAGAGCGGAGGAGCGTCGTGGAGGGAGGGAG